>NZ_VMHF01000001.1:474410-631292 GCF_007559355.1 Allobacillus sp. SKP2-8 | reverse complement strand
AAAGTCCTATAGAGCGGCTCTATACGCCCGAATGATTGAAAAAACCTACAGGAAAGTCCTATAGAGCGGCTCTATACCCCCGAATGGTTGAAAAAACCTGCAGGAAAGTCTTATAGAGTGGCTCTATACGCCCGAACGGTTGAAAAAAAGTACTAGAAAGTCCTATAGAGCGAAGATTATGGGAAATATTATTCTCGAAACGATGTCGTGCACTGTTAAAGGAATTGGATTAATATTTCTTAAGTACTTAATTGTTCGATCAAGTGTGCTAATCGTTCAAAGCAGTGCTATCATCTTTTAAGATTTCACGCTCAAAGCACCGCGCTAACCGCACTACTTCTGTTCGTATACTGTTTATCTCCGTCGAATGGAGTTCTTCTGCGAAACAGTGTAAATAAATATAAAGATGACAGTGAAAAAAAGTGGAAACGTAAAAAAACGAGGTAATAGTTCCATCATTCCTAAGATGTTCACTAAAAAAGCCCCGATTAATAATAATAGCCAGCCTAAGACGATCAACATAGCGATCAACTCCTGTCTACTATTATATTACGGGGCAGGTAGATAAAGTATGAGTACTAGAATCATTAAATTTATGTCGTTTGTTTATACATCCAAAAACTTCCGTACTTTGCATGAATTCTTTCAATTCGATTGTTAAATGATAACTTTAATAATTCTCTTTCTGTTTTCTTCATTGACCAATCAAAGACAAAAGCGACTTCTTTTGTCGCGACGAATTGATGTTCGGCCAAGAAATCAATCAGACTTGGTTTAATACTTGGTGAAATGTGTTTTCCTATGACCTCCATTAAAGCTCGCTCATACAGTTCATAGTCAAATGTACTGGTAATCTTGAGACCATCATATTCATCTTCACGATTGAATAAAACAATTGAAGGTGTTTGGTCAACTTCCATTTCACGTGTTAAGTTTAAATCTCCCAATAAAGCATGTTTGGCTGCTTCAGAATGTAAATCTTTTTGAAATTCTTCGACATCCAAATTGACTCGTTCGGCAATTTTTACTAGATTTTCAATTTCGGAGATATTTTTCTTGCTTAGGAATAAATATTCACGAACCTTGCGTAAATATCTTGTGCCAGCTCGTTGTCCTTGTAACTCTGCAGCTTTAATTGCAAGAGAGACAGGCCAAGGTGATGTTTCAGGATTGACTAGCCAATAATCTGGATCACAACACATTCCAGTCATTTTTGCTGTTTGATCCCAATCGTTGATTTTCTCTCGTATATAAGCTGGAGTCGGATTATATAAAGAAGACAGTGACCCGGTAATAATCGGCCTTAATTTAAAATAATGTCCGTACTCACTGATCAACTTTTTAATATACGGTTCAAAGGACCAACATTCTGGGCACATCGGATCTATAAATAAGTACATTTCTAATGGTTTATTTAGATAATGGTCAATTTGGGAATCTTCTTTCGATGCTAGCTCGACAATAACTTGCGATGACTTCTCTTCCACATCGATTTCCCCTTTCCCCCTATAATACTATTCGGGCGTATTCATCATATGATTTGCAGTCATACGTAAACGCTCAAACATTGCACTTCGGTATGGTTCCTCTATTTCTACTTCATCCAACGCTGCATCCATACACGCTAGCCAAGCATCACGCCTTGTTGGCGTAATAGGGAACGGTGAATGTCTTGCGCGCATCATTGGATGGCCTCGTTCTTGAACATACAGATTCGGCCCACCGAAAAACTGAGTTAGAAATAATTTTTGCTTTCTTGCTGTCTCTGTCAAATCTTCTGGAAAGATTGGAATCAAATCAGGGTGCTTGCCGACTCGTTTGTAGAAAGCATCGACCAATTTATTGATGGTTTCAGCTCCCCCAATGTCATCGTATATATTCGCTCTTTGAACAGTCATGAATTAGATCCTCTCTTTCTGATACTTCATTATTGTAGCAACGCTCTTTCTATCTATCAAATATTATGTCTTTTGACGTTACTTGAAAAATTTTCAATTTATTGTGAGTCTGATTGTTTTGCTGAAAAGAACCGTTTGATTTTGCTTTCAATACGACGTCGTTCAATCTGATAGGTTGTCAGAATTTCTTGAAGCATGTTCTCTGCCTTTTGTGTGCTCGGTGCTTCAATTTCTAGCTCGTAATCTTCTTGCTGATGATAAATACTATGATCCAATACGAGCAAACAATCATCTTTTTGTATTTCTTGTCGGTAGGTCGTTAACTGTCCGTAGTATTGAATCGACTTCTCTGAGATATTTAGTTTTTCGATTTGCTTCCGAATGTTTGGGCCAAGTGACACATGGCCGTTCATCCATGCTTTGGCAACTTCATCGTCCAGTTCGTCATGTGTTTCCAGTAACCCTTCTGACTGAGGTTCTTTTAATGTGGAAACATAGCTTCCTTTTTTGAATCGAATACGAAGTGCCGAGCTGGCATTTTTTAGTTGAAAGTCACTTGTCTCGAAATAGTGATTCGTTTGCTCTTTCATTTGCGCTTCTTTAAATAACGTGTTTTTTAGATATGTATATTCTTCATCGTTCAGCTCGTTTTTTAGTTCAATTTCAATTTCTTGCATAGAGCCACCTCCTGGCTGCAAATCTTCTTCTTATTATCCGATATTATTAGGCATATGGCAAAGATTCTGACCATAATTAATTTGTGATACAATGGAATATGGAAAATCAGTAAGTTGGAGAAAGTAGGAATGCAGCTATGAATTGGGATATTTTCTTAGCGCCTTATACACAAACCGTTGACGAGCTGAAGATCAAGCTAAAAGGAATGCGAAAGCAATTCGATTATGAATCCCGCCATTCACCGATTGAATTCGTAACCGGAAGGGTAAAACCTATTACAAGTATCATTGAAAAAGCGAAGCGGCGTGGAATACCACTTTCGAAAATGGAAGAGGAAGTACAAGATATCGCAGGGCTTCGCGTAGTCTGTCCTTTCGTTGAAGATATTTATGAAATCGTTGAATTGATACGGGAAAGACAAGACTTTGAAATTATCGAGGAAAAAGATTATATTGAAAAAAATAAGGAGAGCGGCTACCGTTCTTATCATATTGTTATTCGCTATCCGGTAGAAACAATCTATGGGGTGAAGAACCTTTTAGCCGAAATTCAAATCCGAACTCTCGCGATGAATTTTTGGGCGATCAATGAACATTCACTTAATTATAAATACTCAGGGCAACTGCCAGAGGAAGTCCAAACAAGACTGCGTAATGCAGCAGAAGCAGCTTTCCGGTTGGATGAAGAAATGTCAAAAATCAGACAGGAAATCCAAGACGCCCAAAAAGTGTTCAGAAGAAAAAAAGATTAATGGATTTTCATTCGAAGAGAAAAGGAGTATTTCTATGAAATTTTATGTACAGTGTAGAGGAGATAGCGTTTCGAAGGAAATCAAATCGAAATTTAAAAGCTACTTATCTGAATTCGATATGGATTATGATGAAGAAGAGCCGGACCTAGTCATTTCAGTTGGTGGAGACGGAACGTTACTTGAAGCATTTCATCGTTATAATCATCGATTGAAAGAAACAGCTTTTATTGGGGTTCACACAGGACATTTAGGATTTTATGCAGACTGGATTCCAAGTGAATTGGAAAAACTGATCATTGAAATAGCTAGAACGCCATTCCAAGTCATTGAGTATCCTTTGTTAGAGCTAATCATCCGTCCAAAAGATTATGAACATGAACACCGTTATCTTGCACTGAATGAAACATCTGTAAAGACAGCGGAAGGCTCAGTTGTCTTGGACGTGGAAATCAAAGGGGAACATTTTGAAACATTTCGAGGTGACGGTCTATGTATCTCAACCCCATCAGGATCGACAGCTTATAACAAAGCATTGGGTGGAGCGATCATCCATCCCTCGTTAGAAGCCTATCAAATTACCGAGATGGCATCGATTAACAATCGTGTATTCCGTACAGTCGGCTCACCGTTAATATTGCCGAAACACCATACAACGGTATTACGGCCTAAGAATGATCGAACATTCCTGATTACGATCGATCATTTGACAATGAGTTTCAATCAAGTGCATTCGATTCAATGCCGTGTTGCAGAAGAACGAGTACGCTTTGCTCGGTTCAGACCATTTCCGTTCTGGAAACGAGTACATGATTCATTTATTTCTAATGCCAGAACAGAAAATGATTAATTGTCCGTGTAAGGGTGAAACAAAATGAGATGGAAAATCACTGATGAATATAGCCAATCAACCGTACGTGATTATTTACTTCATGTACGGTTTTTTTCGAATCGATTATTGAAAGATGTAAAAGAGCGTGGAGAGATTCGGTTGAACGGGGAACATGTGACTGTGCGTACAAAACTTATATCTGGTGATCAATTGGAGATACAATTTCCAGAAGAAGTTCGGTCCACAACGATTTCTCCCATGCCGTTAGAGATTGAGAAAGTTTACGAAGATTCAGCTATCCTCGTAGTCAATAAGCAAAGTGGATTGGCTGTCTTACCGAATCCCAATGATGCAAACATGCCAACATTAGCGAATGGCGTTATGCATGATTATCAAAAAAGAGGTATAGAGAAGACGTTTCACATTGTCACTCGGTTAGACCGGAACACCTCCGGCTTAGTCGTTATCGCAAAAGATCGATATACACACCATTTGTTGCAACAAAGACCAATCGATCGAAATTACCTAGCAATCGTTGAAGGGGATATGAAAGAAGAGGAGGGGATCATTGATTTGCCGATTGGTCGAAAACCGACTTCTATCATTGAGCGAATGGTCTCAGAAACAGGAAAACGAGCAATTACTCATTTTCGTTTACTCGAAAAAAAGAATAATTGCTCGTTTATAAAGATTCAATTGGAAACAGGTCGGACACATCAAATTCGAGTCCACTTTTCTTATATGGGGCATCCACTTGTTGGGGATGATTTATATGGAGGTTCAACACAGTTGTTAAGTCGACAAGCGTTACATTGCCAGTCGCTCAGTTTCATTCACCCATACAGCGAAGAACGAATTCATTTTAATAGCCATTTGCCAAACGACTTGAAATCCATTTATGCTTCTTTCTCTTCATAAGGGACATCATTTCTTTTTAATAATACCTTCATGGTTCCGACATCCCCGGCATGTTTCTGAGAAAGCGTAAAATCTTTCTTTTCATCAGGAAGATGAAAGGAAATTTCTGTTTCGTTTGCTGCATCGTCATAAGTGAAAGCAGCACTTTCAATTTCGGACCATGTAAAATTCTCTTTATCTAACGGTTTTTTTATGGTGATTTCATCTACTGCAAACATATTGTACAAATTAAAACTTACGTAACTTAAGCCAAGACCAATGACTAACATAAGAATCCCGGCTGCTTTAATCATTTTTCGTTCGAAAATCATTAAAATGCAAAACATGACAAAAGAGAGTGTGCCAATACCTAATAAGATATTAGCAATAATCGGCACATCAATTAAAAAAACATTTGTTTGATTGTGCTCATATAAATAGTACAAGATCATATTTGGTCCAATTAATGAAACTAAGATCCCAGTGATTCCAAGGATGATCGCTCCGATCACCCACAAAACCTTCCGTTGTACTTCTTCGTCCATACTTTCCCCTCCGCTAATCAACCGTTTTCCCCATCATAAGAATTCATTTGTTGTCTATGTCTCTATTAATATAATGATTGAATTATTGTTCAGATTCAAACATAAATTCTCTTTTACGAGAATGAATATTTAGAACGAGACCGATGGCTGCCATATATACAAGCAAGGAGGTACCTCCATAACTTAAAAATGGCAATGGAATTCCCGTTAAAGGTAATAGTTGGACAGACATTCCGATATTTTGAAAGATTTGATATGAAAATAACCCAACCATACCAACGCATAGGTACGTACCGAATGGATCTTTACTATCTAATGCTATTTTAATGATTCGGTAGATCATCAAAAAATAAAGTACGATGACAACACTGGCACCGATAAAACCAAACTGCTCAGCAACTGCTGTGAAAATCATATCCGTATGTCTTTCAGGAATATAAACTTCAAAGCCCATAATTCCTTTACCAAATAATTGGCCAGAACCGATAGCGAGCATGGATTTAATTGCTTGCATAGCTGATCCGTCACTGTACAGATGAGGATTTTGCCATGCTTGAATCCGATAAGCTACGTGATCGAATGGGCTGTCCATTAATAAGGCAATGAATCTTTCGGTGTTTGTTAGATATAAAACAACAATGACAGCCAACGTACCAAAGGCAAGTCCAAAAATTGTAAGTAAAGTTCTCCAACGTATTCCAGAAATCAATGTAAGAAAACCAGTGATCGAAACAATTACCAAAGCAGAACCTAGATCAGGTTGTAGAGCAATTAAAACGAAAGGAGGCAAAGACATCGCTAATAACTTGGCTAACAAAACCAAGTCATAGGTTAGATTTTTCTTTGTCCATTTTTCATTGTGTGATGTAATCATGTGAGCCAATCCGACAACGAAGAAAACTTTCATGAATTCGGAAGGTTGAATGGTTTGGCCAGCAATTTCATACCATCGTGTAGCTCCGTTCAATGTCGAGCTCCAAGGTAAGAAAAACAGTCCTGCTAGTAAAAACACACCGAACCCATAAATGCCCCAAGCAATCTTTCGGTACCAATCAAAATCTAATATCATGATGGCGGCGACACCCATACTACCTACTAAAAACCAAATGATTTGCCGGATGGAAAATTTGATTCCTGATATGTCACCGGGCAAGAAATCCTGTAACGTATATAAAGTAAAGCAACTGATGGCAATCAATGCTACAATGATTGTAATTAAAAAAGAATCTAAAGGATATTTTTCTTTAGAGTAGTTTTCCATGTATATTCCCCTTATAAGGTTTGTTTCTTTTTAATCATACGTCAATTCTCGACAATTTAAAATAGATGAGTCATTTGTCGAATAAATTGACCCATTATACAATAATACTACGGATTGGCTTCCTTGAGGAGGTTTTTTTATGGAAAATAACAACGGAGAAAATATGGAATTCCTTCGAAAAGAAAATTATCGTGATGTTTTAAAATCGTTAAAAGACAATGATATAGAACTATTCCGAGAAGCTTACTTAAGTCTTCATCCTTATGATCAGGCAACGATTTTTGAAGAAGTGTCAAGTGAAGATCGTTTTCAAATCTATACGTATCTCTCACCAGAAGAAATGTCTGAACTTAGTACACATATGAATTTTGATTTCTTCAGTGAGCGTTTGCTTGAAATGAATCCAGAATATGCTGCTAGGATTCTCGATGATCTTCCGACAGATGATGCAGTTGATATATTGAATCTGTTGGATAAAAATCAAGTGACGAGCTTGTTAATGTTAATGGACAAAGTAGAAGCTGATGAAATTCGCAGCTTACTCCATTACGAAGAAAAAACGGCCGGTAGTATTATGACAACTGAATATGTCGTCATTAATCAAAATATGACGATTCGAGAAGCGATGGTACATCTGCGTTCGGCTGCACCTGATGCAGAAACGATATACTATGTATTTGTGATTGACGATGAACAAAGACTAGTTGGTGTTATGTCTCTTAGGGATTTAATCATTTCCGAACAGGATGATAAAGTCAGTGACGTCATGAGTGACCGAGTTGTCTCTTCATATGTTGGCGATCACCAGGAAGATATTGCTCAGTTAATGAGAGACTATGATTTCTTAGCGTTACCTGTCGTCGATTTTCAACAACATTTGCTCGGAATCATTACCGTAGACGATATTTTAGATGTCATGGATATTGAAGCCAGTGATGACTATTCTAAATTAGCGGCTGTTACAGATATGGATCCTGGGGATCAAACAGCTTTCAATGCTGCAAAAAAACGTTTGCCATGGCTCATTATTTTACTGTTTCTTGGACTTATTACAGCAAGCCTCATTGGAAGATTTGAAGAAACACTTGACCAAGTGGCGGTTTTAGCTATATTCATACCGTTGATTGCTGGAATGGCTGGAAATAGTGGAACACAAGCACTAGCTGTTACAGTAAGAGGTTTGGCAACAGGAGAGATTTCAAAAGAGGGCTTTTTTAAGCGACTTCGTCGAGAGACATTAACTGGTTTCATTACGGGTATTACATGTGGTTTATTGATGTTTTTGATCATTCTTGTATGGATGAATCATTTATACCTTGGTGTCATTGTCGGTGTTTCGATTGCTGCATCTCTTTTAGTTGCTACGATAGCCGGTTCGTTGATGCCATTATTGATGCATAAATTTAATATAGACCCAGCGGTCGCAAGTGGACCATTCATCACGACGATTAACGACATTATTTCTGTATTGATTTATTTTGGCTTGGCCACTTCCTTTATGTATTTGTTGATATAAAGCCAAACTTAAGAGAGAACAAACCTACCAAAAAAACGGGGTAAAATGTTTCATTTAAAAATAAATGCTAAAAAAGATTGTTAAATGGTACGCTTTCTTATAAAATAGGACTAGGTACTAATAACAAATGCTAATTTATTAAAATAGGAGGCCGATGAAATGAAATTCTCATTAGAAGGTCGTACATACGTCGTGATGGGTGTGGCCAATAAAAGAAGTATCGCTTGGGGGATCTCTAAATCTTTACATGATGCTGGAGCTCGCTTGATCTTTACGTATGCTAGTGAACGTTTTGAAAAGCCGGTAAGAGAGTTAGCAGGAACGCTAGAACGTGATGATTCTCTTTTTTATGAATGTGATGTCACGGACGATGAGGCCATCAAGAAAACATTTTCCGAAATTAAAGAGGATGTAGGAGTTATTCACGGATTGGCGCACTGTATTGCTTTTGCCAATCGGGAAGACTTAAAAGGAGAATTCATTGATACATCAAGAGATGGCTTCTTACTATCTCAAAATATCAGCGCTTATTCTTTAGTAGCGGTATCCAGAGAGGCTAAAGAGTTGATGACTGAAGGCGGAAGCATCATGACAATGACCTATCTAGGCGGTGAGCGCGTAGTTGAAAACTATAATGTTATGGGAGTGTCTAAAGCGAGCTTAGATATGACCATGCGTTATCTGGCAAACGATCTTGGAAAAGAAGGAATCCGAGTGAATGCGATTTCTGCTGGACCTATTCGTACATTGTCAGCAAAAGGTGTCGGAGATTTCAACTCAATCTTGAAGACAATCGAAGAAAGAGCACCACTTCGTAAACCTGTTACACAAGAAGAGGTCGGAGATACGGCTTATTTCTTAATGAGCGATCTCTCACGTGGAATTACAGGAGAAATATTACACGTAGACTCAGGGTACAATATTTTAGGACTAACAGAATAAAGTAATTAGAGAGGCTGGGACAAACCCTTTAAAGTTTACTCAGATACGAACAACCTAATTTAGTAATGCGGAAATACGCGCTTCGGAAATATACTGCGCTTTTCGCGGGCAGCTGTTGAGCCTCCTCGTGCTTCGCACTGTGGGGTCTCACCTAGGCTTTTGCTCCCGCAGAAGTCTCCGTATATTTCCTACGCTAAATTAGATTGATATTCGTGTTTCTGAGTTTATAACTTGATTTGTCCCAGCCCCTTTTCATTGACGTTAAATTTGCTAGAAATTGAATCAATTACCCACCAAAACAGCTAAGTTCAGTGCCACTACCTAACTCCAGTGGTCGCTGATGAATATCTTTTCTAAACCACCCGGTACAAACGCACATGAATGTATCCGTTGCATATGATGGAGAAGAACTGACAAAGGAGTGATCCATACGTGCAACGCGTAAAACCACCATTATTATTCATAGAAGAAAAAAGTTCTCATTCAACAGAAGTTGAGGCGCAGTCGTTCTATTACTCAAAAAAATCAACTCAAAAAAATAACAAAACTGAAGAAGAACTTGATTCAACTGACAAACCACATCAGGAGGTAGTGAACCAACCGAATGAAAATAAATCCAGTAAGTCTTCGTTTGAATCATTCGATTTGGATGAGAAATTCAAGCATTTAAGTCGGTTATTATTAACAATCCCACAAATGAACTGTGAAATCATTACTGACGAAACAAGTTTTAAAGGAACAATCAAGGATATCAATGAAGATTCGGTAACATTAAAACCACAGCAAGCACCAGCTTTCAAAATATCCAGAAAGATTATCCAAGATATTCGTTTGGCAGGTTTATAGGAGATGCGCTGGCAAGGCCCTTGGCTGAGCCAGTTTTTTAATGCATCCAAAAATACAAGCATAAGAAAAGCTGCCTTGATTGAATTCAAGGCAGCTTTCTTTCACTCACTTAAAAACCGCAAGCATTTACTGCTGGTAGGCAAGTAACATGGCAGAAGCAATCTAAGTCAACTGTAATACAGATTCCAGTGGTTTGAAGATTAGCAGTCTTTTGACGGGTTGGATCTGTAAAGTTTTGTTGCGATTCTTGTGGATCTCTTAGGAGTTCCAGAACTGCACAGCAATCACTATCTACACTCTTGACGCGGAAGTAGTAGCTTGCAACAACCGTTCTGCTTGAGTTGTTATAAACTCCAAAGCCTTTGAATGGTTCACACCCACAATATAGGAGTACAGGAACCGTATCTAGATTATTAGGTGCAGAAGAATCACCTAGCAAATCTTGAATCGATTGCTCGCAGCCAATCTGACATTCATGATCAACTGTATCCCGTTGTGCCTCCACGATTTGACGAAGTATATCGCAAACACAATTTTCCGTTCTGTCTTTCTTATCACAGCGACAACTCATTTAATATCCCCTTTCTAGTCAATTGACCTTTCTACGCTACTACATTATGCGAATTACCAAGTGGAGTGTGGGCGGACGTTGTATTTATCGAAAATCAATTTAATCCTATTAGGTATGGAAAGGCATTTGACTATTCCCATTTGTCTATTGATGAATATAGTATTAATGTACATTTTCATAAAAGGGGTTGAACAACTTGTCAGAAGACAAAAAAGAAATTCACGTAAATGACCTAGTGATTAAAGCGAATCATGTATCCTTTGAGCCACCAGAAAGAAAAGAACCATTTTTTGGTTCCGAAAAGCCAGATCTATGGAAAGGAACAGAACAAAAAAAGAGGGAAGAGTTAGAAACAGAGCATGAGAATGAAGGGTACGATAAAGAAGAATTCGATGGAGAAAGAAGAAGACCGCCTTTTTTTTGGATTTAAAATTATCCATTAAAACACAGTGTATTTGGAGATTCAAAAACCCGAACGATTTATTTAGGTCTAATTCGTTCGGGTTTGATTTTTTTACAAACTCTTATCTCAGCATACTTTTTTTAAAAAAGTACAAGTTAAATGAATGTAACGTAAAAGTTGTACAAACGTCGTAAAGAGAAAGCATATTTTTCGGGATAAAGGGAATAGATTAGTAGATAGAGGAGGTCGGTTGAAATGGGTTATATAGCTCCTGTCAATATGGAACAAACAGCACAATATCAATTAAGAACAATACAAAATGTAGTTCAGCCAATTACGTGGGAACGTATTTATCGTGTAAAGTTACATGAACAATTAGCGAAACATCAAGAGTTGGATGAAGTTTACCGAAGAAAAGAGCAGTTGAAGAGACAGGCGGCACAAGATCAAGAGAATCGAGCAAAACATCAGGCAGTGGTTGTATCTGAACAGGCGAAAGTAGGGAAGAGGGAAACACCTCTACTATCCGAAATTACAGGTAAAGGAAAGTTTATTAGTGACTCTGTATAATAAAGGTTTCTCTTTTTATGAACCGGGTAATAGTACAACACAGAAAATAACATCCAGACAAATTATTGACTGGATGCTAAATATAGATTAAGGGAAAGGTCTACTCAGAAGTTAGGATAAAAAGGCCTTTCCCTTTCTCCCATTCTGCATAAACAACATCTTCTAATTGATAACCTTGTTGTTCTACTTCCATTGTAACACGATTTTCATCCCATTCAATTTCTTTCAAATTCTCTTGAATAATTTTCCCATCGCCAATGATGGTGATCGGTAAGAGGACTTCTTGTTCTGGGATGTTTAATGCTTGATGATTTGGTTGTTGGTATTTGTGTTTCTTTAATACATTAATGGTCCCACTTGGTTCAAAAATAGCGTACTCAACTTCTTTTAATGAAAAAACATTTTTGTTACGTAAAAGCTGAAGCATTTGGCTAAGGTCTAGCTTATTTCGCTTTAATTCATCATACTGGATGACACCTCGA
This sequence comes from Allobacillus sp. SKP2-8, assembly GCF_007559355.1. NCBI lineage: Bacteria > Bacillati > Bacillota > Bacilli > Caryophanales > Bacillaceae > Allobacillus > Allobacillus sp. SKP2-8. Next base: position 619,103 of record NZ_VMHF01000001.1, on the reverse strand, counting down.
CGAATAAGAATTGAAGGCATTCCTTCTAGGATTTTCCTGCTTCTTCGAACTTTCAAGGTAAAAAAATCAATGAAATAAACGAGTGCTCCCCATAGAGCTACCGCAAATAGAATTTCTCGCACACCAACATTTTCGTCAAATACTGCATTTCCGACGAGTTCACCTAATACCAAAACAGAAATAAAATCGAAGACGGTGATTTGATTCATTTGTGTTTTACCAAGAATTTTTGTCAGTATGAACAGTGCGATAAATCCAACGATAGCTTCTAATGCAATGGATCCGAACTCCATTTTTGTTCCCTCCATGTAAATAAATCCTATCAATATTATGCGTTTGGAAGGTGTGATTCATACATAATTTTTGCTGGGTTTTCACTCGATGGAAGTACACTCGGTAACTGGATGATCAACGGACACGTTCAATTGGTGCTGAACATCGTCCGAATCAACTATATAGAAGCATTTTTTCATAAAAAAAGTCGGACCAACATAAAGTTGATCCGACTTTCTTTATATAAGTCTTAGCGATGAATTTCCAATACTAAATAGATAAATCCTTAACCATTGTAATATGAGGAATACCAGCATCGAGAAATTCATCCGATATTGTTTGATATCCTAATTTTTTGTAAAATTCTTCTGCATATTTTTGAGCATTTAATTTAGCTTTAAAGTATCCATGCTTTTTGATCGTTTCTTCCATTTCTCCAATGATTTGATTTCCATAATGATTCCCACGTTCATCCTTGACGACACAAATTCGTTCAAGTTTACCGTATTCATCGACAAATCTCAAACGGCTTGCGAGTACAGGTCGTTGATCGATATAACCGACAAAATGGATGGCGTGATCATCATATTCATCCATCTCTTCTTCCATCGAAACACCTTGTTCGTCTACAAAGACTTCTTGGCGAATCTGAAAAGCGTCATTTTTTTCTCTTTCACTATTTACTTCCGTTATCTTCATCATTTTTCTCTATTCACCCAACTTATATGTCTCATAGACGGTCCAAGAACCATCATCGAGCTGATAAAGCAATTGGAAACGATCAATTGTATCTTTTAGATCAAACGAAGAAATCTTCAGCGTGCCATAAACATCAGAGTGTTCATCTTCGGATAGATCCTGACTGATGGTTATATGTGGGACAAAACTGAATGCTTGTTCGCCAGGAAAGCCTTCAGCATTCATCTGTTCATTCAGCTTACTTAATGTATCATTTGGTTCCACTTTCAAATAAACCGTGTGAGTAATAGGGCTGAAGGAACTAACCTTTTTGATTTCAATGTCAAATGGTTCCGTCTCTTTTGCAATCTTTGAAAGGTCTTCAGTTAATTTGTCAATCGTTTGTTGATCAGCAGTGAAACTTTCTTTTAACGTAATATGCGGAGGTATCTTGGAGTATTGCGGATCATACCTCATCCGATAAGAATTGGCAATGTCTTGAATTTTTTTTGATGGAAAAACAGCGATTCCATAAGTTAATTGACTCATTCAATCATCCCTCCTAAAAATTGTAATCGTCTCAATTTTTGTTTAACTTCTATTATAACAGAAATGAGACTGAAAAACTTTTCATGTGCAAATTAATTTCCAAAAATAGTCTGAATGGCCTGTGGTAAATCTTTCTGCCATTGTTTCCATGTGTGTTTACCTTCGTTTTCTTTGTAGTAATAATCAGTTACTTTGTTTCTTAAAAGCTCATGAAGCTTTCGGTTAGGTTCCAGAAAGTCATCTTTACTACCTTTTGTCGTGGGAACCTCGGTCTCATCTTTTCCAATCGTATGATAAATGGTCATATTTGCAATTTCTTCAGAAGCCTCAACAGCCTTTAAGACTTGTTCGTCAACGTACGGAGATTGCATGATAATTTTGCCGAATGCGTTAGGGTATTTCAATGCGGTCATCAAAGAGACAGTTCCACCAAGTGAATCTCCCATAAGTACACGACAAGATCCTACATTATATCCTGGAAGCTCTTCATCCAAGAGTGGTACGACTTCTGACCGTAAAAACTTAATGTATTCAGCGTTTTTCTCTCCGTCTGGGTGATATTTATCCCAACGATCATAGCGATCTTGATAATGGATACCTACAAAAATGGTATTCTCAATTTGTTCATCTGCATGTAATCGATCGCTTACAGTAGCGGCTCTTCCAAGTTGATAATAATCATCTCCATCTTGCATAATACATAGATGATATTTATACAGCGAGCTGAAATTTTCTGGTTGATAAATTTTAATAGTGATATTTTCGTTCAGGAAATCACTTTCGATTTCCCTGTCAATCAATGTTCCGGCTCTACCCACAAAACAAACCTCCATTTACTGAATATAAATTTATTTTAGCATACTCGAAAGAAATAGCCATGTAATTAGGTCTCCTTAAAATGAGTCTCAGCCTAAATATTGTTATACCCGAATTATGTTAAAATAGTCTTGGAAGTGCTGAAAATACAGAAGGTTAATCGTTTCTTTTATAGGGTTAACAGGGTATTAGAAATATAGAAAGAATATAATTTTTGAGATTGAAAGCGAGTCGAAATGTATGAAGTCAATCCAATTTAAGCCATTAGGCGATCAAGCGATTATTGTATCTTTCGGAAATGAACTCAGCAAGCAAACGAATCAACGAGTGCAAGACTTTCGTCATTTATTGCTTCGTCAAAGTTGGTCGTTTATCGTGGATGTAGTTGCCACATTTACCAATGTAACTGTTTTTTATGATCCATCCAAACGAACGTATCAAGAGGTGCGAAGTGAATTAAAGCGATTGTTGGAAGTTGAGGAAAATTACGATACGAAAAAAACCATTCATAACATTTATCTACCGGTGTTTTATAATGGAATGGATCTAAAACGGGTATCTGAAAAAACAGGTTTAAGTAAAGATGAAATCATTCAACTCCATACGAATCAAGCATTCCCTATTTACATGGTTGGTTTTTTACCTGGGTTTCCATATGTCGGTGGATTTTCTAAACAGCTTTCAATTCCACGGTTGGATAAACCACGCAATCAAGTGCCGAAAGGAAGTGTCGGAATCATCAATTCACAATCCGGGATCTATCCTGTTTCATCGCCAGGTGGGTGGAATATTATCGGTACGACACCAGTGGAACTGATCCGTTTAGATAGAAAATATCCATTTTATTATCAAGCGGGTGACTATATCACTTTTTATCCAATAGATGAAGAAGCGTATGAATCCATTCGACAAAACAAATTATTTGAACCGAAAATTGAGGTGATTCAAGATGGCGATTGATTTTAATGCGGATCTTGGCGAAGGTTATGGTGCATTTTCTGTTGGGAATGATGAAGAATTATTGAGTATCATCAGCTCTTGCAATATTGCCTGTGGCTTTCATGCAGGGGATTATAAAACTATTCCACAAACGATCGAAAAAGCGTTGGAAAAAGGGGTGCAGATGGGGGCTCATCCAAGTTTTTACGATTTGCACGGGTTTGGTAGAAGAAAGATTCCCCATACACCAGAAGACATCTATCAGTTGATGATCTATCAGCTAGGGGCATTACAGGGCTTTGTTCAGTTGCATGGTGGCCGCTTGAACCATGTAAAACCACACGGCGCCCTATATAATATGGGCTGCAAGGATTCGTCAATAGCAATGGCGATTGCTCAAGCGGTCAAAGACTTTGATGATCGTCTTGTGTTATTCGGCTTGGCCAATAGTGAGTTAATTCGAGCAGGCAAACAAGTGGGACTGGAAACGGCACAAGAAGCTTTCGCTGATCGTACCTATCAAAATGATGGAACACTTACACCGAGAAGTGAAAAGAATGCTGTTTTACATGATACGCACGATGTCATTGAACAAGCATTACGTATCGCAAAAGATGGAAAAGTAATTTCTGTCGATGGTGAGGTCATTGAACTCCATGCAGATACGCTTTGTTTTCATGGTGATACCCCAGAAGCTGTCGAGCATGCAAAGGCGTGCAAGGAAGCTTTTGAAAAAGAGGGAATCAACATTACGACCACTTTTGGAATGTGAGGCAGAAATCTATGTTGAAAGTGATTAATCCGGGAATTTTGACGACAATTCAAGATCAGGGAAGAAAAAACTATCGTTCATTCGGTGTGCCCATATCAGGTGTCATGGACCATTACGCCGCGAATTGTGCCAATTATTTATTAGGTAATTCAGAAAAGGAAGCAGTTATTGAAATTACCATGGGCGGCGTGACATTCGATGTCATGGAAGATACAGATATAAGTGTCACTGGTGGGGACCTAAATGGCTTGATCAATGAACAACCACTTCCAATGTGGAAAAAGCTGACGGTACACTCGGGCGATCAATTGACGTTTAAAGGTCCAAAATCAGGCATGCGCACGTATATAGCTCTGCCCGGTGGTATTGAATCGACGAGCTATTTAGGAAGCCAATCTACCTTTGAGAAAGCAGGTTTCGGGAAAGCCTTTCAAAAAGGTGATAACATTAAAGGGAGACAGGCAGCAGCGGCGTCTTCCAAATCCATTCAACCAATGGAGATCCCGACGTATACAAAGGAAGTCACGGTACGGGTTGTTCCAAGTCATTATGAGAGTAGCTTTAAAGACTCATCCATTCACCGCTTTTACCAAGAAGGTTTTACGATCAGGGCAGCTGATCGGATGGGGTGCCAATTACAGGGACATCGTTTAGAGCGAAAGGAAAATATAGATATTTTGTCAGAAGCGACAACGTATGGAACCATCCAAGTGCCGGCGGAAGGAAGTCCTATTATATTGCTTGCTGATGCGCAAACAACTGGAGGCTATCCAACAATCGGAACCGTATTATCGGAAGATTTATGGCGAATAGCACAATTGCCACCAGGAGGAAAACTATTTTTCGAACGATACCCATTACAAGAAGAGGATGTATAGAAAGGAGCTTCGTCATATGAAAGCCTTAATTCATGAAAAAATTGCAGGTGTTGAGGGAGTCAATTGGACGGATACAGAGAAGCCGGAACCGAAGACTGGTGAAGTTTTAATTAAGTTGCAGACGGCAGGTATGAACCGCAGGGACCTAGCTGTCATTACAAAACGTCACAAGGAAAATGACCCACCTTTAATCCCAGGTTCGGATGGTGCTGGGGTTGTTGAAGCGACAGGAAATGATGTGAAGCGATTTGATGTTGGCCAAGAAGTCATCATCAATCCAAGTTTAGGGTGGGAGCAAAACAGTGATGTTCCACCGGAAGGATTCAATATTGTTGGTTTTCCAGACGACGGGACCTTCGCTGAATACATCGTTTTGCCAGAGTCACAAGTGGAGAAAAAGCCGACCCAATTATCATGGGATGAAGCGGGTGTTTTAGGACTTGCTGCATTGACAGCCTATCGAGCTTTGTTTACAAGAGGGAACTTACAAAAGGATGAAACCGTAATGCTTCCTGGAATTGGAAGCGGTGTTCTCACGTTCGCCTTAAAATACGCGAAAGCAGCTGGTGCACGTGTGATTGTTACGTCACGGAGTGAAGAAAAGTTAGAAGAAGCAAAGAAGCTCGGCGCCGACCGTGGAATTTTAACCGGTTCTGACTGGAATGAAGAGTTGAAAGATGAGTCAGTTGATTTGTTGATCGAATCGATTGGTGCAGCAACCTTTGAAAAATCTCTCGGAATCATCAGACGCGGTGGAACGATTGTCACATTTGGTGCAACAACAGATGATGAAGTGACGATTGATATACGGAAGTTTTTCTATGGGCAATACAACTTGCTAGGCTCGACGATGGGAAGCAGAGAAGAGTTCCGTGAGATGCTTCAGTTTATCGAACAGCATGAGATTAAACCAGAAATCGATCGAATGTTTGAAGCGGAGAATTATGCGGATGCTTTTAATTATTTAGAGCAAAGTAAAAACTTTGGAAAGATTGGTTTTCGAATAAATCAATAAATGAACGACCGAAGTGCCAGCACGATTCGAGTAGCTATTAAACTCGTTTTGTGCTGGCTTTTTCTCTCTTATGATAAGATGTATATATCATTAACGTAGAAAATTAGTAGGTGAATGCAATGACTGACAGCGCATCGATTTTAGTTATAGAAGACGAAGACAAAATTGCCAGAGTGCTTGAACTGGAGCTATCATTTGAAGGTTATACAGTCGAGAAGGCTTCTTCGGGTTTTGAGGCGTTGGAAAAATATCGTTCAAACGAATGGGATGTCGTATTACTGGATATTATGCTTCCTGAGATGAGTGGAATCGAAATCCTCCGACGTATCCGAAAAGAAGACGAACAAGTAGCCGTAATATTGTTGACGGCAAAGGATTCCATTGAAGATAAAGTGACAGGGCTCGACTTGGGTGCCAATGATTATATCACCAAGCCATTTCAAATCGAGGAGCTCCTTGCTCGAATTCGAGCAGCATTGCGCTTGAAACAAAAGTCCAAGAATGAGATTGATGATCAATGGTTGATTTTCTCTGATTTAAAGCTGAACGAGGGTACGAGAGAAGTATATCGTGGTGACCGGTTGATCGATTTGACACCTCGTGAATTTGATTTACTTGTTTATTTCATGAAAAATCCTCGTCATGTTTTGAGTAGAGAGCAGATTTTGGACACCGTATGGGGATACGACTATTATGGTGAGACAAACGTCGTTGATGTTTATGTTAGGTATGTCCGAAAAAAAGTCGACGGGGATAGAGATGATAAATTAATTCATACCGTCCGAGGAGTCGGCTATGTTATGAAGGATGCTTATGAATCTAAAAAATAGAATCTTCTTATATACCGCTGTCTTGTTTATTGTGATTACGGTAATGCTTTCCATTACAATTTATTTTACTTTTTCTCATATTACTTATGATCGGGAAATTGACCAAATGGAAGATGAGGTCACGAATATTTTAACAGGATTAGCTCAAGCAGATGAAAATTTTCCAGTAAACGACTTGCTCGGAGTGTATGTACCGTCAAATGGTATGTTGCGCATTTTAGATGAACAAGGTAACCAATTTAGTGAAATCACCGCAGGCGATCATTTGGCATTACGTAATGTAACCGTCCCATTTAATCCTGTTCGAATAAGCGGAAGAACCAATGATTCGAACATAGAGATCGGTTACGTCCAAGTGCCGACGATTTGGCAAGATGGTGAAGTTGTTTATGTGCAGCTTTTTGAAGATTTAAGCGCTGTTCAAGATAATTTAAGGACACTTCGATTTGTGTTATTTTTGGTCGTTTTAGTTGCGATTATCCCAGTTGTCGTCTCGGGAAGAGTGCTCGCTGATTTTATCAGTCGTCCAATTCAATCACTCATCAGCACCATGCAAGATATTCAAACGAGTTCATCATTTAAGCATATCGAATATCAACAAAAGTCGGGCGATGAACTGTATACAATGACACGTACATTTAATGAAATGATTGATTTATTGAAAGACAACTATGAAAAACAAGAAGCATTCGTTTCCAACGCGTCCCACGAACTACGAACACCAATTACTGTCATTGAAAGTTATGCTAATTTAATTAAGCGGCGCGGATTGGAAAAACCCGAGTTGGTTATGGAATCAATTGAAGCTATTCATTCAGAAGCCGTTCGAATGAGAGACTTGACGGAGCAATTACTCATGTTGGCCCGAAGACAAAAGGACTGGCAATTACACATTGAATCATTTTCATTGGCAGAAGTTGTGCAAAAAGTATCACAAAACATCGAGAACTCTTATGGTAGAAAAGTAAATTTAACCGTAGATGAAGAGATGCCTCCGATTCACTCAGACCAACAAAAAATCAAACAATTACTATACATTTTTGTCGACAATGCTCGTAAGTACAGTGAAGAGTCGATTGAAATCAATGTAAAAAACCGGGCGACAAACTATGTCATCAACATTAAAGATTACGGAATCGGTATACCAGAAGAATCAATCGTTAAGGTGTTCGATCGCTTCTATCGTGTGGATGAGGCGCGGACACGTGATGAAGGAGGCAGTGGTCTCGGTCTTGCCCTGGCTAGTGATCTAGCTAAAGCCCTAGATATTCAAATCGATGTTCAAAGTAAGGTCGGAAAAGGAACAACGGTCACTCTAACGATTCCATCATTCGATTCTCATTAAATTTTAATCTCTATGTTTTATACTGTGGATAAATGGTCAACTCAAGGAGGTTAATGCCTTTTGAATAAAGAAAGAATCTTTTGGATGGCTGGAGGATCGATACTGACGATCACTCTTTTTCTGATCGCTCAGCAATTCTTTTTCGGTGAATCCTCTGCTGAAGAGCTCTCTGTTGAAGAAGTAAAGGAACAAATGGAAGAAAGGTTCCAAGCTCAAGTGCTATCGATTGAAGAAAAAGAGGATCAATTCGAAGTAAGGATCAAAGAAAGCAATGGAAAATACTTAGTTTTCGTTGATTCTGTAGAGGGGCAAGTACTCGAGATTCAAACACTGTCTAACGAAGTATCAAAAAATTCATCAACATCTGAAGAAAGTTACACGATAGAAGAAGGCGCAGATCCACCGACAGAACAAAATGATGAAAATACTCAAGAGAACGAAAACAAGCAAGAAACTGATGAAAATCAGCTGACTTTAACTGAAGCCGAAACAAAGGTAAAGCAATCATACAAAGGTGAGATCACTTCATCCGAATTTATTGATGAAGAGTCTCCGTACATTAAAGTAACGATTGAAAATGACCAAGAAACGATTCAAATTCATGTGGATGCAGAATCAGGTCGACTAAGCGAGCAAAAACGAGTGAGTAAAGAGCAGCCAACAGAAGAAGAGAAGATGCAACAAACATTGATCACAAAGAAAGAAGCAGGCCAAATTGCTTTGGATAAAATATCCGGAAAACTAGAAGATATTGAACTGAAAGAAGTTGACGGAACGGCATATTACCATGTTGAAGTAGAAAAAGAAGTAGACGATGAAGATGAAGATTATGTCATTCGAATCAATGCCATCACAGGGAAAGTCATTTCCGTTTCTAAAGATGATTAATCAAAGCATGCGACAGAACGAAAACGAACGAGGAACTATTTATCCTTCGTTCGTTTTTTTATGGATTTTTACCCTTTTCTAATCAATTTCTCATAATCCTATCCGTTGTTTCTCATATTGAACGTTTACAGTAAGAGTATACCAAGAAATCAAAGGAGGAAGTTGAATGAAGAAGAAAATATTATTAGGCACAGTGGCAGTGATTGTAACTGCAGGAGGAGCTTTTGGGGTATCTGCAATGAGTGATCAAGCACTTGATAAAAGTTATGGGAAAGATGGAATTGAAACAGAGGTGGACACCGATATGGAAATAGACACGAATAAATTAGTCGGTGCCCAAGAATTAGAAGATATCGTACTTAACGAAGTCCAAGGAACGATTGAAGAAATTGAACTGGAAGATGAAAATGGCAAGCTTTTATTCGAAGTAGAAATAAAAAGCAAAGAAGACAGAGACGCTGATGTATATGTAGATGCGTATTCTGGAGAAGTCATCGAAGTTGACTATGACGATCGTGACGATCACGAAGAAGCAGAAGATGACGACGATCAAGAAGTAGACAATGATGATAACAATACTGCTGAAAATAAGAAAAATTCAACTCAAGATAAAAAAGTGAAATCAGCTGAACAAACATCAAAAAGTGATTTAATTAGCCGTGAAGAAGCCATAAAAATTGCAAAAGAAACTCATAACGGAACCGTTCAGGAGACTGAACTAGACGAAGATGATGGGCAATATATCTTTGAGGTTGAGTTTGAAGATGATGACCAAGAAGTAGAAGTCGAAATTGATGCTAAGACAGGAGAAGTATTAGACGTTGAAAAAGACGATTAATTATTTTAAAAGAGTCAGGCAATACGCCTGACTTTTTTTATTTTTATTAATTTTTCCACCCATTTTTCGATATACATACGATTCTATGAACAGATACTCAAGCAGATTGATTGGTTTTTCATAATCTATTATTGAGGGAGGGATTTTATGAGTAAATGGATTCAAGATGCTGGACATGGTGGGAGTGACTCTGGAGCATCTCATGATGGTATAGCTGAAAAGGATTGGACACTTGAAGCAGCTCTATATGTCAATCGCCGGTTAAATGAATTAGGTGTAACAAGTGATGTTACGCGAAAATCAGATCAAACATTGACAAGGGAAGAAAGAATTGCAACTGTTTCCGAATATGATAAGGCAATTTCTCACCACTTTAATGCAGGTGGGGGCTCAGGAACGGAATTGATTCACAGTATTTATGCGAATGGAGAATTTGAAAAAAGTCTTCAAAGAAAGTTTGAAAAAGCCGGGTATCCATTCAGACGGATCTTCACAAAAACGTATCCAGGTAACAATGAACAAGACTATTATTATATGAATCGAGAAACCGGGAGTACACGAACAACAATTGTAGAATATGGCTTCTTAGATGGTCCGAACCTGCATAGATTAAAAGACAAGAATTATCGCGAAGGACTTTATGAATGCGTCATCCAAGCTATCTGTGCTGAAGAAGGCGTTCCTTATAGACAAGCATCCCAGGAACCGACAGAAGAGGGCCCAACATTTTATCGTGTTGTCACAGGTTCCTTTCATAAAAGGGAGAATGCTGAGAAAAGAATCGAACAGCTCAAGAAGGCAGGGTACGAAGCGTTCATCGATATCCTTCGCAAGTAAAGGGGGAATAACATTGGCTATGTTGGATTTTATTATGGAAGAAGCTTATATTTTGATTCCCGTATTGATCATCATCGGTCGGATTTTAAAAATATCAACGAATCTACCAACACGCTTTATCCCAATCACATTGCTTGGTCTGAGTTTCCTGTTAACCGGTGTGATGCTAGGTCTCTCGTTTGAATCAACCATCCAATCGATCTTGATTGCTGGTGCTGCTGTGTTTAGTCATCAGCTGTTTAAACAAATGAGAAATCGATAATAGGCGGCTGGCTCCCTTCATGGGTTGCCAGCCATTTTTTTACGTTTTTTTGAGATGCTCATTTAAATCCTTTTCGACTTTTGAAAAGTAACTCCGCAAAACAAACCAAAATACTGTGTAAATAAATACAAAACCAACTAAACCCATCACGATTGGAATGATTCCAACAGGTACCCAACCAAGAAGGAGTGCAAGAGGAAGCCAAACGGTCACGGACAAGAAAAAATGAATGATTGTCTGTTTTAATGGGCTCCATTTTTCATTGTCAAAAATCAACGACGCTGAGCCAAAGTAAATCCCCATAATTAAAGAACCGAACATTCCTTTCCATATGTCCAAAATAGTTGATTCAGTTTCTGTAATTAAGAGTACTGTAATGAAAATAAACGTGATTAACGCTGCGAACGCCATGCCGCCAAGACTTCTTTTGAATGCTTCAGCCATCATTTCGAACCACCTCCTAGTATAAGCTTTTCTTTTACATTCATGACGTATTTCCGTGAAACATACTCCTTGTTACCCGAACGGAAAAAGACACAAAGGTTTCCGTTAAAACTTAACTCGAATGAATCTATTTGTTGCAGGTTTCCAATGACTGACTTTGAGAAGCGGGTAAAGTGATAAGTCTCCAACAATTCTTCCACCTCATAAAGCTTCATGTTAATCTCTATGGATCTTTTGTTCACGGCAGCAAATACTTTTCGGTCCTGTGCATAAATGAAGTCAATTTCGTTTGGATGTAGTAGGATTGATTTGTCATTTTCCGTACCAATCAATTTACCGGTTGTTTGTTCTTTTAATTTTTCAACTAAGAGTTCCAATTCTTTAGACCACTCCTTCGCATGAATCGTGATGGTCGTTTCATGATGGTTTTCATCCAGATCAATTTTTACTTTCAACAATGTTCCTCCTCCCGGTAATTAAAGTATAGTCGATTGAATATTTATGTAGTTGATCACTTGCATAACCCGTTGTAATGATGCGATAAGTTACCTTAATATGTTCATGACATGCTGCTCGACAATCATTATTTCGATAACCGTTGATTAAAGTCCTCTTCTGAGACAAGGTCATATCGCTTAATAGCGATCATATGTACCCTGCTCGTGTGTTTGCCTAATTAGGCTGATATGTTCCCATGAGAAAAATATAAAGGCATGAATTTCAAAAATAGGAACCTGCTGAACAGAAATATGAGACCCATTCAAACATATATGAGCCAAATCTAAAAAATCACCACCGGAAATTTCTCAACCGGTGATGATTGCATTAGACTTTTTCATATCCATAAGTGATTAGATCTTCTTCAAATGTCTCGTTCACGACATAAAAGGTATCTTCATGTTTCACGACGATTTGTTCCTCTGTACAAAACTGTCTTGCTTGCGCTAAGTCCTGAAAAGGTACGGCTTCAATATCGAGATCATTAATTTGGATATAAGGCATTGTTTATCACTCCTCATAACAACAAATACCCTTCCCAGTGAAAAGTATTCCTTACGGCTGATAATATTGAAAAGGGCATCCTTTTTTACGGATGCGTTCAGCTACGTTGAAAACCGTGTAATCATTCGGATCTAGATCTTCATTCACTTCCTCCCAAAATAGCGGAGTGGATACCGTTGCATTTCCTTGTCCACGAGGGGAGTAAGGAGCGATGATTGTTTTTCCTTCAGCATGTTGTAAGAAATCAATATAAACGCGTTCGCCTCTATTTTTTTTCATTCGTTCAATCGTAAATAAGTCGGGATATTTTTGTACAAGTACTTTAGCCACTGTTTCCATGAACTCTCTCGTTTCGTCATACGTCCCTGCTCCGTCAGTCGGAATATGGATTTGTAATCCTTTTCGTCCAGAAGTCTTAGCGATGGAGACCAACTCTTTATAATCGCATAATTCTTTGATCAATTGTGCGGCTTTTACGGCAACCGGGAACTTACTTTGATTTGGTGGGTCGATGTCAAATACCATTTCTCTCGGATTTTTTTCATTCAACCGATTGAAAGGGACATGAAACTCCAATGCCGCATGATTGCCTAACCAGATCAGACTCCTTAAATCATTGCAGACAAGATGTTCATTTCCTTGGAAATATCCAGGCGCGTATTCTGGGACATGTTTTTGGTAAAACGACTCTTCATAAATTCCGTCTGGAAAGCGAATGACCGTTAATTTTTTATTGTACAAATGGGGGAGCATCAATGGTGCAACTTTTCGTAAATGGATCAATAAATCCACTTTCCTTGCTTTGGAAAACAGTTGTTTATCCAAATTTGAGTAGTCAATGTCTTCCGGAAGTTGGGCGAGTTGTTCTTGAACGCGGTCCCACGTACACTCTTTTGGAACTAAATCAAATCGAAACTGATTAAATAACGGTTCGCGAATTTCTCCATTGCGTGCATTCAAACAGTTTACTTCAATGCAAACGCCTTCAGGGATTTGCCAAGTGGATTGGTTCAGTTTTTGTCCATTTTCTCGGATGAATTGATTCAACGTCTGTCGGTCGTCGTCTGGAAAACCGTTTTTTACCTTACCGAGTGGAACAAGTTCTTGCTTGTCATAAACGCTAAGGTCGTAATAATCGTTCGCTTGATTCCATCCCGTAACGATGCCTTGAACCTGCCGCCAGTTTTTGATTTTTAACCATTGTTTTGAGCGTGTATTTTCTTGATAGGTTGAATCAACTTTCTTGGCTAAAATGCCTTCAGCTTGATGCAAAAATACATCTTCTTCGATGCTGGTTAAATCTTTGTATTGGGTTACCAGATTTAACCTTTTGGTCGGGTTCTTTTTGAATAGCTTCTCTAGCTGATTGCGCCTGTCTTGGTACGTTTTTTTCTTTAATGATTTTCCGGTATGTTTCAGTAAATCAAACACATAAAGCTTGGCAGGCCGTTCCGCCGCTTTTTTTGCTATGGCCTCCGTTGATTTCATTCGACCTCGCGTTTGCAACTCAGAAAAATTGGTACGCAAATTCGTGACGGGAATCACTAATTCGCAATCGAGCAATAAAGGAAGGTCATTTTCGAAGGCGTCTTGGTTTTCTTCACAGGCTTTGATGATTTCAGGAAATTGATCATTTAATTCTTTTCCATTTCTGGACCATAAGGTAACTCTACTTGCTTTCCATTCCAAACCACAGCGAAAACCGTCGTATTTCACTTCATAGCGCCACTGGTCGCCAATTGGCGCATCCTCGCTGTATGTGGTTAGCATTGGTTTCCACATGACCATCACCATCCTTATGTACACAAGCCTCGTAGTTATTGATACCACAGAAATGAACTCTTTACACCATTATCCAATGAATAAATTCGTATGAATTCGGGAATATAAAGAGGACCAATACTTTGATTTCGACTAGGAGGGAAGCCCCTTATGCATACGATGTGGAAAGGATCCATTAGCTTTGGCCTTGTGAATATACCCGTAAAGTTGCATTCTGCGACAGAAAATAAAGATATCAAATTACGCCAACTTCATAAAGAATGTAAGACTCCGATCCGTTATAAAAAAACATGCCCAGAATGTGGACGCGATGATGTTGAAAACGATGAAATTGTTAAAGGGTTTGAATATGCCAAAGGGAAGTACGTCATTTTGACCGATGAAGAATTAGAAGAGTTAAAAGAGGAAAATGATGATAAATCGGTTGAGATTTTGGACTTTGTTCAATTGGAAGAAATTGACCCGATTTATTTTGATCGAAGCTATTATCTTTCTCCGAACTCAGGAGGAGCAAAAGCGTATTCGTTATTAAGAAAAGCTTTGGAAGACACAGGGAAAATAGGAGTGGCTAAAATCACGATTCGTTCAAAAGAACACCTTGCTGTCGTTCGTGTTTACGAAAATACATTAATCATGGAAACGATTCATTATCCGAATGAAGTGAGAAATGTCGGAGAAGTACCGAATGTACCTGAGCAAGAGGATGTCGGTAAAAAAGAACTCGATACGGCAAAATTGCTTATCGACCAACTAACAGCGGAATTCGATCCAACACAATATAAAGATGAGTACCGTGAAAATTTAGAGGACTTAATCGAACAGAAAAAAGACGGGGAAGAAGTCACCATTCCAAAAGAACCGAAAAAGCAGGATAATGTCACTGATCTGATGGATGCTTTAGAAAAATCCTTGCAAAAAAACAAGAAAAAATCGACCGGAATAAAGAAAAAGTCGACACAAAAGAAATCGACGGCAAAGAAATCATCCGAAAAAAGCACATCCAAGAAAAAATCCTCCGAGAAAAAAGAGAAGAAGACGGGTTAGTTAAATATAATGAAGAAAATGTCCGTGAGTGGTCACTCACGGGCATTTTTCTTTGTGGGAAGGCTTGAAAAGGGGCGCATATATTTTCGATTTGGGCTCATAAAATTCGATGAAGGGAGCACAAACAATAAAGAAGGTAGCATAAGTTGCGATCGGGGGAGCATATCTCAGGTATTCGGCTCATATATCCGAAATTAGGTCTCATATACAAATGGAATGAAAAAGTATCGACTGTTTCTTCATTGAAAAGTTAGCAGGGTACATATATTTTCGACTTGGTCCCATAAAATACGATGAAGGGAGCATAAACAAGAGAGAAGGTAGCATAAGTCGCGGTCGAGGGAGCATATCCCAGGTATTTGGCTCATATATCCGAAATTAGGTCGCATATACAAATGGAATAAGAAAAAGTACCGGTAAATGAACATAAGTAGTTCCGATACTGTGGAGAAAATGCGAAAAAACATTCTGATTATCACACTAAAAATTACTATAATTAACATCAAAATAACAGTATAAATATCAACCAAAAACGCTTGAACATTTTAATGTCCAAGCGTTTGCTCTTTTATACTGTCTTGTATTACTAATTCACACTTTAATTTAAGTACATCATTTCACATTTTATTCCACAAACGCGCCCTGTTGGTGAAATCCCATTATTCCTTTTCGCTATTTTCAAACGAACGATTTTTATAAAAATTGACGATAACCACGACAAACGAAATTATTGTCATTAAACCAAATGAATTTATAAAGGCATCTAAAAAATCCTTATTCTCAATAGTCATTCTTACAACAAATAATCCAAGAGAACTAATAAATAATACTATAATTATTTTACTTAAGGAAACATTGAACAAACTCAATGCCAGCAGAACTATTACTAAAATTATGCCGATTATATTTATTACACTCATCCTGTTCCCCTTTCTCAACAAAATGGCCCGTTTGTTGAAATATCAGTTAATCATAGCTCTTGCACTAAATTACCAGTTAGTTTAAGTACAATTTATCATAATTTCTATTTTTAATATTAACATAAAATTTCCATTTACCTTTAAAACAATTCGTTCACTTAGGTTGCCAGCTATCTTTTGAACACTAAAACTGCCTTTTGTTCATTCTAAGTTTACACACCAAATAACACTCCAATTAGAACCCTAATTAGCATACTAAAGATTCAATTGACAACAGCTATTGTCAGTTAGCTATTTAGTATGCTATTTTCAATGCGATTTCATATGATAATTTAACATAAGCATTGATATAACAGCATTTTAAAGAGACCGAATCGCTATGCGATTTGGTCTCCCATATGGTATGTTATTTAAACTTTTCTCCACCGAAACGGAACTACTTATAAATGAACACCGGTACTTTTCTTATGCATTATTCTCCTTCATTCAATAACTTTTCTCTTAAGTCATCGAGCATAATGTTGGCTGCAATGACGCCACCAGCCGTATTCCAGATTGTATCACTGACTTCGTAGGCTTTTCCTTCTTGAACTGCTTCAAGGTTTTGCCATAATGGATCTTCTGTCCACTCACTTTGGACTTGCTGACCATCTTCAGCTTTTTGGTAGGTGAAGTAAAAGATGACGTCACCATCCATTTCATTGATTCGTTCTTTTGTAACACCTTTTGCTGCAAATTCATCTTTCTTTTGGGATTCTGGACGATCTAATCCAATCTCCTCCAAGATAATTCCTGAGAATGAATCTTTATAATAAATACGCACATCTTGTGGCATGAAGCGTACCATTGATACTTTTGTATCTAGTTTACCTGCGTCTTCCAAATCTGCAGAAAGTTCTTCAACCTTGCTTTGGTAATCATCAAGTACTTGTTGGCCTTCGTCTTGCATCCCGACAGCTTCGGCAATCAATTCAAAGTTTACTTTCCAATCGCCTCGCAATGTTTCTTCCATGACCGTTGGTGCAATAGCGTTAAGGGCTTCATAATGTTCTTCTTGACGCATTTTGTTTGCTAAGATCAAGTCAGGCTCAAGAGCAGCAATTGCTTCTAAATTAATGTCGCTTTCCGTACCGACGACTTCAACACCTTGCATATCGTCGCTAATATGTTCATACCAAGGATCGCCAACCCACGATTGGACGGCGCCAGTTGGTGTGATGCCTAAAGAGAGTAAAGCTTCTGTTCCGTGATTTGTCAATACGACGATTTTCTCCGGATTTTCTTCGATGGTTGCTGTGCCCATCGCATGCTCTACTTCATAAGTATTGCTTGATTCGCTTTCAGTCTGGTTGTCACCGTTCTCATTGCTACCACTTTCTTCTGACGAATCATCTCCGCCACAAGCAGCTAAGAATAATACGAGTAAACCAGTAATTAAATAAAATATGCTTTTTTTCATTTTCTGTTCCTCCATTCACCTTGGTGAGAATGATTATCATTTACAATAACAATCGTAATCATTTATAATAAGAGTGTCAACAAAATTATTAAATTTTATTTATCTTTTTTTGTAAAAGCTAATTGATAAGCGTTTTCTGTTTTGACACGCTAGGCACGTTCATCTAGACTGGTGAAAGCTAGTGCTTTTTGCCCGTACTTACGGAGTTTCAGTGTGGAAAGGTAACTTCATTATGATAGAAAAAAATAAAGGGAAATGGATTGGACTAGGAATTGGTTCAATTATTGTACTATTTTTTATGTGGGGAAGTGTCATCTGGGGTTTGACAAAAGTTGATACGCAAATGGTCATCGATTCTTTTCTTCGTTTTGATGGATCGAATGAGCATATTATCATTCAAGATACCCGAATCCCGCGTTCGCTCATTGCTGCAGCAGTCGGAGCAAGCTTAGCGATGGCTGGAGCCATTATGCAGGGGATCACGAATAACCCATTAGCTTCACCAAGTATCTTTGGTGTGAATGCTGGGGCCAGCTTCTTCGTTGTCCTTGGAATTACCGCTTTCGGAATGACATCACTCATGTCATTTACATGGTTGGCCTTTTTAGGAGCAACATTAGCGGTCATCATTGTTTATTCATTGGGCACATTAGGAAAAGATGGCTTGACACCGATTAAAATGACATTGGCTGGTGCAGCCATTGCGGCATTATTTTCATCTTTGACACAAGGGATGCTTACATTAAATGAGCAATCATTAGATCAGGCGTTATTTTGGCTTGCAGGTTCTGTGCAAGGAAGGGATTTGAACATATTAACTGCAGTTTTTCCATATATACTAACTGGCTTGGTTGCATCCTTACTGATTGGTAAGCAAATTAATGTCCTTGCGATGGGTGAAGATTTGGCTAAGGGTTTAGGACAAAAAACATGGTTAATCAAAGTGTTGGCCGCATTGACAATTGTTCTGTTAGCAGGGGGAGCTGTTGCAGTTGCAGGACCAATCGGTTTTATTGGAATCGTCATTCCACATGTCGCAAGATGGATGGTTGGCATTGATTATCGATGGGTTATTCCCTATAGTGGTATGTTAGGTGCAGTACTATTATTGATCGCCGATATTGGAGCACGGTATATCATTATGCCAGCAGAAGTTCCGGTAGGTGTCATGACTGCAGTCATCGGGGTTCCCTTCTTTATTTACATTGCGAGAAGGGGGATTAACGAATGAAAAGATATGTGCCTTTTCGGGTTGGAAACATTTCCTTCTTAATGAATTATCGATCTATTGCTTATGTGATCGGTTTAGTTTTATTAACAATCATATTAATTATCTTAAGCTTAGGCATTGGACAATTAAAAGTGTCACCACTAGAAGTAGTCAGAGCAGTTTTCGACTCCAGTTCAGACATGAATAACTTAGTCGTACAATCTTTTCGAATGCCTCGTGTATTAATGGCCCTGTTTGCAGGTGCTGGATTAGCCGTATCAGGCGCGATTCTGCAAGGCATGATTCGTAACCCATTGGCATCTCCGGATATTATCGGAATCACAGGCGGGGCTGCATTCGCGACCGTCGGATTTTTAGCCTTTTTCAGTGATCGGAGCAATACATTAACGGTCAGTATTCAGTGGTTACCACTTGCTTCATTTATAGGAGCGATTGTCACAGGCTTTCTTGTTTATTTTCTTGCTTGGAAAAAAGGTGGAATCAAACCCATACGGTTAGTACTCATAGGTATAGGAGTTTCAGCTGCTGTACAAGCATTTACAACCATGATTATGATTTTAGGACCTATATTTACGGCTTCACGAGCAAATATATGGATTACTGGAAGTGTAAATGGTGCAAATTGGAGTGAAGTTTGGACAATTATTCCGTGGTTCTTTCTTTTGATGGCCATTTTGTTTGTTTATGTAAGAAGATTAAATGTTCAGGAGCTAGGTGAGGATCTTGCAGCGAATGCAGGTAGCCTCATTCAACGTGACCGATTCATGTTGATTACCCTTAGTACTTCCTTAGCTGGAATCGCAGTCGCATTTGCGGGAGGAATCGGATTTGTTGGCTTGATGGCTCCGCATATGGCTAGACGATTAGTTGGTTCATCTTTTGGATCGCTTATACCAGTCTCAGCTTTGGTCGGTGGATGTATTGTCATTGCGGCTGACTTAATTGCACGCACGGCATTCGCACCGCTTGAGGTCCCAGTAGGTGTGCTCACTTCAGCGATCGGTGCACCGTATTTCATTTATTTGCTATACAAAAGTAGAAATCAATAAAGGTTCAGAATGATCGACCTGAAAGGAGTGTTTGGAATGGATGCCATTCGTACGAATGCATTGACGCTAGGTTATGGAGAAGAAGACATCATTGAAGAGCTTGATTTAGTGATTCCAAAAGGAAAAATCACTGTATTCATCGGAGGGAATGGTTCTGGGAAATCGACATTGCTTCGTTCACTGGCACGCTTGCTAAAACCGAAAGATGGATCTATCGTATTAGATGGAGCTGATATTGCGCGGACGCCAACGAAAAAAATTGCCCAGAAGCTTTCGATATTACCTCAATCACCTGTAGCTCCGGAAGGTTTGACTGTTCTTGAACTTGTTAAACAGGGAAGGTATCCGTATCAGAGTTGGTTAAATCAATGGTCTGAGAAAGATGAAAAAGCGGTTCAGCGGGCAATGGAAGTAACCGGAGTAAAAGATTTATCCGAAAGAAAAGTAGATTCACTTTCCGGTGGACAACGTCAACGGGCTTGGATTGCGATGAATTTAGCGCAAGATACAGATATTATTTTACTCGATGAACCAACGACTTACTTAGATTTGACGCATCAAATTGATATTTTGGATTTGTTGAGTGATTTGAATGAGGAAGAAAATCGGACAATCGTGATGGTGTTGCATGATATCAATCTTGCTTGTCGTTACGCTGATCATATCGTAGCAATCAGCAATAAAAATATTTATCAACAAGGTGACCCAGACACTATCGTAACACCAGAATTAGTGGCGAATGTTTTTGGTCTTCGTTGCCAAATTATGAATGACCCGCATAGTGGAACACCAATGTGTATTCCATTCAGTAGGGGAAGACTTAAAAAGGATGCTGACCATGAAAGAAAAATGGATGCCTGAAAATCGAGAGCAATTCCAAAATCAATTTCGAATTCTTTTTGATTTGGATGAAACAGATACATCCGTTTCATTCCAACAATTACGTGACGCAGAATTTTTATCAACCTACTTGCCGAATTTGAAGGAACAGTTTCAAACAAATCAGCTATTGGCACTGGGCTCTCAATTTATTAAACGACTTGGATTTATCTTAACTGTTCCAGCATTTTTCTTATTAGCCACTTCCAAAAAGAAATTAAACATACAAATGGATGATTTATATTTAGTATCGAGAATAAAAGAAGGATTATGGTTGCCCCATTTATATCAGAAAAATTGGAATGCAACTTCTGTTGAGGATCAATCCGACCGTGAACTTTATCTCCAACAAGTCATTCAAGAAATCGCAAAAATCATTACAGCTGTCCATCGTGTAGCAAAAGTGCCAAGGCCTTTATTATGGGAAAATGTCGCGGTCTATATTTACTGGTTATATGAGACACGGTTAAAGGATCAAGACCTTACATTACTCCAACAAAAAGAAGCATGGAATGATTTTGCTTACTTGTTACAGCTTGATCCGCAGTGTTTTGACGAACAGTTTAATCCATTACACCGTTTTTATACAAATAAAATCGATGTAAAAGGAAATGATCAACCGATCCGTATCAGACGAACGTGTTGTTTCAACTATGAAACAAAGGCTGGAAAAAAGTATTGCCAAGGTTGTCCAAAGACAGACGTCAATAAGGCTGCATGTATGGTAACGAAAAGACAGGTTTTGCCTATAGAAGCAATCAAACAATGAGATAGAGCCATTCACGCCACAGTAAATAAGCTGTGGTTTTTTTTGTGTCATTTTAATCATTGACATACTATGTTTGAGAATGATTATCATTTAAGCTATAATGAGGTATAGATTGAGTTGTTAAAAATGTCTGAGGTTTGTTAAATCATGAAAAGGTTAATTCGTAAAGGATGATCAATATGGAAATGACGCTTACAAGAATAGAAAAAGAACAGCTACAACAAACATTTCGAATTTTATTTCAAAACAACTTAACTGACCAACCTGTTGTAGTTCAATCATTATTAGATGAAGGCTATCTATATGATTATCTAAAGCAGACGGGTGAAATCTTGCAAACAGACCAGTTATTGGTTGTAGGATCACAACTAATAAAACGTTTAACAAACATACTATTCGTTCCTGCTCTATATACCGTAGCTGTTTTCAATAAAAAAATAGACTTTAGTGCCGACAATCGATATATCATTTCAGCGATGAAAAAACAAAAATGGATGCCTTACTTATATAGCGAGACAGATAAAGTAACAGAAGTAATTAATCGTGCAGACCGCAATGCATATTTGGAAAAAAGTATCCGTGAGATTTCCTATTATGTTCAGGCAATCAACAAAGTCGCAAAAGTGCCAACTCCTTTGTTATGGGAGAATGTGGCTGTTTATATTTATAAATTATATGAATCGAAGTTACAAAGTGAAGTATTGAACTTGTATGAACAAAAGGAAGCATGGAATGACTTTGCTTATCTCCTCCAATTGAAGGGGGAATTCTTCCAAACGAGCTTCAACCCATTACAACGCTTTTATACTAATAAAATTGAAGTAGAAGGTAAAGATGAACCGGTCCGTGTACGCCGGACATGCTGCTTTAATTATGAAACAAATAGCGGTAAGTATTGTAAAGGTTGTCCGAAATCGGATGTTAATAAAGAAGCATGCATGCGAACGAAACGTCACGTCATGGCTGTAGAGATGGTCCAGTAACCAACTTCGTTTAATCCTCCTATCTGACGGGAAAAGAATTTATAGATAGGAGGTATTTTTTATGGCTTTAAAATGTGTATTCTTAAACACATCACTTAAGAAAAGTGGTGAAAAATCTAATACAGAAGCCTTATTTGATGAGGAGAAAAAAGTTTATGAAAAAGAAGGCGTTGAAGTAGAAGTATTGCGGATGGCCGATTACAATATTCCTGTTGGAATTTCAGATGATTTAGGTGAGGGTGATGAATGGCCTGGAATCCTCCAAAAAATCCTTAATGCAGATATTTTTATCCTTGGATCACCAGTATGGTTAGGTGAGAAAAGTAGCTTGGCCAAAAAGGCTTTAGAGCGACTGAACGGAAGCAGTGGGCAAACGAATGACAAAGGACAAGAAATATTTTATAACCGTGTAGCAGGGGCAGTCGTTACAGGTAATGAGGACGGCGCTAAGCATGCCTCACACGACATCATTTATGGATTGAGCCATCTAGGATTTACAATCCCACCAAACGCCGATGCCTATTGGGTAGGCGAAGCAGGACCAGGTCCGTCTTATATGGAAGCTGGCACAGATAGCGACTTCACCCAAAACGCCATTACAACGCTAGCTTATAACACTACTCATTTCGCACGAATGTTGAATGCGAAACCAATCCCTGCAGAGGGAAATGTTACAAAATAAACGTAAGTATAAAAGCCCTGGACGAAGGAGTGATTCTTCGTTCAGGGCTTTTTCTTGGCGTCGGCATTGCAAAACACTCGAGCCGCTCGACAAAGCGATGCAGCCGCTCGACAAAGCGATGCAACCGCTCGACAAAGCGATGCAACCGCTCGACAAAGCGATGCAGCCGCTCGACCAGGCATTGCAACCGCTCGACAAAGCGATGCAGCCGCTCGATAAAGCGATGCAGCCGCTCGACAAAGCGATGCAACCGCTCGACAAAGCATTGTAACCGCTCGACAAAGCGATGCAGCCGCTCGACAAAGTGATGCAACCGCTCGACCACCAGTTAATCAAAAGTGATTAAAGATGGACTATTCAAGTAAAAATTGCTTCATTTCCTTAACAATCTCTTTCGGTCGTTCATCTGTGATCAGATGTCCAGTCTGATCATATACCTTCAAGGTTGCATTCGGTAAATCTGTTGCCAGTCGTTTTCCTGTTCGAAGGGGGGTGATTTTATCATTCTTCCCCCAAAGCAACAATGTAGGTTGATGAATTAAACGAAGTTGTTCGGGAGATAGATCGCCCTCCCGCTGCCTGATGAGACGTACTAATGAGCGATAAAAATCTTTCTTTAAAAAAGGTTTTTCGTATACATCAATCATTTCTTGATTAATCAGCGAGTGATCATATAAAACATTTTGTAATGTTTTTTCAGCACCTATTCGTTTAAAATAACGCATTAAAAATGATGGGAAAAAAGGAAGATAAGAAGCTGTCACATATTTTTGTGCAGGTCTCATTAAGTAACCAGAACTATTTAATAATACGAGCTTATTTACACGATCAGGAAAGTTTTTCGCAGTGTACAAAGCAACTTGGCCACCCATGGAATGTCCTGCAATAAAAACTTTATCCAATTGAAAGTAATCCATTAAATCATTGACGAACTGTGAATAGCTCTCAAATGAATAATTAAAAGAAGTAGATTTCTCACTGCTCCCGAACCCTGGTAAATCGAATGCCACTATTGAAAAATCTTCAGCCAATAATGGAATTATTCGATTAAACGTGTATGTAGAGGCAAGAAAGCCGTGTATTAAGAATAACGGTGGCCGATCGTTTATTGCATGCTCACAATAGATCTTTGTATGATTGATTTCAATTGTTTCTTTTGTCAGTTGAACATCTGCCATTTTTACACCCCAATCCCATACAAACGAGGTTCCCCAAACGGATTAAAAATATGCATTTAAAAACCGCTCAAGCATGATGAATCACTTGAACGGCATCTTATTAATCAACTACAACTTCGACTTCAAAATCTGCATTTACAAAAAGTCCGATGATTTCCATTTCATAACCCAAATCTTTAAACATTTGTACGTTTGATTTAATTTTTTCTTTTTTTCTAGAGTCTTCAAGTGAATAACCTGCACAATCATGGTGGCCAACGATAGCGAGAACTTTAGAACCATGATTATGATAGGAAATGTCCACTTTATCCCTAATTCTTTTTCTATCTTCGTCGGTTCCATAAAGGAGTGTTTTGTTCGGACCTGCTTCTGTAATCATATCGACATAGGTAGCATTGTATTTTTCTTTCATCCATTTAATGACCGGCTCTTGTACACGGCCATCCATACAATTAATTGCTGTTACGAATTGGTTTGACATCATAACCCCTCCCAAAGACTCTCTTTACCTATAGTTTATTCGAAGGGAGTGCGAATTGAAAGTAATATCTAAAAAATGAATCAATTTACTCCTTAGCATTCATTTCCTTGATTAAGGATATAGCCCTTCTTAAGTAAATAATAACTAAGGTCGATATACCAATTAAAAATAAAAGCGCTAAAACAATCCAAAATTCAGTTAAGTATTGAGGTGCTGCTACGGCAATTGCTGCCAATAGTAGTCCGCCAATTAACAGAAAAGTAAGTATTCTGGCGATCATAATAAAACCTCCAAAAAAAGATTGACAAGTTCAGTATAAAACATTATATTAGTAATTGTCGACAAAAACTTTATCTCAAATGACTCCGTAGCTCAGTGGGAGAGCGCCACCTTGACAGGGTGGAAGTCGTTGGTTCAAGTCCAATCGGAGTCATACCTGAAATCCCTTGACACATTTGGTGTTGGGGGATTTTTATTTATGTCTGAAATATGGAAAGCATAGATTGGTATCCAGCCACCAATTACCCATCAACAAGTGCATCATAAACAAGCACTTCATCATTATACTCCACCAAAATGATGAATGGGGCATCACCTTTCTCGTATTGATCAGCGGTTGTATACAATTTAGTACCCCTTGGAATTTTGCTAGCGTATAGATTCCTAAACCACTATTTATTACTTGAGCGTTTTTAATTTCTCCAATTCACAAATTAGTATATTCTCACCTTTCGAATCTCTCAATCCGTATCTATACTTCAAATTTGCAAAATCCAACCGATATGATCCATAGAGTGAACAAGGTGTCGTTGTATTGTTAAATAATTGTCCAAATGACTGTTAAATAAACGTAGAATACTCCGATATAATTATAGGACTAAGGTAACAACTCCGATCGAAATAATTGTATCATTGAAGATCGGAATTTATATATACGTAGCTTTTGATCAATCTAGCAATCGGGGGAGAGTACATGAAAAAGAAATATCGTTTTGGACTTCGTAAAAAATTAATATTTTTCACAACAATTTTAGCAATCATTACATATTCGATGAGTGCTTTGTTTTTGTATGTAGTCTATGATTACATTACGCAGTATTGGTCTGTTTCCATGGAAGTATTTACGACCTTAACCTTATTGTTAGGGGTTATTTGGTCAGGAATTTTAGCTTTTTTTGCTGCTCGGTTCATTACAAAGCCTTTGGAAAAATTAGAGCACGCAGCCTCAGAAGCCGCCGATGGACAGTTGAACCAAGAAATTGATATTCATTCTTCGGATGATGAAATTCGTGCCTTAGGACAGGCGTTTGATCAGATGCTGACAAATCTAAGAGATACCGTTACGAATATTGATACGCATTTTGAACACACGAATGATACAGTTATTAAAATGAAATCTATTTCACAAGAACTTGCGAGTTATTCAAATACAATTCGTTCAGCGACCGATGAAATTGCCAGTGGGTCCGAAAGTTCTTCAGAAGCAATCCAACAAACAGTTGAGTCGGTTGAGCGGGTTACTGAGCTAGCTGAAAATGTTCAAGAGAAAGCCTCTACTTCAAGGGATAAATCGCGTTCGATGTTAGGTACATTGCAAAATGGGAAAATGGTTGTCAATCAATTAGTTAATGGCATCCAGCAGTTAACAGAGAACCAGGAAATTTCTTTGACGGATGTTAATCGCTTAAAAGAAAATACGAAGCAAGTAGAAACGATTATTACGATGGTTGGTGATATTGCCGAGCAAACAAACTTGCTTGCATTGAATGCGTCCATTGAAGCGGCTCGTGCAGGAGAACATGGTAAAGGTTTTGCAGTTGTTGCTGAGGAAATTCGGAAGCTGGCGGATCAAAGTGCTGAAGCCGTTAAAAACATCTCTGAATTGATTGCAGCGATTCAAAAGGATGTCGGTAATGTTGTTGGGCGAATCAATGAAAATGTAGAGACAGCAAGGGTTGAGTCAGAAAACGGTGTTAAAACAAATGCAGCGATTGAAGAAGTTGCCGATTCTGTAGAAGAAGTCGCAACAGAGATTGATTCGATTTCCGAATTAGTAAATGAACAGTTAGAAGCCATTCAATCAACGGCTTCACAGTCACAAGAGGTTGCCGCAGTCGCAGAAGAAACATCAGCTGGTACCGAGGAAGTCAATGCCTCGATTCAAGAACAAGCGAGTACAATTGAAGATGTTAATCACTTTGCAAATGAATTAGAAAGCCAAGCTCAAAGTTTAAATAAGCAGATTCAACGGTTTAATCTAAATTAAATAAGAGCAATATTATAACCTCTTTTCCTTTAAGGATGGAGGTTTTTTTGTATTCCTTTTAAGAAATTTAGGATCAATGTATTAGGCAATTAGATTTAGAAATTTAAATGATATGGAATTTGATGTCACAGAAAAAACGCGTCTAAACTCAATCCAGAACAAAATAAGTCTAAGTTGACAGTTTTATAAGGGACAATATCCTTTATCAAAACAAACTGAGGACACAATTCAATTTAACTGTTTATACATTTTTATACTCTAGATAACAAAATGTAGTTAATACGTCTCATTTTCTTAAAAAATGTAAGCGTTTTTTAAAAAAAATTAAATTTATTCAGAATAATAGGTTGACTTTCGAACATATGTAAAATAGAATACATAAAAAAGCAAGAAAATTCTGATGAATGGGGGTGAACGAATGATCGGGATGATCGTCCGTCGTATATTACAATTAACTTTCCTTTTGCTAGGTATCTCTTTTTTGGTGTTCATGAGCATGCATTTAGCTCCAGGTGATCCAGCTACCGTTATAGGGGGACCGAATGCTACTTCCTCAGATTTGGAGGCTATACGAGATAAAATGGGCCTTGATCGTCCAGTTCTCGTACAATATTTTGATTACCTAGGTGGAATCTTGCAAGGGGATTTCGGTTATTCGTACCAAACGAATCAGGCAGTGACAGAGGCTATTATTACTCGATTTCCTACAACGGTTAAATTAGCGGTAGCCAGTATGGTCGTTGCAGTCTTAATCGGCATCATTGCTGGAATTATTTCTGCAAGAAAACAGAATTCATGGGTCGATGTGACGAGTACAACTTTCGCGTTAGTTGGTGTTTCTATACCGAACTTCTGGTTAGGAACTATACTCATTCTAATTTTCTCCGTTAACTTTCAGCTTTTGCCTGTTGGAGGATTAAATTCACCCTTTTATACATTTGAAGGTATGAAAGAATTGATTCTTCCGGCAATAACGTTAGGAACAGCTTCTGCAGCTTTGATTGCGAGAATGACGAGGTCCTCGATGCTTGAAGTAATTCGTTCTGACTATATTCGAACGGCAAAAGCAAAAGGTGTAAGAAAGCGGCCGCTGATTTGGGTACATACGTTGAAAAATGCAATGATACCAGTACTCACAATTATTGGAATTAACTTCGGTTCATTACTTGGAGGAACAATCGTCACTGAACAGGTGTTTGCAATTAATGGTATCGGAAGGTTAATGATCGACGCCATTGCAGCGCGTGATTTTCCAATCGTTCAAGGCACCGTATTATTGATAGCGGCCATTTTTGTAGTAGTCAATTTAATCGTAGATATTATTTATACGCTTATTGACCCAAGGATCAGTTATGACTAGAAAGGGGGGATCAGATGTCTGCAGTTACTGAAACAGAGAAGAATATAAACACCGAAAAGAAAACGACAAATCGGTTCGTTGAAGTAGCTAAAAGTCTTATGAAAAATAAACTTTCATTAATAGGGATTATCATCATTACATTGATTGTTCTAGTCGCTATATTTTCACCGATTATTACGAGTTATGGACCATACGAGCAAAATTTAGAAAGGACAAAACTAGGTGTTGGATCGGAAGGTCATTTCCTAGGTACGGATAATTATGGCCGTGATATGTGGTCGAGAATTGCACATGGAGCAATCATTTCATTATTAGTTGGATTAAGTTCTGTCGGTATTGGTTTATTTGGTGGAATCATTCTAGGGTTGCTTGCCGGCTATTATCGTAAATTAGATAGTATCATTATGAGATTCGTAGACTTACTGTTTGCATTCCCTGGTATTTTACTCGCCATGCTCATTATTGCCATGTTAGGTACTAGTTTAGTGAATGTTGTTATCGCAATAAGTATCTGGTCCATACCTGGGTGCGCAAGGATTGTTAGAGGTAGTGTGTTATCCATTAAGAACCAGGAATATATTCAGGCGATGAAAACGGTAGGTGCAAGTGATCTAAGAATTCTTTTGAAGCATGTCCTACCTAACTGTACAGCTCCATTAATTGTCTATGGAACGATGAGAATGGCAACGGCAATTCTTTCAACATCTGCCTTAAGTTACCTTGGATTAGGTGCTCAACCACCAACAGCAGAATGGGGAGCTATGATTGCAGCAGGACAAGATTTTATGTGGGATGCACCACATATATCCATTATCCCAGGAATTGCGATCATGCTGACAGTTTTCGCATTTAATGTCGTTGGTGATGGTTTGAGAGATGCACTAGATCCGAATATGGACGTAAATAACTAACAAACGGAGGAGAGAAATGATGAGATTGAAAAAAACGATTAGCTTATTGTTCCTTTTAATGACAGTACTGTTATTGTTCGTAGGTTGTAGCAACAGTGAAAGTAGTAGTGATGGAAATAACGGAGAAGGTGCTGAAAGTGATAATGAAGGGGCGTTTGAAGTCACCTATGCGACGACCTCTGATGCAGCAGGACTTTCACCGATTGATACAAACGATTCAGTTTCTTCTAACGTTACATACCAAGTGTATGAAACGTTGTTTAAGCAAAATCCAGATACACTTGAACCAGAACCATTATTAGCAGATTCATATGAAAATCCTGATGAAAATACTTGGGTCATTAAGTTAAAAGAAGACATTGAATTTCACGATGGCACACCGTTTAATGCAGAAGCTGTAAAATATACGTTTGACCAATTAAAAGATCCTGAGCGAGCTGCACCACGTGCATCCTTACTTGCTCCGGTTGAATCGATTGAAGTTCAAGATGAGTATACAGTTGTCTTGAAAACGAAAGAACCTTATGGCCCGATGCTAGCTGCACTCAGCCATACGAATGCTGCAATCGTAAGTCCTGAGGCAGATAAAGAAGGAGATATTAACAAAGAACCTGTTGGAACAGGGCCATTTGTATTTGAAAGCTGGGAAGAAGGAAATCAGATTACGTTGAAACGAAATGAAAACTACTGGCAAGAACCGGCTGCAATTGAAAAAGTGACGTATAAAATAGTACCTGAGACATCTACCGCTATTTCAATGCTTGAAACAGGAGAAGTTCAGTTCATTGATCAAATCCCTTCTGACCATATTAATCGTATAGAATCACTTCAAGGAATCGAAGTACAAAAGACTGAAGGAACTCGAGTTTCCTATTTAGGGTTTAATATGGAAAAAGAACCATTCAATGATTTGAAGTTTAGGCAAGCTGTTGCTTATGGCGTGAACCAAGAAGCATACGTTTCACAGCTAAATGATCTTGGAGTCTATAGTGAAAGCATAATTGGCCCGAAAGTCTTTGGGTATGATGAAGAAGCAAAATCAGCAGGTTATGAATTTAATCCAGAGAAAGCAAAACAAATGATAAAAGAAAATGGCTATGAAGGACAAGAGATAACACTCCTTGCAGCCAATCGTGATAACTACCTAAAAATGGCTGAAATAGTTCAATCACAACTATCTGACATGGGTTTAAATGTATCCATAGAGACAATGGAATGGGCAAGCTTTTTAGATGTTGCTAGAAAAGGTGACTTCGATATGACTTTTCTTGGTTGGGCCAACAGTACGGCAGATGGAAGTG
Source organism: Allobacillus sp. SKP2-8 (assembly GCF_007559355.1). Taxonomy (NCBI): domain Bacteria; kingdom Bacillati; phylum Bacillota; class Bacilli; order Caryophanales; family Bacillaceae; genus Allobacillus; species Allobacillus sp. SKP2-8. The sequence continues at coordinate 588,442 of NZ_VMHF01000001.1, read as the reverse complement.
AATTGCTATATCCGAACTTGCATTCTGATAATATAGGTGCTTCTAACAGAGTGCGTTTTGATAATAGTGAGTTTAACCAATTAGTAGATGAATCCAGAACATCAGTCGATCAAGAAGTCAGAAAGGAAAAGTTGCATGAAGCAAACCTACTTGCAATAGAAACCGCTCCATGGGTTGTGATGAGCCATGGTGTCGTGACTTTGGGCTATGACGAATCGATTGAAGGATTGGTTGTCGATCCAACTGGTATGTGGTCTCTTTATCCGGTAACCAGAAAGTAGGTGCGAAAAAAATGTCAAATTTACTTAATGTCGAAAACCTTGAAATTAAGTTTCGAACAGCTGACGGCACTTTGCCAGCTGTTCGGAATATTTCGTTCTCGGTGGATCGAGAAGAAACTTTATGTATTGTGGGAGAGTCAGGTTCGGGAAAAAGTATCACTTCATTATCTATTATGGGTCTTCTACCATCGAATGGTGATATTACAAAAGGTTCTATTTATTTAGAAGATGAAAACCTTAGCGGAAAAAAAGAAGATGAAATGGAACGTTTAAGAGGTAATAAATTATCGATGATTTTTCAAGAGCCAATGACTGCCTTGAACCCTGTACTGACCATAGGTTATCAACTAAGGGAACCATTAATTATTCATAAAAATATGTCGAAAAAAGAAGCAAGCCAGGCAAGTGTGGAACTTCTGGATAAAGTTGGTATACCGAATCCAAAAGAGAAACTTAATCAGCATCCACATGAATTGAGTGGCGGGATGAGGCAGCGTGTGATGATCGCTATGGCGTTGGCGTGTGAACCATCATTGTTAATCGCTGATGAGCCAACTACAGCCTTAGATGTTACCATACAGGCTCAAATTTTGGACTTAATCAATGACCTGCAATCCGAAATCGGTATGGGCGTCATTTTTGTAACACACGATATGGGTGTTGTAGCTGAAATCGCCGATCGTGTCATGGTGATGTACGGCGGGGAAGTAATCGAATTAGCAGATGTAGAAACTCTTTTTGACAATCCGCTTCACCCATATACGAAAGGTCTGCTTGATTCTGTACCGGATGTGGACGATGTATCTAAGGAAATCAATGCGATTAAAGGTTCGATGCCAAGTCTTAATGAGGAAATACCAGGATGTCGCTTTCATCCCCGCTGTCCTTTTGCTATGGATATTTGTAAGCAAAAAGAACCGCCTACGTTTGAAGTAACATCTACTCACTATAGTAAATGCTGGCTTCAGGAGGTGAATCAAAGTGAACCATCAAACACAGTTACTTCAACTTAATCATGTCAAAAAACATTTTCCTATTAAAAAGGGTTTGTTACAACGACCTAAAAATTATGTCAAAGCGGTCAACGGAATTAATTTAACTGTTTCAGAAGGAGAGACCTTAGGCGTTGTAGGTGAATCCGGATGTGGAAAATCGACACTTGGAAGAGTTGTTATCGGATTGGAAAAACTATCAGATGGATCGATTCAATTTAAAGATGAATCAATTGGTAATCTATCAGAAAGAAAACTAAAAAAATATAAAAAAGATTTACAGATGATTTTTCAAGACCCATTCGCCTCACTGAATCCCCGACAAAAAATCGGTAATGCTTTGGAAGAAATTTTTATCATTCATACGAATATGAGTAAATCTGAACGCAAGCAGAAAGTTTTATCCCTTTTAAAGGAAGTCGGGTTGAAAGAAGAGCATTATGATAGGTATCCGCGAGAATTCAGTGGAGGACAGAGACAACGAGTCGGAATCGCACGCGCTTTAGCACTCAATCCTTCGTTGATTGTATGTGATGAGGCAGTTTCTGCACTTGATGTGTCTGTTCAAGCACAGATAATGAAGCTTCTCAAAGATGTTCAAACGAAATATGAGTTGACCTATCTATTTATTTCTCATGATTTGGGTGTTGTGAGATATATGAGTGATCGAATACTAGTAATGTACTTGGGGGCACAGGTTGAATTAGGTGACTCAGAGCAAATTTATAAGAATCCATTACATCCTTATACGAAAGCTCTATTGTCTGCTATTCCACGGCCTAATCCAAAACATAAGCGGAATCGGATAAAATTGCAAGGTGATTTGCCGAGCGCATCTAATTATCCAACTGGCTGTCCGTTTCACACACGGTGTCCAATCGCTCAGGAACACTGTGCAGAGATTGTACCTGAATGGAGAGAGATTGAAGAAAATCACTTCGTGGCCTGTCATGAAGTTTAGTCACTTCGAGTAGATGATGATTTTATTAGGAAATGCACAAGCTAAAGAAGAGGTTATTCAGCTTTAATAAATGTCATATAAACAACAGAAAGTATTTCAAATAATGGACTCTAAATGACCAAATTAAAAAACCGACCAACAGCCTTAATCAGCTGATGGTCGGTTTCTCTCATTTATAATTTATTTTCCAATAAACTGTTGTGTCCAGTGGTTACCTTGTTCGACATATCCAACACCGATGTGTGTAAAGTTACCGTTTAATATATTGGCACGGTGTCCTTCACTGTTCATCCAAGCATTGACGACTTGTTGTGGTGTGAGTTGTCCTTTGGCGATATTTTCACCAGCTGTACGGTAATCCACACCAAATTGCTTCATCATGTCAAACGGTGAGCCGTACGTTGGGCTGTTGTGTGCGAAGTAGTTATTCGCAGCCATGTCACGTGATTTTTCGCGAGCAACTTTGCTCACTTCTGTATCAATCTGTAATGGTTGTAAACCATGCTTACTTCTTTCTTCGTTCGTCAATTGAACGACCTGTTGTTCGAACTGATTCAATTCATTATTTGTTTGTTCAGGTTGTTCTTGTTTTTGTTCAGTAACTTCTTCTTCAACTGGCTGTTCTTTTTCTACTTCTTTTTCAGGTGTTTCTTCAATTTGTTGCTCTTTTTCAGGTGTATCTTTAACAGGTTGCTCTTTTTTTGGTTGTTCCGGAGCAGGTTGGTGATCTGGCTTCGGCTGATTTTCTTCATTCTTAGAAGGTTCTTGTACTTCTTGATCTTGTTGATTTACTTCTGGCTGTTCTTGATTGTTTTTCTTATCATCAGAGTTCGATTGAGTAAAGAATTTTTTCCACCAATCATTACCTGAGAAATAGTCGGACCACCCGTTAAAAGAATAGAAGACTTTATATGAATAATTCTGTTGTCCTTGTGCTTGATCGGATGCAGCTGCTGATGCAGAAGACGCAAACACTCCTCCGAACAGAATGGTTAAAGCGATCGCTAGAATGCTAATTTTTTTCTTCATGTGTTGTACACTCCTTTGGGTTGTTTTTGTTGCAACATCATCATAGCATGCGTTTTTCTGTCATATTTGTGGCATAAATTACCTGCTAACTAGACAATTACAGGGATAAAAGCAAAACCTTTAAGTAACAAGCAATTGAGAAATTGGCTATTTTTTAATAATTGGTTAATAGAAGTACACCAGGAAACTTTTACATAGATTTATATATTGACAGATTTCAAAAATCGTCTTTTGTTACAAAAGCGGTCTAAATGTAATGAAAATGTTACTTGATTTGACCAGGGAAGGTCTGCACGATGAATACTTTAATGTAAAAAAGGATAACACGGACTAAATATTGAATAAAATACTTAGGAGGTTATGGTATGAATCTCAAGCTTTCTTTACTAATTCCATTGATAGTTTTTCTTTTAACTGGGTGTGCTCCCAAAAATGAGCCCACAAAGGAATTTACTTTTAAAAATGAATCAGAGAATTGGGAGGCCACAATTTCCGGGACATATTCGCGAGGAAATTCTGATATTTTTGAAGAAACTACTGGTATTTTCACATATAAAGGAGAAAAGGATATTAGGTCAATTGATATTTTAACTTATACGAGTGGGACTGAATTTATGAGAGGAACAGAAGCAAATGAATTATCTACTGAACAATCCATTGAAACATCATTTGATAATTTTGGTTTTTGGGAGGATTATGAAGAAGGGAAAAAGATTATTTTAGAGTTTGAGTGGCGAGAAGGAGATAGAAATACAAAAAGAAAGGAAAAGATGGCATTAGAGTTAATGGAATAGTGAAATCTTTCTAAAACCCTGTTCTTATAAGTGTGATAAATTTCTCCAACATCTAACCCTTAGCTCACATACAAAAAAAGCACCGACTAAAGTCAGTGCTTACATAATAAATTTTCTCTACTTATATTTGTGGTCAGTTTCATTATTTTACACGTGGAAATACCAAAATCATTTTCGTAATCAAGAAAAAGTAGATCATCAAGGGCAGTAAATTAATCCAAACGGTTTCAATTTGAAAGATACGAAATATGAGATAGAAGATCATAGGGATTGTTAAGGAAAACGCAGTCATTTTCCACAACTGTTGGTAGGCTAGTTTTCTATGTAACAAGTTACGTAGAATGACAGCGAGTCCAGATAAAACCGATAATCCAATCACGACGAATAAAAAAATCGTTGCTGGATAAAGAATAATCAGTTGAATAAAGTACAATTCCCTCGGCATTCCAAAATAATCAACTTCCTGATAAGACTTAAATGCATGGAAAATATCAGGGAGAACTAAAATGAAAGTGAAAATCAGTGCGTAAACCATTGTATCTCGCATACTAACCCGGTTTAAGCGAAATAAAGCTTCTTTCTTTGGTAATTGAATACTATTTTTAACGTTTATTAAGAAATTCACGGCTGTTCCTCCGGCGTCCTTTAACTTCGTTTAAAAAATTCTTCGGCTGCTTTAAGGTATTTTTCCTCATCAGGCATCATGTCAAAATCTTCAACAATTGCACTCACAGGGCATACAGAAAGACATGCACCGCAATTGATACAGATTTCAGGATCGATATAATATTGATCTTGTCCTTTTTCAATGCAGTCGACAGGACAGACCTCTACACATTCACCTGCCATTTCATCTTGGCAAGGGGCAGTAATTACAAAAGCCATTATCTATTCCTCCAATGTTGACTTACTCTATCATGTTCATTACTCATTATAATGAAGATTCTTCAAATAAAAAAGCTTTCCGTTCCAAATGAATGACGGTTAATCTTATGAGGGAAGGGAACTGAGTAAATGAAGTGCTACGAAAGAGGAGGAATTTGAATGAATATCTATACAGTCGGTCATTCTGTTCATAGCCAAGATTATTTTTTGAAAATGCTTTCCCATGCGGATATTGATTTTGTCGCAGACGTCCGAGCCTTCCCGGGTAGTCGGAAGTTTCCTCATTTTAAAAAAGAGCGGATGGAACAGTGGCTACCAGAATCAACAATCGCTTATCAACACTTTCCTCTTCTTGGTGGAAGACGAACAAAATCAATATCATTTCAGGAAGAATTGAATGATGGGTGGAACAATCGATCTTTTCATAACTACGCGGATTATACATTAACCGAAGATTTTTTAGAGGGAGTAAATGAACTTCAACGTACAGCGAAAAACCATAACCTTGTTTATTTCTGTTCAGAAAGGCACCCTTCACGTTGTCATCGTTTATTAATCAGTAACTGGCTACAAGCCAATGGATGGAAGGTGTATCACATCATCGATAATTCCAAAAAACGAAGTAGAACTTGTTGAACATGAATTAGGCCGATGGGGTGCGATGCCAATCATTGAAGAGGATGGATCTGTTGTTTATCCAGAACTGAACGCATGAAAATGCCCACCTTTGAAATGGAGGTGGGCATTATAGCTATTATTTATTTTTCTTCTTTAATTGCGCTTTGCGCTTCATCGACAATATCTTTCGTTTGAGGGTTTCTGGCTAAGTCACCTATTGAGACAACACCTTTTAACTCATCATTTTCGACGACGAATAGGCGTTTCACTTGATGACTTTCCATTTGCTCAACTCCTTCGCGAACATCCGTGTCAGGAGCTGCACTAATGACTTTGCTTGTCATGATTTCATTAACTTCCGTGTTCTCTGGATTCTTTCCTTCTGCCAATCCGCGAATCACGATATCACGATCGGTAACAACGCCTTTTAGCTTATTACCTTCCAACACTGGGAGGTCTCCAATGTCATGATTTTTCATCTCTTTCGCTGTATCCGTAAGATTGTCTGTTGAATCTGCTGCAATGACGGTTTCTGTCATAACTTCTTTAACCATAGGCATGTTGATAACCTCCTTTAGATGAAATTCTTATGCCTCATTGGGTCTTGTTTGACCCACAGTAATACTATTTCCGGAAAGCGATATCTTAAAACTAGGTAATTTGTACACCAATACGGAACACTATGCAAAGTATTCATAAACTCTTCAAAGATTTTATTAAATGAATAATGAATACTATGTTAAATTGAATAAAGAAACAGCAATTTTGATGACAAATGGAGGAAAAACAAATGAAAATAAAACGTTTAATAATTTTGGCATTATTCGTTCTTGTGTTAGCAGCTTGTTCAAATGGTGATCAGGAGGAGACAACAGATTCCTCAAATGATGCGAATGAGTCAGAAGAGTTAACCGCATTGGAAGTGGAAGTTGATATCCCTGAACAAGTCGAAGTAGGGGAAACGGTAGAACTGAAAGCCTTGGTTACTTATGGAGAAGAAGACGTCACTGATGCGGAAGAGATGAACTTTGAGTATTGGAAAAAGGGCGATCAGGACAATAGTGAAACCGTTGAAACGACGAACAATGGAGACGGCAGCTATACCGTGGAAGTCACGTTTGAAGAAGAAGGCGTATATGAGATGTTTGCTCATACGACTGCGAAAGGTCAGCATAATATGCCACAAGCATCAATCACTGTCGGAGATGTCGAAGAATCCGACGAGAAATAATTGTAAATACAACAAGGGCAATCTTCAGAAATGATGAAGATTGCCTTTTTCTATCCTAATTTATTTATTAAATACTTACTCTCCAATTAGATTAACAATACTTCTTCAAAAACATCTCGTCCAACTTTAAAAAGGTAAGCTTGAAAGTTGTACAAACGCCTTCTGGCTCACCGAGTGCTTCTGTCGTTTTTCGGAGAGATGTAATCAATTCTTCAATATTTTTGTAATCTTGCTCGAGGTTGATCAGTAATTGTTTTAATTGGACATCTTTCTCATTGGAATCTGGTTGCTCTTTCATTGGAAGAAGCACATTTTCTTTTCGTTGCATCACATGGCTGAGTTGCTCCTTAAGCATCTGATACAAACTATGAATACTTACAAGTTCAGGAAATCTTCCTCCATGCACTCGGTAAATCTTTGTTACGTAACCATCAACTTCATCAAGGTCTTTTTTAAATTCTTGATGGCGTTCGAGGATATACGAGGTTATTTGATTGACGGAATCCATATCCAATTGGTTGACAGTCTCTTCGTTTGGTTGATTTTTGATATATAATTCGTTTAATTGATGCAATATTTCATGTTTATCTAATCCTAAATCTTCTGAGATCTCACCTATTGGTCGATTATTCTTACAACAAAATCCTATATTGTTTCCTTTAAGAATGGAACTTGATTTTGGAAAATCAAGAACAATATTTCCAGTTTTCGATTCAAGCGTAAATATTCCTTCCATTTGTCATCCTCCTTATATTTTAACGATATACTATGTAGTTTAAATGGTCGTTTCAGTATTGGCTGTGCGATAGGTCACAAAACGAAATGAAAAAGTCATATTCGTTCAATGAAAAGTAAAACAATCTTCTATATAATGAAAGTAGATGATTGTGAAAGAGAGGATGTTTTTTAATGGTATATTCTCCTGAGTTTTTTAGGCAATTTCCTATTTTTTCAGATTTGACAAGTAATGAGTTAGCTGGAGTGGCGGAGATTTCCAATCAGCGGAGTTTTCCTAAGGGAACGAATATTTTTATAGAAGGTGAAGAACGAAAGGCTGTTTACTTTATCTTGTCAGGATTGGTAAAGGTATACATAGTCAGTGAAGAAGGGCAAGAACAAATTATTTCCTTCTTGCATTCAAATGAAATGTTTCCACATGTTGGCTTTTTTGATGAAACACCAAATCCTGCAACAGCAGTAACAATCACCGAAGTGACCTTGCTTTCCATCCCAATAAAAGAATTTGATGCCTTAATGTTTCGTAAACCTGAAATTTCCATTAAGGTGATGAAAGTTATGGGTAAAAAATTGTTAGAGTTACAGAACCGAATTCAGTCGATTACTTCTCAAAGTGTATTTTCACGTATCGTTAGTACATTATTGCGATTTTCAAAAGAACTAGGAGAGCAACAGGAAGATGGAACGATTCGTATCCGCATGCCAATGACCAATACCGATTTCGCTAGTTTGATTGGTGTAACAAGAGAGTCAGTCAATCGTTCTTTAAATCGGTTAAAAAAAGAAGGCATTATCGATTATAGCCGTAAGGAAATTCATATACTGGATGAAGACAAACTAATCGATTATACATAATTTTTCCCTTGCTTTAAGCGAAGTAGATAAAGGCATCCAATCGAATGAGTATATTTCACTTAAAACAAAAGAAACCCCAATCATCAGTTGTTCAACAATTTAACTAACCTAGACACAATATTGTCAAAAAGCATTGCGAAAACGTGATTTGGAACACAATTTGAATTCCTTTGGGATTTATACTGTAGTTAGTAAGACAGATAGAAAAACCAAAGGAGGAGTTTATTTATGAAAGGTTTCAAGGGGATTTCATTTTTAATTTTAATGGGGTTAATTCTCGTGTTGGCTGCATGTGGTGGAGGAGACGATGAGTCATCAGCATCCGAGGATCAATCTTCTTCTTCTGATACAAGTGAGAAAGTTGTTTTAGAAGCATCCAACTGGGATTTTGATCAAGAAGAATATCAAGCAAAAGCTGGAGACGTCACAATTGAATTGGTCAATGCGGAAGGAATGCATGGAATCACAATTGATGAACTGGATGGCTTTGAATTAGAAGGCGAAGGAAGTAAAACGGTTGAACTAGAAGCAGGAGAATATACGGTTCGTTGTAGTATCCCATGTGGTCAAGGCCATGCAGATATGGTAACGACCATCCAAGTTTCTTAAATCATGCACCATAGGAGGGTAAGGGATGAAGCGGCATGAAGCACTGACACCACTATCCCACCATCATCATCATGCGCTAGTTGTTGCTTTGGATTTCAAAAGAGCTGGCACAGAAAAAAGTTCCAAAAGCTATAAAACATTGATTGAGGAAATGAACGAATTTTGGAAGGAAGATGGGGAGCCTCATTTTCAAGATGAAGAAATGATTCTGTTTCCAATCTATTTGATTTATGCTGAGGAGCCAGATGAAGCGTTGGTTAAAAAAGCTCTCTATCAACACACGAAGATCAGAGGCTTGGTGAAAGAATTACGAAGTCTTCCTATAAAAAACTATGACAAACTGAATGAATTGGGACACCTATTGGATGAACATATTCGTTTAGAAGAAAGAGAATTATTTCCATTGATTGAAAAAGCAGTACCAGATGAATCTTTATACGAAGCCAAAGGGGGATATCATAAAGATTCGGTGAGCGGACGATAACCTATCCTTACAGTGAAAATAAAGATAGGGCATAATTCTAAAAATGAAAAAGCACTGACTTCGGTCAGTGCTTTTTATGTGTGCTAAATCAGTCGGTTTTAACTAGTTTTGTAAGCGCTAATCAAAGATAGCGCTCGAAAAAGATGAGCTATATCCTTGAATAGAAGCGTCCTAATCAAAGATAGCGAGCCAAAAAGGGATGCTATCCCCAATTAGAAGTGTCTTCATCAAGGATAGCGTTTATATAGATACCTATTCGAAAAAAAATAATTATAATGAAGTGCGATTTTCTAAAAAGTCATCATTGGTTACATCCGTAACAAACATATGCCCTGGAGAATGTGTGATCATAAAAGGCACCTTACCTTTTACCGCAGCCATTTGAGGTGTCACTCCACAAGCCCAAAAGACAGGTTCTTCATCATCTTCTATTTTGACCGCATCGCCGAAATCAGGTCGGTCAATTGCTTCGATTCCAATTTGATCTGGTTCACCGATATGAACTGGTGCACCGTGCATGTTTGGATAGTTTGCCGTAATTTGGCGAGCTTTTTCAATTAAGGTTTTTTTGATTGGTCGCATCGAAACGACGAGAGGTCCGTGGAACACACCCGCCGACGTTGTAGGGATCGTTGTCGTATACATGGCAACATTTTTACCTTCTGTAATATGTCTTAAAGAAATTCCAGCATCAAGTAATGTTTTTTCAAATGTAAAACTGCAGCCAATTAAAAATGTGACCAAATCATTGTTCCAAATAGATTCAATGGAACTGAGTTCTCGGTCGACTTTCCCGTCATGATAAACTCGGTATTTCGGCACATCGGTCCGAATATCTGAGCCATTCGCAAGGTTTGATTCCACCTCACCTGGTTCCAACACGTCGATGATCGGGCATGATTTTGGATTCCGATAAGCAAATAGAAAAAAGTCAAATGCATATTCTTTGGGTAAAATAACAACATTCGCTTGTACAAAATCTTCACAATGTCCGGAAGTTGTATGATTAAATTCACCATTTCGGATTTTTTCTCTTAATATTTTAGGGTAATCTCTCATGATACAAACGCTCCCATTTAAATGATAATGTTAGCGTATCTTTTGAGATATAGAAAGTCAATAACGGTTAGTTGTCATACGTTTGAATGTTGAAACCGTTATTTGGATGCCATTCAGCAAAGTAAATATCTTTCACCTCAATATTTTGATCCCTCAATTGCTCAAGCAACCAATCTTTCGTTTTACCAGCAGCTTCCAGGTCTCGCTTACTGATATCTCCTTCTTCTATAAATAAATAACTCGGGTGATTTTGTTCGAAATCATCTAATAGTTCATCTTTATCCGCCTGGTCATATCTGGCTTTCTTAATCACACTGACTAAACCACTTGTTTCTAAAATGGCGTGTTGAACTTGTTCAATGGAAAAAATTCCTTGCATTCGTAAAAGTGTTCGAAGTTGTTCCGTCTCTAACTTTGCTTTCTCCACATTCTTAATATTTAACTTTCCATCTTTAATGAGTGTGATGGCACGACCTTTAACAATCGGCCGTAATTTATCATATTTAACGAGTAAAGTTTCAATTGCCCAAATTAAAAAAGCCCATAGTGCAAGTGCAAAAATAATGTGATAAAATTTAGCTTGGTCTTCGTAAATGGATTCTTCGATAATTCCACCTAATATTAGTGCGTATACGAAGTCTAGAGGTGTCACTTGGGAAAGCTCTTTTCTACCAAGCAATCGTGTTATAATGACGACACCGATTAAGCCGATAATTAATGAAACAGCGATCGTTTGAAACATCATTGACGGATATCCTCCTTTTTTGATTAGTCGCATAAACAGTACCCCTGTTAGTGAGTAAGCAAACTTTTTAAGGGCAATGTCCAAGCTGTTTCATTTAATTTTCATTTACTGTCAAAGAGATGTACTTTAGAAAGGAGCTAACCATGAGGGTCATTGTAATCGGTGATACTCACATGCCTAAGAAAGCGGAAACTCTACCAATACCCCTGTTATCTGAATTGGAGAGAGCTGACTTGATTATCCATACAGGAGATTGGTCTTCACTTGAAGTCTATGAGGAATTGAGTCGGTTCGCTGAGGTAAAAGGCGTTAGAGGGAATATTGATCAAGTTGAAATAGTAGAGAGCTTTCCAGAAAAGTTACTCCTGAATATAAAAGGTTTTCATATCGGTGTTTTTCATGGAGACGGTACAAAGGGCACGACGGAGAAAAGAGCATTGAAAGCATTTCAGGGTGAGCAAGTAGATGTCGTTTTATTCGGTCATTCGCACATTCCGTATCTTCGTTATCATCAAAAGACATTATTGATTAATCCAGGTTCACCAACGGACAAACGAAGAGTTCCAGTAAATTCTTTTGTTGTTTTAACGATTAAAGAGACGATTGACCCATCATTTAAATTCTTTCATTCTTAATCAAATAATGGAAACAGTTTTTACTTTTCACTTCCAAATGTCTGTATTACAATCAAACACAAGGTCTGAATGAAAAATGAGAGGAGTAGACCAATGCAACAAGAGAAACGAAAAAGCTTTTTTCAACGTTTTTTAGACCGCATTGAAAAAACGGGGAATAAGCTACCGCATCCGATCACGCTTTTTGCGATATTAGCACTTATTGTCGTTATTCTATCTGCAGTTGTCTCAAGCCTAGGAATTAGCGTCGAGCATCCAGGCAAAGAAGGAGAAATGGTTGAAGTCACCAACCTATTAGATAAAGAAGGAATACGTTACTTATTTGGAAGCATGGTGGACAACTTCATAGGATTTGCTCCATTAGGGGTAGTTCTAGCCACGATGCTTGGAATAGGTCTTGCAGAGCGTACAGGATTAATCAGCGTGCTGCTTCGTGGATTTGTGATGGCGATTCCAAATTCATTGATCACAGCAGGTTTAGTGTTTGCAGGTATTATGTCCAGTGTTGCCGTAGATGCTGGGTATGTTGTATTACCTCCGTTGGGAGCAGTTATATTTGCTGCACTCGGTCGTCACCCATTAGCAGGTATTAGTGCCGCTTTCGCAGGTGTATCAGCAGGCTTCAGTGCCAACTTAACCTTGTCATCACTCGATGCTTTACTGAGTGAGTTGACTACATCAGCGGCAAGTATTATCGATCCTGCTTATGCAGAACAAATGAACATCGCCATGAACTGGTGGTTTATTATTGCATCAACGTTCTTCTTGACGTTTGTAGGTGCGTGGGTAACTGAAAAAATTGTTGAACCTCGTCTAGGTAAGTATGAGGGTGGATATCAAGGAGAAATCGAAAAACTTAACAAGACGGAGAAAAAAGGATTAAAATGGGCAGGTCTATCTGTTTTAATTACAGCTATCTTACTATCTTTGCTCGTTGCATTCCCGAACGCTCCTCTTCGTGCAGATGACGGCGGAATTATCGATTCTCCATTTATGAGCTCTTTAGTACCGGTTATTTTAATATTATTTTTCGTTCCAGGATTGTTTTATGGAATTGCAACGAAATCGATTAAAAGCGACAAAGATGTTGCTGACCAGTTAACGGATACGATGGCGACAATGGGTATGTTCATTGTATTGGCTTTCACAGCTGGTCAATTTGTGGCTTACTTCAGTGAGTCCAATATGGGACTTGTTTTAGGGGTATATGGAGCAGAATTCTTAGATACGATTAACTTAAGTGGTATCCCACTGATTATCACTTTTGTAATTGTTGTTGGTTTCCTCAATTTATTCATCGGAAGTGCGACAGCCAAATGGGCCATGATTGCACCAATTTTCGTTCCGATGATGATGCAATTGGGCTACTCACCAGAGTTAACCCAAATGGCGTACCGGATTGCCGATTCTACTACAAATATCATTACGCCATTGATGACATATTTTGCGTTAATTATCGCGTTTGCGCAGAAATATGATAAGAAAATGGGCATTGGTACATTAATTTCGGTTATGTTGCCTTATTCTATAGCTTTCTTAATCTCTTGGACAATCATGTTAATTGTTTGGATGCTATTAGGAATTGACTTAGGACCAGGCGCACCAATTTTGTATGAGTAGAATTTAAATTGAAATATTAAAGTGTCGAGCATTGAATTGCATAGCCAATTTGATGCTCGTTTTTTATGATTTCAACGTTTTTTGGAAATATTTTAGGAAAGTGATCTAGAGGGTGATGGTTTTGTTAATGAATATGCGCCCAGTGACGGTATATATGTACCCTGCTAGCGTGGAAATGCGCCCATACTTCAATCTTATGCACCCATTTTTTCTTTATATGGACCCTACCACAAGATAAATGCTCCCCAAATAGAAGAATATGTTCCAATCTATAAAGGCTATACGGAGGAAACAATCTTATAAGTAAATTTTTCAAAAACTTATATAGCTGATCCTCAGAAATTATGATATATTTGTAAAATAGTTGACTCAATTTACATAGGGGGAACAATGGCGATGAGGAAGTCAATAATTTCATTTATCACACTCGCCTTACTATCCGTTACTCTAATTGCTTGCTCAGATCAATCGGAGGATTCTCAAAAGGATACAGAAGATGGTTGGAGTGAAAGTCCTGCTTTTGAATTAGGTGATTACGAGGTAATTGGAAAAGAAGAGCGTTTAGCAATTGATCATATTCCATTTGTCGCAGGAGAGAATGAGCATTATGTCATCTACTTCTGGGGTGAACAGGAAGAATTAATGAATGGACCAGTGAAGATCGAAGCTTTCCATGAATCTAGTGATGAAAAAAAGAAGGCAATCGTTGACATGGCCGGTACTGAGAATGAAGAAAAGGTATGGGAAACAACTGCACCGCAAGTTGGTAAGGAACAGGCCCACTTGCCTTTAGTATTGTCTTTACCGACTGAAGGTATTTGGCGTTTAGACGTCTACCTTGGCGACGAATTATTTGATCACATTTATGTAAAAGTTGAAGCGAGTGAAGAAGCATAAATGCTAACCACGGCCATTTGGGTTGTGGTTTTTCTTTGGAGTGAGTCATTGTGAAAAATGAGGAAAGTTTTTTTGTCTATATGCTTCGTTGTAGAGATGGTTCATTATATACAGGCTATACAGTTGATCTAGAAAATAGATTGAAATTGCATAAGGCCGGTAAAGCATCGAAGTACACTCGATCGAGAGGGCCCGTCCAATTAGTCTATTGTGAACAACTGGAAACAAAGAGTGAAGCTATGAAAAAAGAAGCCTATGTAAAGAAATTGAGAAAGGACCAAAAAGAAAATTTGATTACTTCAGTAGCAAATGAGTTTGCAAATGTAAAAGAAACATGCCCCGCTTTAAAAAATGAGTAAATGTAAAAAATTGCTCGTTAACTACCTTTATTGGTTTGTCCGTGTATGAAGTGGGGAACTGGTTACAGAATATGCTTAGAAAGGAGAATATGATTTGAATGCAGTAGAAAATGTACTTAATGACATTGTCAGCTATGGAAACACTATTTTTTGGGATTATATTTTAGTTTACTTACTTATTGGAGCTGGCATTTACTTCACATTAGGGAGTAAATTTGTCCAATTCCGCTTGTTCGGCAATATGTTTAAAGTCATCACTGAAGAGGCTGTTGAACAAAGTGGCCGACGAGGAATTAATGCGTTCCAAGCTTTCAGTATTACGATCGCTTCACGGGTCGGAACCGGAAACCTGGCGGGTGTTGCACTAGCAGTTGCCATCGGGGGTCCTGGTGCTGTTTTTTGGATGTGGATGGTTGCGTTAGTCGGTATGGCAACAGCATTCATTGAAAGTACGCTGGCACAAGCGTATAAAATTCCCGATAAAGATGGTTTTCGTGGAGGACCAGCATATTATATGCAAATGGCACTTGGCCAGAAATGGATGGGTGTCTTATTCTCAGTGTTGATTATTATTACGTTTGGATTAATCTTTAACTCAGTTCAAGCAAATACGATATCGCAAGCTGTTGATCAGGCATTTAATATTGATCCAATATGGACAGGGATTGTTCTTGTTGGTTTGGCTAGCTTAGTGATTTTTGGTGGAATTAAACGGATTGCAACCGTTGCAGGAGCAATTGTTCCAATCATGGCTTTGATTTATATGATTGTCGCTTTGTATGTAGTTGTCACGAACATCACAGAAGTACCTGCCGTATTCTCACTGATTTTCAAAGATGCATTCGGTATGGAACAAGCATTTGGTGGCGGTGCCGGAGCAGCAATTATGTATGGAATCCGTAGAGGTCTATTCTCCAACGAAGCCGGTATGGGTAGTGCACCTAACGCAGCTGCGACAGTTGGTGTCAGTCACCCAGCAAAACAAGGTCTCGTTCAATCTTTAGCTGTATTTTTTGATACAATTGTCATTTGTAGTTTCACAGCTTTTATCGTTATCCTTTACGATAATTTTTATGGAGCTTCAGAAGATGGCATTCAATTGACACAAGTTGCGCTTGATGCCCATATTGGAGCATTTGGGTCCATTTTCTTGGCGATTATTATCTTTTTCTTTGCCTTTAGTTCATTAGTCGGGAACTATTATTATGGTGAAACGAATATCGCGTTTTTGAAAAACAGCCCGGTGTTTTTAAATATTTATCGTGTAATCGTTTTAGCGATGATTATGTTTGGTTCTTTGGCATCAGTTCAAATCGTTTGGAATATGGCCGATTTGTTCATGGCATTAATGGCAGTTGTAAACTTAATCGCTATTTTATTCCTAGGAAGAATAGCTTTTCGAATTTTACAAGATTATATCGATCAGAAAAAAGAAGGAATCGACCCACAATTCCATTATTCTCGAATTAAAGGATTGAAGAATATTGAGTGGTGGGGTAAGCAAGATGAGAAGGATGACCTTCCAAAATAGAATGAATGAAGCTAAGCCTTATGTGATTTTATTGCATAAGGCTTTTTTAATATTAAAAATTATTTCCAAGACTAATCTTTAAAAGAAAAAGGATGTGAAAATGATTGGTTAATGCACAATAACTAATTCTCTTTAAATGAAGAACAAAAAAACAGCCAAGCTATATTCAACTGGCTGTTTTAATAAAACTTATAACCATTCTTCTGCCCACTCTTGTGTGCAACGAATGACTGGTTCCATTGCTTTTCCTTTATCTGTCAACGTATATTCAACACGTACAGGTGTTTCGTCATAAACTTTGCGCTGAACGATACCTTCTTTTTCTAGTTCTTTCAATCGTTCAGATAATACCCTACCGCTGATGCCGATCGAGGATTCGAATTCGCAAAAACGTTTTGGACTCTCGAGGAGTTGATAAATGATTAATGTGACCCAACGTTTCCCCATCAATGTTAATGCTTTTTCAACTTTATCGCATACGGCTGAATCTGCCATGTAAATCACCTCTTTCCTATAGTATACAAAATATAAGTAAAAAAATAAACAAAGTTTACTTACTTGACGCAATCAGATGTCTAAAGTATACTTACTTACATAAAGTAATTAAATAATTTTTAGGAGGAATTAATATGTCAAATATTATATTAGACCAACCACATAGTTCCATTAACTTTCAGGTGAAACATATGATGGTTTCAAAAGCGAAAGGTGAATTCAAAGACTTTGATATTCAAGTTGATGGTGATCTTAACGACTTAGAAAACTTACGTATTGAAGCGGTAATTCAAACAGCATCGATTGATACGAGTCAGGAAGATCGTGATGAACATTTAAAATCAGCAGATTTCTTTGATGCAGAGACGTATCCAACGATTAAATTTGTAAGTAAATCCTTGAAAAAAGTAAGTGGAGATACGTATGAGCTTACTGGTGACGTTACGATGAAAGGTGTTACTAACGAAGAAACGTTCACTGTAAACTTCAATGGTCAAGGAAAAGAACCAATGCAAGGGAATACGATTGCCGGTTTCGACTTCACTGGTACGATCAACCGTGAGGCTTATGGATTGAGCTGGAACGCAGCACTTGAAACAGGTGGCGTACTAGTTGGTAAAGATGTTAAAGTAAATGGTGAAATTGAGTTAATCATAAAATAAGTGTAGAATAAACAAACCCCAGATTGAGGAAAATTATTTTTCAATCTGGGGTTTTTGTATGTTATTCTATTCGTCCTCTCAGGGAGTTAGCGCAATCCCTTTTCTTCCAAAATTTCAATTAACAAATCCGGCCGGTCCGTGATGATTCCATCAACACCCGCATCAACCATTTGCCGCATCGTCAATTCGTCATTGATGGTCCAGTAATGAATGTCCATTCCAAGCCTTTTTGCCCCTTCCATCATTTCTTTTGTGAAAAAATTAAAGTATTTATTTGCTCGTGGAAGTTGGATCACATCTCCAGTCGGTTGAAATAAATTACGTAAGAAGAATTTATGAGCGATCGTAAAATTAAATACGACTTCCCGTCCTGTTCCAAGTGCAATTTGCCCATCCGCCAACGCATCAAATCGATTGATGATTTTCTGGTTGAATGATGATACCATCACTTGATCATGCATCTCATACTCTTCGATAATTGCCCATAACTCTTCAACGATTTCTTGATGGACATCTGCCGGGTTCGTGTGTTTGACTTCTAGCATGTAATTCATATCCGGGTAGCGATCAAAGACTTCACGTAACGTCGGTTTATAAACACCGATGCCTTTGAATGCATACTCTCCTTCTGTATTTTGAAAGTGAAACCCAGCATCCAATGCTAAAAATTCATCTAATGTATAATCTGAAACGTAACCTGTGCCATCAGTCGTTCTGTCTACTGTTGGGTCATGTGCAAGCACAATTTGCCCATCTTTTGTAATGTGCAAATCGACTTCAATCATATCGACACCCATTTCAGAAGACATTTTAATCGCAGTCATTGTGTTGCCGGGTGCGATTTGATCTCCTGCACGGTGTGCAATAACGAGTGGAGCATCCTGTTCGTTATCAAAAAAAGGGTGCTGATCAATTGGTTTTACGGGTAAGTAATTTAATGCAATAAAAACCACAGCAATACCTATTACTATGAGGAAAAATTGCTTGAATCGATTTTTCGTCTGCAGTTTCATCGTCTGTTCCACCTTTAAGCAATCAAAAACTATACTCTATTCATACCTTTTCATGAAGGTTATATAACATAAAGATGATAACTTGAAAAATTGCTACTTTTGAAATAAGCAGCTGTACTAACTTATCCACTAAAAGAATTCTTTGCTGTTCTCGTGTAAATTATATCAGTTTTCTTTATAATAGAAATTAGAGGAGGTTTTTTTATGCAAAATGAAGTAATTGAATATTTAAAGAAGCATCGTGAAAAACATTTAAGTGAACTAAAAGAATTTTTATCCATCCAGAGTATTAGTGCTTTGTCATCTCATAATGAAGATGTCAAAAAAGCAGCAGAATGGGTGAAGAATGAATTAGAAAACATCGACTTTGGTCATGCTGAAATTATGTCTACTGAAGGTCATCCGGTTGTTTATGGTGAGTACATAAGCAATGAGAACGCACCAACCGTACTCGTGTATGGCCATTATGATGTTCAACCTGTCGACCCTGTAGAATTATGGGATTCTGAACCATTTGATGCAACCATTCGTGATGATAAAATTTATGCGCGTGGTGCTACAGATGACAAAGGACAAGTATTCATGCATCTGAAAGTCATGGAGGCAATCTTGAAATCATCCGACGAATCCCCTGTGAATTTTAAAGTACTGATTGAAGGTGAAGAAGAAGTCGGCAGTCCAAACCTACCGAAATTTGCCCAAGAGAAAAAAGATTTGCTCGAAGCGGATTTAATTGTTGTATCTGACTCCGCACTTGTTGAAAGAGGTAAACCGACAATTACGTATGGCTTAAGAGGTCTTGCCGGTATTCAAATCGATGTCACAGGAGCGAAAAGTGACTTGCACTCAGGTGAATATGGTGGAGGTGTTGTCAACCCAATTCACGCGCTAGTAAAAATTGTTGACAGCTTCCGAGATGAAAATAATCGAATCCAAGTCGATGGCTTTTATGACCGAATTCCGGAATTATCGCAAGAAGAACGAGATGCCCTTGCATCCGTACCATTTGATGAAGAAAAATTAAAAAATGAATTGAATGTTTCTGAGTTAGATGGAGAAGAAGGGTATAGCTATGTCGAGCGGACATCGGTTCGACCAACGCTTGAGGTCAATGGAATCTATGGTGGCTTCCAAGGTGAAGGTATCAAAACGGTTTTACCGAATAAAGCCACAGCTAAAGTGACCTGCCGTTTAGTTCCTGATCAAGATCCAGATGAGATCGTTGAGTTACTGACCAATCACGTTGAAAAACATAAGCCAAAAGGTGTTAGTGTTGACATTAAGCCATTTGATAAAGGAAAACCATACGTCACACCATTCGATCATCCAGTTATTCAGATGGCTGCAAAGGCTTATGAGAAAGTTTATCAAGCTGAGACGGCTTACATTCGTGGTGGTGGATCCATTCCGATCGTAGCTGAGTTGGACGAGATTTTGAACGTACCCGTTGTGTTAATGGGCTTTGGTTTACCAGATGAGAATTTACATGCGCCAAATGAGCACTTAAACCTTGAGAATTTCGATAAAGGTATGGAGACTTTGGCCCATTATTATTATATGTTGAATGATTATAAAGGTTAATATGTATAGCTAATAATGCGACCGCACGGCATATTTTTATGCTGTGCGGTTTTTTGAATTTTTAAGATAACAAAAACCCTGAATATGTCTATACCCTCGAACGACCAGAAAATGAATCCGAAAAGTCCTATAGAAGTGCTCTATACCCCCGAGCGACCAGAAAATAAAGCTGAAAAGTCTTATAGCAGTGCTCTATACCCTCGAACGACCAGAAAATGAATCCGAAAAGTCTTATAGGGATGCTCTATACCCCCGAGCGACGAAAAAATAAATCCGGAAAGCCCTATAGAAGCGCTCTATACCCCCGAGCGACGAAAAAATAAATCCGAAAAGTCTTATAGAAGCGCTCTATACCCCCGAGCGACGAAAAAATAAATCCGAAAAGTCTTATAGAAGCGCTCTATACCCCCGAGCGACGAGAAAATGAATCCGAAAAGTCTTATAGAAGCGCTCTATACCCCCGAGTGACGAAAAAATAAATCCGAAAAGTCTTATAGGAACGCATTATACTTCCGAACGAATAATATGCCCGACACAATTCAGGGGCATATTTTTTTTGCGAACACAAAAACTAATGTCACCTAAAGGAGGGAGTATATCAGTGAAAAAGTTATCGGTAATTTTATTTGCAATTATTCTTTTTTGTGTCGGTTGCGGCCAAGAAGAAGAAAGTATTGATTTTCAATTTGAACCAGACCCGGTGAGTTTCGATGGAGATGGTGACCAAGAGAGACCACGAACAAGTCGGTGGGCAAATGATGGTGATCCAAATTCGATCCAGAATCCGGATTATCCATTAGGAACAAAGGAACGTGAACGTCCGAATGAAAGGAATCGACGTGGATTTGAATCAGAAATTGACCCACGCCCAGGGATCGGTTCACCTGAAAAGCGAGATGGAGATTCCATTAAAACGCCATCACAGCTAGACGATTTGCTGGAAGAAGTTGTTGAGTTAACGAATCGTGAAAGAGAAGTGAATGGATTGCCGGCTTTGGAAATCGACAAGGAGTTACAGGACGTCGCTCAAGAAAAGTCAGCAGACATGGCTGAACTCAATTATTTTAGCCACGAATCCCCAACATATGGTTCACCTTTTGACATGTTAGATGAATTTGAGATCGAATACAAAGTGGCGGCTGAAAATATAGCGGCAGGATTTTTTGATCCAGAAGACGTCGTGAATGGTTGGATGAAAAGTGAGGGGCACCGAAAGAACATTTTAGATGAGAATGTAACCCACATTGGTGTCGGTTATGAAGAAGGTGGAGAAATGGGGACTTATTGGACACAATTATTCATTGCTAAATAAGCACAGGTAGCTTGACCTATCATAAAGTCCTAATTTTCTAAATTGACTGTCAACAGATTCCTTTTATATAATGAAGGATAGAAAAGGAATCTAAAGTGGGTGAGGAAAATGGGACTCAGGCTATCAGAATTAATGAATATTCCTTCTTTACAAGACGTTCACGTCATAACTGGTGAATCTTTGTTGGAGACAAAAAAAGTTGAATGGGTTTCCATCGTTGAGTTACCGGTTCAGAACTTTATCCGTAAGCATGAACTTGTTTTATCATCGGCAACGAACTTCAGGCAAGATGCTGATTTAAGTGATCAATTTGTAAGCGATATCATCCAGTCCGGTGCGACGGCCTTGGCGGTTGCGAGTGATAATTGGACGGAGACTTTACCTCAAAGAATCATTGACTTGGCTAATGAAAATCAATTTATTCTTCTGTTGTTGAACTGGAAATCCACCTTTTCCGACATTGTCCAGGAATCCTTGCAAGTCATTAATGAGCACAATGAAAAAAGAAGAGAAAAAACAGAGGCTCTACGAATTAAATTGATGGATCAAGTGCTCAATAATAGTTCGTTGGAAGCATTAATGAAAATACTATATAAAGAAATCAATATCCCTGTCGCCATCAGTGATGAAGAGAAGCAGGTACGGGCCAATTATGATTTTGATCAAGAAATCATCGATGCCATCAATCAGTTTAATGATCTTCCGGTTCAGTTAATGGAATCACCAATTGTACCATCAAGCGACCACCCACTTTACCAACATATTAACCAATATACAGTCGGTAACCAAACATGCTACGAATTGACGATCTTTTCAAATCATAAAAAACAAGGGTATTTATTATTTATGCCTAAAAGTCCGGATGAGCTAGATTGGTTTGTCATGCATGCGTTGGAGCATGGCTTAACGGCATGTGCATTATACTTTTTAACGGAAAATGCCATTGAAATGACAGAAATTCGATTGAAAGATAATTTTGTGATGCAGTTGGCCAAGGAAATAGAGCGTATGGATGCGAAAATTTTATCAAAGGGTGATTTGCTGGGTTATGATCTCTCTTTACGGTATGCCTGTATTGTTGGTGATTTTACAACAGGCTTTTCGGAAACATCTTGGCGTGAAGAGAAGGATCAACCTGGTCATTCTTCTTTGCATAGTTTGAATTACTATATACAAAAAGAAATAACGTATGCAGAACAGCAATTAAATCGAAGGACGATGTCATCGTTTGAAGAAGGTGAGGTCGTTATCTTTCTGGAAATTGATGAAGGAGGTCACCAAAAGACTGTCAGCCATTTTTTGGATATGATTGAAAGACGCTTACATGATCAGTTGGCAGGGATTACGTTTGCATGGGGTATTGGTATTCACAATCAAGGTTTGCAATCTTTTTATAAAAGTTATCAAGAAGCCCGAACAGCACTCGATCTGCATGTAGAGCAAACGACCTTTGGTGGCAGAACGTTTTTCGAGGAAACGAAGTTGAACCGACTACTATTAAGTATAGAAGGGACGGATGCATTAATAAATATTGTGAATGATACCATTCGTCCATTGTTGGAATACGATCGAAAAAAGCAATCAGATTTAATTCACACTTTCATGACTTATCAAACATTCAAAGGAAACGTTAGTCAGACAGCCAGGGCATTGTTTTTACATCGTCAAACATTATTATACCGATTACGGAGAATTGAAAGTTTGACGGGTCTGACACTCGTTGATTCTGATGATTCATTTTTATTGGAGATGAGTATCCGATTATGGCAACTAAAAAATGGAGAATGGAATGAAGCGTAGGTAAGGAGTACAACGGACACATAATATGAAAAAATGACTGACCCGTACGGAGTAGATTTAACTCCGTACGGGTTTTCTTTTGGACACCTACTTAGCAAGTAAACAAAGTGTATGAGTCCATGAATGAAATTTCATACAAATTGTATGTTACCAAAACCACCTGGGCGGTAATACAATAGAATAAGAGTTATTATTTAAATATTCTAAATATAAAGCGCTTTCATTTAGAAGGGAGGAAAAGACCGTGTTGACGTTCGAAGTAGGAGAGTACCTGAGAAGATTAAAGAAAACAAAACATCAAATGGAAAAAGAAGGTATAGAAGTTTTGTTGGTGACAGACCCGGCGAATATGAATTATTTAACAGGTTATGATGCATGGTCCTTTTATGTGCATCAAATGCTAATCGTTATAATCGACGAACCACAACCAATATGGATTGGTCGGTATATGGATGCTAATGGTGCGAAACGTACGACCTGGATGCATGATGAAAATATTGTTTCTTATCCGGATTATTTCGTGAATTCACATCAATTTCATCCAATGCAGTACATTGCAAAGCTTTTAACTCAGTTAAAACAAGAAAAGCGCGTGATTGGTGTAGAGATGGATCAATATTATTTTTCAGCAAAATGTTATACGACATTACTTGAGCATTTGCCAAACGCAACATTTAGAGACTGCACCTCTATGGTGAATTGGGTTCGTATCATTAAATCCGACCAAGAGATTGAGTTGATGCGACGAGCGGGGATGCTGGCAGAGCAAGCCATGCAAGCAGGTATCAACGCAATTCACACAGGATCAAGAGAATGTGATGCAGCAGCGACAATTTACTATGAATTGGTTAAAGGGAGAGAAGAGTTTGGTGGGGATTATCCATCGATCGTACCGATGCTGCCCACAGGAGATAAGACATCGGCACCTCATTTAACTTGGTGCGATGATTATTTTGAGGAAGGCAATGCCGTCATTATTGAACTTGCTGGTTGTCATAAGCGCTACCATACTCCATTGGCAAGAACGGTATTTCTCGGTAATCCAACTGATCGCCTAAAGAGACTTGATGAAATTGTACAGGAAGGTATAGAGAGTGTTTTACAAAAAGTGAAACCAGGAGCCTATCTTGAAGAGCTGGAAGAAGCTTGGATTGAGTCAACACGGAAATATGGGATTGAGAAAGAATCTCGTTTAGGTTATTCAATTGGATTAAATTATCCGCCAGATTGGGGCGAGCATACTGCAAGTATTCGTAAAGGTGATCGGACAGTCTTGGAGCCAAATATGACATTTCATTTTATACCTGGATTATGGTTCGATCAAGATGGTATCGAGACGAGTGAATCCTTCCGTGTGACTGAAAACGGTGTTGAACTGCTGACGAATTACCAACGAGGACTTATTCAAAAAATACCTTTTCATTTTCCTGATGATACAAAAGGAATTATTAGTTAAGTTAGCAATGAATGAATATAGATATTAATTAAGGAGGAGATTATATGACAACATTCAAACCAGGAACGAAAGCCTCATGGTCAGGGGAAAAGGATCAGTTAGCCTTTGGTGCGACACAGGTGCCCATCGTAAATAGTGTTTCTTTTGGTTACGATGATATGAATGAGTGGTATGAAATTGCAACTGGGCAACGAGAGGGTCATATTTATGGCCGGAACACAAATCCTACAAATCAAGCATTTGAGGATAAAGTAAAAGACTTGGAAAATGCTGAGGCAGCCACTGCTTTTGCTTCAGGTATGGCAGCAATTTCAAATACGCTATATACATTTCTACGTCCTGGAGATCGAGTCGTTACTATTAAAGATACGTATGGTGGAACAAATAAAATTTTTACAGAATTTCTCCCAAATATGGGTGTAGACATTACGTTTTGCGAAACTGCGGATCATGAAGAGATGGAAGCGGAAATTGCGAAAGGCTGCGATCTTGTTTATTTAGAATCGCCGACAAATCCGACACTGAAAATCATCGATATTGAACGCATGGCGAAAGCAGGTCATGAAGTCGATGCACTGGTTGTCGTGGATGGAACATTCGCATCACCTATTAATCAAAATCCATTAGAGCTCGGTGCGGATATCGTTCTTCATAGTGCAACGAAATATTTAGGTGGACATTCAGATGCAATGGGTGGAGTCGTCGCAGGCAGCAAAGAATTAGTCGATAAGATTTATCACTACCGTGAAATTAATGGGGCGACAATAAATCCTCATGCAGCTTATTTATTATTGCGCGGAATGAAAACATTGCATTTGCGCATTCGTAAACAAAATGAAAACGCAATGAAAGTTGCAGAGTATTTAAAAACATCCGAATGGGTAACCGATGTGTTTTATCCTGGCTTGGAAGATCATGTCGGCCATGAGATCGCAAAGAAACAGATGAAAGGCTTTGGTGGAATGCTAAGCTTTAACGTCCGAGGTGGCGTTGAGACGATGAATAAATTTTTGCCGAAGTTAAAGTTAGCGAAACGGGCAGCAAGTCTAGGGTGTGTGCAAACTATTATCGGACCTCCACGAGTAACAAGCCATGTTGAATGTACGCCAGAAGAGCGTGCAGCGATGGGCATTCCGGAGGGCTTGATCAGGTATTCAGCAGGTATTGAAGACCCAGAAGATCTAATAGCTGATTTAGAGCAAGCATTTCAAGCATTGCCGGAAGAGCTTCTTACTGCAGAGGTGAATGAATAGACAGTTTGATTAATTGACGAAAAAAGCAGTTCAACGAAGGGAATGAGTCCTCTCTTGAACTGCTTTTTAATTTGATTTCATTAAGAATTTCCGTTCGTTTTCGGGAGTTGGTAGCATACATGTATCTTGACGTCCGAACCATTGATAACGATGGTGGGCGATACATGTATAGGCTTGATCACGAAGCGGTCGTGGTAAAAGTCTTAACAGATACAAATAATTCCAAGGTGCAGGGAGATGTTTCGCAATGCGGAGGGCTGCGGTAGATGTTGTATAGATTCGACCTGATTCAATAAGAACAATGCTATCTATATTTTTATTGTTTAATTGCTGCATCACTTTTCTGCCTAAATCACTTTGTAATGAAGCAAAACGGAATTGGTCCTGTGAATCCCGGTTGATTAAAAATTGGACGGCTCCGTTACAAAGGTTACAAACGCCATCGAATAGAATAATGGATTTATTCACTGAGCAATCCTCCATTCATCACCACAAGGGTTCTTCATGATCGCTAAGTTCAAACAAAAAGGGCATGGCTAAGTAGTAACCAATGAGAAAAGCGAATAAAAGAGGGATGGCTATTGTTAGAGGTACGTCAAAAAAACCCAAAATAGAAACGACAAAGGCACTGATAAATGCATAAAACATTCCTTTTTTTCTACTCCTTGCCGTGAAATAATTTGTTTTTGCACAATGTGGGCATCGTTTTCCAACACCTGTACTGGAAGCCATCCCCAAAGCTTCTTTATAGGTATATTCATAGCCACAATGTTTACATTGAAACATTCTATTCGCTCCCTATTTAAATAGTTTCCTCAGCAATTTCCCAGAACCTTTACCTGCAACACGCCTACCGACCCGTTTTCCTACACGTCCTTTTCTAACAGCATCGACATCATTCCAAATGCGAAGGAATTTATAAATTTTTGATTTTAAAGACATACGCCCATCTCCTTTATATTGTCATCAAGCGCACTAAAAATAAATATTTTCATTAATATCTTGAATAACGATATACTCTCTATCTTAAGTATACATCGTTTGTTGAATTTTCCCAAGAAAGCAACGTGGTTGGTCAGACCACCTTGAAGTTATATCTATTGTCAGTTATAATTAAAGTAACAAAAAAAGTGAATCGACAAGACCACAGGGGGAGCCAATGAGTTGGCTGAGATTGAGTGCGATGCTCTAAACCCTTTGAACCTGTTAGTTAGCACTAGCGTAGGGATGTGGCTTCAATGGTGCAATGCTGGGTGACCCATAATGAAGCCTCCCTAGGATTGCTTTTTTTGTTGTCTAAAAAGAGAAACAGAAGGGGAGGAATTATTATGAATCATAAAACATTGATGTTAGTGGAAATCGCGATCTTAACTACGTTAGCGTTTCTGCTCGACACGATACCAGGATTGCAATTTACCATTTGGCCTCAGGGTGGATCGGTATCATTTGCGATGATCCCGGTTTTTATTATTGCATTCCGTTGGGGGTTAAAAGCAGGACTTGCCTCCGGATTAATCTTTGGCGTATTGGATTTATTATTTGGAGGAACAGTAGTCCATTGGTTACAAGGATTATTGGATTACATTGTTGCCTTCGTTGGACTTGGGGTTGCCGGTGTGTTTGCTAGCGGCATCAGGAAAGGCCTAAGTAATAATGATCATACAAAAGTGTCTATGTTAATTATTCTCGGGACATTTATTGGCATGGCTATTCGGTTTATCGCACACTATTTAGCAGGGGTAATCTTCTTTGCTCATTTTGCGCCGGAAGATCAACCCGTATGGCTTTACTCATTAGTATATAATTCAACCTATTTAATTCCAGGTTTTATTTTATCTGCTATCATCATCATTATGCTCGTTATATCCAGACCACAACTTGTAGTACGCACAAGCTAAATGACAGAATATCCCTTTCCCAGCAAAGGGATATTTTTTATACCTATTATAGGTACCGTTCAAATAAGAACCTCTTAGAAAAATGGATTAGAATATTTGTTTCGTCGATGGCATGTACGTATAATTAACTGTAGAAGTCATAACAATGGAGGTTTAGAATCGTGAATACAGTGTATGATTTTTCCGTTGAAAAAATGAGCGGTGAGACCACAACTTTAGAGAACTATTCGAATCAAGTGATGTTAATCGTTAATACAGCAAGTAAATGTGGCTTTACGAATCAATTTGAGGGCCTGCAAAAGTTATATGAAACTTATCAAGATCAAGGTTTCGTCATCCTTGGATTTCCAAGTGATCAATTTATGAATCAAGAATTTGAAGATCAAGATGAGATCCTGAATTTTTGCCAAACGAATTATGGTGTATCATTTCCGATGCACACGAAGACAAATGTGAAAGGTAAAGAACAACATCCATTATTTCACTATCTAACGGAAGAAAAGAAAGGAATGCTTGGTGGCGAAATCAAATGGAATTTCACGAAGTTTTTAGTGAATCGTGAAGGAAAAGTCGTTGAAAGATACTCGCCTCAAACAAAGCCAGAAAAAATCGAAGCAGACATCAAGAAATATCTATAAGAATTGTAGCATGAGTTTTCGTTTTAAACGGCTTATGTACAAGTTGACCATACTTGAAGAAATCAACGAAATTCACCAAAAATATACCCCAGTTGGATAAGCTACCCTTTCCAACTGGGGTTTCTGTTGCGATAGATTAAATGATTTGATGGAAGATCAATATTAAAAATCTTTGTTGATATTTTTATCTTTAAAGAATAAAGCTTGCTCTGAAAACGATAACGTAAAGTGACCGCGTTTAATAGATAATTCATCTTTCATTTCGTCTATGATTTGTTCCAACGCATCTTCATCGTTATCCTTTTCTCCTCTGGAAAGAGTGAGACGAATAACTACGCCTGTATCTTGTCCCTTTAATGAAGGGATATCATCGTGGGATATATTCAGTTGCTCACCTACGTCTTTTGGATATGTCATCCACAATTCTTTAATAACGTCCTTCCCAAAGCTTTCCTTCAAACGAGGCATTAAGAAATCTTCTAATTCTTCTTCCCATACTTCAGCAACGTAACTGTCCGTGTATTCACCTGTTTCTAGATGAGAATAAACTAAGAATTGGAAATCTGGATCTTTGACCGGCTGTACAATCGCTGCATAAGAGAATTGTTCATAAATAGAAGCATTATCATACATGACGTCAACGATTTCCATTTCATCCGTAAAATGTTTATCTAAATAATCAGTAGCTTCCTCTCTAACCTTTTTTATATGTTCAGGATCTTTTTGTAGTCCGAAATAAGTAGCTGCGACGATTAAAATAATTAATCCTAGCAAGAAGATACCGATTACTAAAAAAACCTTATTTTTATTACTCAATTCATCACCTCAGTTTTCTTGAGAGTAATATTACTCTTCCGCTATCTATTATATAGAGGGGAAGGTGGTGAGTAAATGCAATTCCTCAAAAGTACAAAAATTTGTTAATTAGATAGAATTTTTGTAATATTATATCTATATAAGATTAAAGGGGGAAAGGCTATGAAACATGCGATTCAATTAGAGTCAATGGACCAAAAGAAAAAGATGAATAAGTGGTTAAAATGGACACTCATCATTTTGGCGATTCTAGCTGTCATCATAATCGGTTTGCTAATTTACGTAAACGCTTACATCGATCGGTCACTCGCACAGACAGAAGGGACAGTTTCACTGAATGGTCTGGAAGAGGAAGTGACGGTTGTATATGATGAGGTGGGCGTCCCACATATTCAAGCAACAAATGATTTAGATTTATTCTATGCTCAAGGCTACATAACAGCACAGGATCGAATCTTTCAGATGGAACTATCGAGAAGGCAAGCATCTGGACAGTTAAGCGAAGTCATTGGTGAAAGTATGGTTGAGCAGGATAAATATTTTCGGACATTAGGCTTGCGGAGAGCTGCAGAGAAATCATTAGAAATATATGATGAAGAATCACTGAATGTATTACAAGCATATGCAGATGGAGTAAATGCATATATCGAACAAATGGAAACGAATAATTCTATGCCTGCTGAATTTAAACTAGCAGGTCTGAGTGAAATTAGAGAGTGGACGCCATTGGACTCACTGACAATCGGAAAATTCATGGCCTTCGATTTAGGTGGGCATTGGGAACGGCAAGCATTTAATTATTATTTGATGAACCATTTCGATGAAGAAGTCGCTTATGAACTATTTCCGACTTACCCTGAAAATGGACCGACTAATATTTTGGAAGAAGAATACGTCGATGTGACTGCCAGTCTCTCGAAAGCAGTTATGCCACATGAGTTCAATGGAAGTAATAACTGGGCAGTGAGCGGGGAAAAGACGAAATCCGGTTCGCCATTATTATCAGATGATCCGCATTTAGGTTTATCGACACCTTCCATTTGGTATCAAAGTCATTTAGAGTCACCTAACTATAATGTTTCTGGCGTTATATTCGCAGGAGTGCCAGGTATCATCCTAGGGCATAATGACCATGTTGCATGGGGAGTTACAAATGTTGGCCCTGATGTACAGCAGTTATATTTGGAGCGAAGACATGAAAATGACCCAGCAAAATTTGAGTATGACGGGGAGTGGTATGAGGCGGACGTCATTACGGAAACCATTCACGTTGATGGTCAAGAATCAATCGACTATGAAGTAACTGAAACCATTCACGGGCCGGTCATATCAGAGTTTGCCAATGGAGTCGAAGAAATAGAAGGAGATACTGTGTTGTCGGTTGATTGGACAGCTCTAGAAGCTACAACAGAGTTGAAAGCTTTATTGGAGTTTAACCAGGCAACCAACTGGAAAGAATTTGAGAAAGCTTTAGAAGGGTTTCATGCACCAGCCCAAAACTTTATTTTTGCTTCTAAGGATGGAACGATTGCTTATAAGGCAAATGGCAAAATACCAATCTATGAAAACCCAGATGATGCCCTATTGCCGATGCCTGGTTGGGATAGCCAGTACACATTAGATGAATTCATCCCATTTGATGAACTCCCAACAGTAGTAAATCCGGATAAAAACTTCATTGCAACAGCAAACAACAAAGTCATTGATGATTCGTATCCATATCATATTAGTCATGTATGGGCACAGCCTTACCGTTATTCACGTATTGAGGAGTATTTAGCATCAAAGGATGATTTGACTGCAGAAGATATGATGGAACTTCAAATGGATCAGAAAAATAAACAAGCAGAGTTATTTGTTCCCATATTTTTAGATGTTCTTGGCGACCAAGCTGATTCGCCGGCGGAAGAGCAAGCGATCAAAATATTAGCCGACTGGGACTTTGAAGATCATAAAGATGAAGCGGGTCCACTTATATTCCATACAATGTTGAAAAAAATCGAAGAAAATTTATACGCTGATGAAATTCCTGAAGAAGTACGATCAATGTTCAAGGGAATGGGCCAAACAACAGACCAACTGATTCTTCAGTCTTATGATGGAGAAGAGTTACATTGGATTGAGCAAAATGGAGGATT
Source organism: Allobacillus sp. SKP2-8 (assembly GCF_007559355.1). Lineage (NCBI taxonomy): Bacteria > Bacillati > Bacillota > Bacilli > Caryophanales > Bacillaceae > Allobacillus > Allobacillus sp. SKP2-8. Next base: position 557,057 of record NZ_VMHF01000001.1, on the reverse strand, counting down.
GGATCAATTGCTTTCCAATTCTTTCAGCGAAACCATTCAATATCTTACAGATGAATATGGTGAAAGTTTGAATGAGTGGAAATGGGGAGACTATCACCAGATCTATTTTGCACATAATCTTTCTGGCATTTCCTTCTTAGAACGATTTTTCAATCCTGATCCACCACAACCACTCGGTGGAAGTGGAGTCACTGTTATGGCAGCAAGAGGAAAAGAAGATGGGATAGTTAACCATGGAGCAGGCTGGCGATTCGTGAACGATTTAGCTGATCCAAATTCAGGCTATCATATTGTGGGTCCTGGCCAATCAGAGCATTACCGAAGTGATTATTATCAGAATCAATTAGATGATTGGATTAAAGGCAATTATCATGAGACGAGGATCGATAATTACTCAGGTGATCAACTTACATTGGAGCCTAAGTAGAACAATTCGATAGTATGCAACAAAATTTCATAAAAGAAATTAAAGCCCGAATGATTTATGCGTAAAATAAATCGTTCGGGCTTTTTGTTTGATTGGTGATCCGTCAAAACACTTCAATATCTCTTTTGTCTTAGCTCTCTTTTAAGTTCTCCTGCTAAGCACGTTGATTCAATTCGTGTAAAGCTTGTGTCGTGCGCTTGATCTCTCCGTGTAACTCTTCGTTCTGGTTCGCTTGATTTTGAACGGTAGCACTAATCTCTTCCACAGAAGCAGTCGATTGCTCTACAGTTGATGAGAAATCATTCATGGAATCTTCTATGAGTCTTGCATGATCATTGACTTCATCGGCTAATTGTCTAAAGCTTTTCATTTGGTCCATCAATGTATTGGCATTTTCAGAAAATGAACCGAATAACTCACTATTATCAGTAATGGACTCGATGTGTTCTTTCATTTGCTTATCAATATCATGGATTTGTCGATCGGTTGTTTCATTGGAAGCCCTCATACTTGTTAAGTTGTTTGAAATTTGTTTAGCCGTTTGCTCTGTATGATCTGCCAGCTTACGAATTTCTTCTGCAACAACAGCAAACCCTCTACCATGCTCACCTGCACGAGCTGCTTCAATCGAAGCGTTTAATGAAAGCAAGCTTGTTTGTTCAGTAATATCTTGAATAGATTGAATAAATGATACAGATGAATCCACTTTATCACTTAATTCGTTAAAAGCCGCCTTCATTTCTCCAACACTTGCTTGGAAAGTTCTCATTTCATCAACGAGTTCAAATGATTCGATTTTACCCTTTTCAGCTTTCGTTTTCGTTTCATCTGTTTCCGCCTCAATGCGATCTAAATCACCAACCATTTTTTCTAATAACATCGAAGTTGTACCAATGGACTGGTGAATATCGGAAATTGTTCCTGCTTGTGATTCAGTACCTGTTGCAATTTCTTGGATGGCTCGGTTCATTTCATTTAACGAATCTTTTTGGGTGTTGGATTGCCATTCAATCCCGTCCATACTTTGTTGGATTGTTTTCGTCTGTTGCTCAATGAGTTGATTTTGTTTTTGTTCCTTCTGGAATGCTTGTTCATTACTGGCTTGGAGTTCTTCCAATGTTTTTTGATTTCGAGATGTAATGACAAGCTGTAACAGCAAGACAACGCTTGTCAGTGTAAAAATCAATAACGATGTTGCATAGTCGAATAAATAAGTCTCCCCATGTATATAGATAAACGTTATGAATAATCCAATACTTAGTGTGAAACCAAATAAGAAAACGGGTAAAGATAAATAGAAAGAACTAGTGATCAATAAAAAATAAATCAAAGCGGCTGTTTGTCCTGATGTTGTTGCGAGAATTAAAATTGTTCCGATAATCATAGCAATCCCTGAGATCAGTATGTAAGGTACAACGTTAGATAGCTTTCTGAGATAGACGAGAGTTGTGACGAGTAATAAGGTAATTAGGCTGCCAATCAAAATGGTTAGAATAACGAGTTTCGTTTGTCCAATTAAATAAGTCACACCTGTGCCAAGCACCATAGTGACAAATAGAAAAATAATGGATAATCGGTTCTTTAAGTGGAGTGTATCTGAGACGATTGTTTGAGCCGTATTTTCCATATTTTCACCTCCAAAAAAACAGTATTTACTCTATATATCGGTTTGTTTAAAAAAATAAATAGGAATTTTTGAAAATTTATCAAGTTATTTTAGGGAAAAGTAAATGAATTCGACTAGAGAATTATTTAGTTTAGGAAAAATCGCCAGCGTCATTAAATTATGGTATATTAATGTTTAAAATTAGGAGGAGATGCCAATGGGCTATGTTACGCTAGTCGATATTTTTAAACATCCAATCACTCAAAAGTATTTGAGACGTTCAGGTGTTCATCATGCTGTTAAGGTAACAGAAATTGCCTGCCGCCTTGCAACCGAACGAGAAGAAAATCCAGAACTTGCCACGAAGGCCGCATTACTACATGATATGGGTCATTTTGAGTGGTATAGAGAAGGAAAATGGGATTATGAAGAATATCGAAAACACGATATCCATGCAATTAAAGGGGCAGAACGAGCTCATAAATTATTGATTCGATTAGGGGAGAACAGAGTAAAGGCCAAAGAGATTGCAATTGCAATATTATTACACACCGACTCTTATTTACCGTTTTCTGTAAAGGAATTTCGTACACCCCTACAACAAATCATTTATGAAGCGGATGAAATAGATGAGTTGCCAAAAGGTGGACATCATTATTTGAAAATGGAGAGAGAAGAAGCAATCGAGCGATTAGCAATCATCGACAAAAAAGTTCAGAGAGCAAACAATAAAAGTGCAATCTAACCAATAAAAGCTTTTCTATTCCCATCGTATCTTATATAATGAGGTTAATTTGAGGAAAGGAAGATTGCATGAAAACATTTAAATTAATCTCCCTTACAACATTGGAAAAACTAGGCGACGAGCTTCAAAATAAAGAAATTGAGTTTTATGAAGGCTTGATCATTGACCGTGAAATTGATAGAGATCGTTGGCTAGTGGAAGGCTATATGTCTAAATCTTATGAAGACTTTTTCAGAAGTAAGCTGGACAAGGATCGTGAAATTGTTTTTCAAGTACGAATCACGAAGACTGAAAACCCAAAAGCGACACTAGTTGGGAAAGTGGAAGCGATTGAAGAAGTAGATGATAACATCAGCGTCATCATCATTGGCAATATGGTAAATCGTGAGCGTGAATTAGTTGAGCAAACGTTACAAGATTTAATAGAAGCCGGCTATCAAGGTGAACAATTATTGATTAAATTCAAAGAAAAAAATCAAGAGAGCATTTTATAATCCCTAATCTGGAGGAAAGATCCAGTTAGGGTTTTTTGTCCTATTTGTATAAACGCCCGCTAGAATGAATCTGTTGAAGTTCATTCTTTAGCATGCAAAGGGTTGATGCCGGTAAAAGGAGAACGTATCATGAATCGAATTAAACAAAAAAAATCATTATTAGACAGACTAACAGTTGTACAACTTATTTCAATATATTACTTCGTTGCCGTATCTGTAACCGTATTGCTTCTTTCACTGCCAATTGCTCAAAAAGAGGGTGCGGATCTAAGTTTCATGGATGTTGTTTTTACAGCTACCAGTGCAGTAAGTGTTACCGGGTTGACCGTCGTGTCGACAGCTGATTCATTCTCCGTCTTCGGTATATTTGCGATTGCGCTTGCACTCCAAACTGGTGGATTAGGTGTTATGGCATTGGGTACGTTAATTTGGATCGTCCTCGGTAAAAAAATAGGCTTTAAAGAACGGCGCCTTATTATGACAGATACAAACACAAAGTCTATCTCTGGGATTGTTCGCTTAGTCAAAGAAATGTTTTTTGTCATTTTAGGCATCGAGTTCATTGGTTTCCTAACCCTTGGCACATATTTTATGACGTATTATGATTCCATCTGGGAAGCTTTTTATCATGGGTTTTTTACGGCAATCAGTGCAACGACCAATGGTGGTTTTGATATTACAGGTGCTTCACTCATACCTTATCAAAATGATTATTTTATTCAGTTCATTGTTATGTTATTAATTATCTCTGGGGCAATCGGATTTCCAGTATTAATCGAAGTGAAAGAGTATTTGCAAGTACCAAGAGAAGAACGCAATATGAAACGATTTTCATTATTTACTAAATTGACTTCGTTAACGTACTTTGTTTTGCTCTGTTTTTCCTTTGTCGTCGTATTGCTATTAGAGTTTAATCATTTCTTTGCAGATAAGAGCTGGCACGAGACGATATTTTATGCTCTCTTTCAGTCGACTACCGCAAGAAGCTCTGGATTAACGACATTGGATATCAATGAGTTTACCGAACAAACTCAATTGTTCTTATCCTCAATGATGTTTATTGGTGCTTCGCCAAGTAGTGTTGGTGGGGGAATCCGAACAACCACGTTTGCTTTGGTCATTATTTTTATTTTACAGTTTGCCAGAGGCCGGTTCAGGTTGAAAATCTTTGGAAGAGAAATTGAAGAGGAAGACTTATTCAAAGCGGTCGTCGTCACATTTTTGGCATTGCTGATGACATTTATTGTCGTTACGATCGTACGGGTTATTGAGCCTTTTTCATTAATCAGTATAATTTTTGAGGTGACATCGGCATTCGGAACAACAGGTCTATCGATGGGGATCACACCTGATTTGTCGAATGTAAGTAAGACATTATTAATGGCCTTGATGTTCATCGGAAGAATTGGAATCTTAACCTTTCTTTTCTCACTTAATCGAGACCGTCAAGAATCATCTTATCGCTATCCGAAAGAAAAGATTAATATTGGTTAGTGTTGGTTTATAATCGAGAGATCTTAACTAAAATTATAAATAGAGAATGTGTGCAGATATCTGATCAGAATAATCGATTGGATGCCACTTCATCTGTCGGATAATAAACAAATTGCTAGCGCTAAAGAGAGTACGGAACTTCAGTTAATGGGTGAAAATACAAAACGCCGATCGTTTTAGAAAACGATCGGCGTTTTTCATATTTTCAGATTCAAAGTTTTGTTCATTCAATTAGCAATAAAACGCAGCACCAACAATGATTAGCAAAATAAATAGTACGACGATTAACGCGAAGTTGTTGTTATATCCGCTACCACAGTTATTGCCTCCATATCCGGCTGGACTTACAAAGTTATTTTGGCATCCGCAGTTGTTGTATCCTCCGAATCCATGCATATCATTTCACCTCCAAGTTATTCATGTACTATATTCCTATGTCACGATTGAATAACTGGGAAGGGACAATGACCTAGTTTTTAATAATTTTCATTTAAGAAATTATTCATCTTTTGATTGATCATCATCTTCTTCGCTATGCTCTGTTTTTGATAACAGTTCTCTCTGTAAATTGAGAATCTTTAGTTGGTCGTTTTCATATCCGATGGTAAAGTTTGTACGATAATGATGTGTCTCTTGAACTTCTTCGTTTTGTAATATTTGATGATCGGATAGGACAGTCACTGAAGCGTTCTTATCCTTAGTAATTTCTATTTCAGTATCTGAGCGTTTAATCTCACCGGATACAACGTATAGTTCACGGAATTCTGGATATGAGTATTCGACTTGTTCTTCACTACCTAATAATGAATATGCCGTAAAGTAATCCCGTAAATTCAGGGTCTCATAAAAATAATCAATTAAATATTCAACATCGGTCAATAATTTGTCATCTGTTACATTTAGAAAACCATTTGGGTCGCCATCGTAATTTAACTCTTCGTTATTTGCGGTATCTGACCACATCAACAACCGATCATACACTTGAGAGATCGGAATGCTGAAGCCCATATCACCTTCAGACGTGGCAGCTGAATTGATAGCGATTACTGTACCTGTATCTCTATGAATCAATGGACCTCCGCTATTCCCAGTTGATATGTCTGCAGTGATCTGATACAAATTATTATACTCATAATCCGAACCATCAACAGTGAAACTACGATTCTTTCCTGAAATCGTTCCGATCGTGACAGTGTTTTGAAATCCATGAGGACTCCCGATAGCAATGATATTATCACCTGTATTTGGTTTTAATCGAGTATTAATCTCCAAGCCGCCGTTATTTGCTAATTGGGGTACTCGGATTAAAGCGATATCATCACGCTCACCGATTCCGATAATTGCTCCAACATAATTTTGCGCATCAGAGGTTTTTACATACACTTCTGAGGCATTTTGAACGACATGGGCATTCGTCACCACATCGCCTTTGTCATTGTAAACAAAACCGGAACCAATGTTTTGGCCGTAAGGGCCGGTTGTCTCGATTTGTACGACGTGTTTTTCAGCATCGTGAATAATAGTCTGTAGATCTTTAGTCTGATCTGAATCTTGATCTTCATTGTTGACGACATCTACCAAATCAGAAGAGACACCAAGTGCTTGCTCCTGCCATTGGTCATAATAGATGTAATACAGAGAGAGACCCGTGACAAGTAAGAGGACTGTAAGAAAGACAGGTAGAATTATTCTTTTGGCTCGGTACATCGGATCACTTCCTTATTCTTCATCCAGAAACCATGAAACTTGGTTAATTTCAATGGATACTTTATCAGGCATCTCATAGTGGATGTATTCAAATTTGCCCGTCTCATTCGGATAGAGTGTTTCTCGATATAAAAATGTTTCATTTTCAGTCAATAATTCATCGTTTTCATCGTATAACGAATAGTTCACCGTAACCGATTGGATGGGTACAGTCGCCACACTCTTGATTTCTCCTTTGACGACGATATCACCATACTCATCAGGCTTCGCTTCTACTTTGACAACTTCTACGGCATTGTTTTTGTTCTGGTCTTGTTCCAATTCATATTGACTTAATGCTTGTTCAATACGTTTTTGTTGCTCTGTTTCAAATGCGACTTTTTGCTTTTCAATCGTCGATTTTAAGTTTTTTAAACGTTCACTTTCAGGTATATACCGTAAGCCTTCTTCCACAATGTTAAGAGCTGTTGTGAATTGGTTGTCTTGGAGGTTTTCACTTGCTCGGGAAAAAGTATCATTAATAAATCGATCTTCCATCGATTGTACTAATTCTTCTGATTTATCTGCCTTAATGGAATGAATTTGCCATAACAATATCTTTAATTCATCAATTGTCGGATTTTCGCTAAACTGTTGTTTAATTTGTGCGATTTGAACTTCATTTCGTTTAGAAATAATCCGGTCTAATAGTCGCTGAGTCACTTCACCTTTATAGGGTATCAATTGATCCTCTGCTTCTTGTGCTAGTTGCAGTCCATCTTGAAATGCTTGATCCTCGATCAACTCGTCGATGGATTGGAGTTTTGATTCCACTTTAAGGGCTACCTTCATAAACTCCTTAGCAGTTTCAGCCGCTTGGAAATTTGTCTTTAAAGACCCAGCTTTTTCAAACGCTTCTAATGCTTGAGAATAATGACCTTCTTCTGCATGCTGGATACCTGTTTGGTAAGCTTCTATGGTTTCGCTATTTTGATTCTCCAAATAAAAATGAATAATGATACCGCCAGCCAAAATAACGGATAACGTAATGATCGGTAATAACCACCAACGGTTAAACCCATCTTCTTTCCGTATTCGTTCCTTTACATCAGGAATCTCAGCGCCACAGACGAGACAGAATCGTTCATCTTTTTCGGTTTGTGTGCCGCATTTTGTACAATATTTCATTCAATCACCTGTCGCTCGCCTTTCATTGATCTATTAACTCCATTTTAGCATAGTTTCTCGTGAATAATTGGTGAAGTTCGTGTCCATTTGTTAATTTTTTTCTGTGAACATTTCCATAAAAGATATGTTTTTTGTTATGATATAATATGTATAGATTTGATAGTAGCAACCTTAGGAGGTGCAACAGAAGTGGATGTTGTATTAGGTATTATCATGATGGCTGTTCTTGTTACGTTTATTGGTTACTGTATATTCGACAATGCAAGCCAATAATCTTCACTTAAAGAACTGTTCCCTTAATTAGACGTAAAGAAAGTGTGAAATGTTTCAATACATTTCACACTTTTTTTATGTTCTTGGCGATTATATAGTTGAAAGGAGGGAGCAGACACATGGCGAGCGAATTAAAATTAGATACACAACTCCAGTTAATGTTTGAAACGGGGATTGACGAAGAAGGGAAAATCATTATCAAGCGTAAAAATTTCAACCAAGTGAATACAGAAGCCGATGCAACTGCACTTTATACTGTAGCGAATTCTTTAGCTAACTTGCAGGCGCATCCACTTCACCAAATCGTTCGAAACAATACGTACAATATTCAAAACTAATAGTAGCAGTTCACAAAAAAGGAGGTGGCGAGGATGAAACGAATCGAATTAAAGTTCCGGAATGAAGAAGGACGGTTATCAACAGTTTCACTAGATGACCCTAAGGAGCCTGTAGATCCAATTGCCGTTAAACAAGCTATGCAGGTGATTATCGATCAAGACGTTTTCACATCAAGTGGCGGCTCATATGTCAGTATGGATAGTGCTCAAGTCGTAGATCGTACAGTTGAAGAAATTTCACTTGATTAATCGAATGACGGCTGAATAGAGAATTGCTCTATTCAGCCGTTTTTTAAAGATTAAGTGCAACACTTCAATCTAAGTGTGACTCAATAGCATCGTGGCCTAGATTGATAAAAAAGGAGGGATAGGTATGGAGCAATGGATTACTTGGATTCCAGAAGTTGGTTTTCCAATTTTGGTAACGTTTTATTTATTACACAGAATTGATCATCGATTGAAGGAATTAAATGAATCTTTACTTCAGCTACCACTGAATCTTGGCACGTATAAAAGATAAGATAAACGATCACTAAAATGTTCCCTGAAAAGGGAAGTTTAAATGATTGAGAAAGTGATTCGTATCGTAATCCGAATAAGTTATAAGTAAAACTACGATAATAGCAAGAGTGATATAATTAACCCCAGTTAGTGGACTGTTTACAGTTGTCCATTAACTGGGGTTATCGTCTGTCACTTATGATGTACATTTCAGTTCTTATCGTGTCATTGAAATATGGTCAAACGGGAAGATAATAAATTCAGAACGACCGATAATATCATCTTCATCAATTAAGCCTAATCCGTTTCGGCTATCTTTACTGATCGGTCGATTGTCTCCCATAACAAAGTATTTACCTTCAGGAACTTCTACAGGCCCAAATGCATCCGTCTCATGTCGTAATGCTTCGGTGAGATAATCTTCTTCGTAAGCTTCGCCATTTATAAAAAGCGTATTGTTTTTATACTCGATAATGTCATTTGGTTTACCAATAATACGTTTAACATAATTTTTAGTTTCACGAGAGATAATGACAATTTCGCCACGGTCTGGTTCATTGACAAAGTAAACAATTTTATTGAAAATAACCCTCTCTCCATCTTCTAGGGTTGGATCCATACTTGCGCCTTCAACAATTGATGTCGCAAACACAAATGTTCGAAGGAAAAAAGCAATAATCAAAGCAATAACAATTGCTTTACCCCATTCCCATAATTCTTTTTTCAATTTGGTTCTTCCTTTCCGTGCTGATCCTTCTATATAAGGAAGTTCATTTTAATCATTGTATACTGATTAGTTTACCACAATTATGTGGCAACTTCTTTAATCATCGTTTTTTATTTTCCCTGTTACCCGTTTCTTAAACGTATGCTCAAATGCATGTTAAATGGCTACAAAAAATAGTTTGACTTAGTTTATCTATAAAATGAAAGGGTATAATTAATTTATATTCTTTATCGATTCAGACTGAAGGACTCCATTCTCAGGTAAGCGAAGAGTGGAGGTGAACTGCTTTCCGCCAAAGGATAAACGGGCACCCCTATTGTCTGGCAAGAAGCTATATCACTTCCCATACGACCTTCGAAATTGTATAATGAGAACATACGTTTCGGTGTTGGGAGGTATCGATCTTGCTGATCAGATTATTTAGGGAAAAGTAGTTCAAATCGGTTGCCTTTTCAATCGCTATTATAATATAGTATTACTGTTTTATAACTTATGCAATAAGGATAACGAGCGCAGCTGCTCGAAATCCTTAAATGATTTATAGAAAAGAATACCTCAGAATGGTGGTTTGAAATAAATGAAAAATAAACTTAGCCAGCTTGAAAAAGAAATTGAAATACTTCGGGAGAAAATGGTCGAGCAAGCAACAGAGAAAGGAAGACTTAGTGATGAGTCCATTGAAGCTTCCCAAGAGCTTGATCGATTGATTAATGAATATATTGAACTTCAACAAAAAATGCAGAAATGATGCTTATTGATTTAAGAATTGCTCAAGACGATTTAACCCTTCTTCCAATACGCTCATTTCATAAGCGTATGAAAGCCTAAGATAACCCTCTCCAAACTTTGAGAATGCATCCCCTGGAACAAAAGCTAACTTAGCTTCGTTGACCAGTCTCATGGCAAATTCAAAACTCTTTTCATTTGTAGGAATTTTGACAAACACATAGAAAGCACCGTCTGGAGCGACCGCTTCCATGTTCATTTGTTCAAGTCGCTTCAGTACATAGTCACGTCTTTCTTTATAAGCATTTTTCATCACGACCGGGTCTGATTTTCCTTCTGTCAAGGCTTCCAGTGCCGCATACTGACTGATGGATGTTGGGCATGACACATTATATTGATGCACCTTCAGAACATGCTGTTGAATTTCTTTCGGTGCAAGCAAATAACCAATCCGAAATCCTGTCATTGAATGAGATTTGGATAAACCTTGTACAATCAGTGTCTGCTTTCGAACTTGTTCAAATATCCCGATAGACGTATGTTTATGCTCATAAGTTAATTCGCTATAAATCTCATCCGCTAAAATAAAAGTGTCTTTACCACTGATCAAATCGGCAATATCTTGAAGTTCTTCTTCAGATAAGGTAACGCCTGTTGGATTTGAAGGGTAAGAAAGGATGATACATTTGGTCTTACTCGTCAGGTTTTCTTTTAAAAGGTCAGCCGTTAATTTAAAACCGTTTGTCCGTGTGTCTATATATTTTGGTGTTGCTCCAGCCAAGCGAATTAGTGGTTCGTAGCCTGGATAAACCGGTCCTGGTAAAATGACTTCATCTCCAGGTGAAAGGATTGAACGTAATGTGATATCAATCGCTTGGGAAGCTCCAACGGTAACAATCACTTCATCTTCAGGTCGATAAGATAATTGGTAGTTTGATTGGACAAAATCGCTAATTGCTTTCCGCAAATCCAACAAACCTGCGTTTGGTGTATATTGCGTATGATTTTGGTCTAAGGCTTGTTTGGCTGCCTCTTTGATATGAGCTGGAGTCTGAAAATCGGGTTGCCCAATTGTTAAAGATAAAATGTCTTTTTGGTCACCAACTAAATTGAAAAACTTACGAATTCCAGAGATTTCAAGTCCTCTTACGGTATCATTCAATAAATGCTCCATTGATTATTCCTACCTTTACAAATATTCTTGATTGAATTGTCATGTCATTGCCCATAATGGGTGATGGGGTGAGAAAATGATTTTCAAAGAGATGTATCAAATCATTACAGAAGATTATCTTGCTGTGTTCTTGTTAATATTAATTTCAGCAATTAGCTATCTAGGAGTCAATCGATTCGTCCGTTTTTGTTTAATGCGATATGGAACCAGGACATTGAGTTTTATGTTTACAACCATCCTGTTGTTATTCTGGGTGTTTAGCGATTTCAGCTTTCTATCCCATCAACTGACAGATACGAATGAAAGGTATCAATTTCTTCTCAATGTACTCATTGCATTAATGTTATTCGGACTTTTATTGATTGCTGCGATTACTGTTAAGAGTTTATCACAGATGAAGAAAAACAAGAACAATATATAAGGTGAAGAAAAAACGAGCTATTGATGAGCTCGTTTTTAATCTTTCTTATAATATTCCACGTAATCTAGAATCTGCCCGTATTCTTCTTGGTCAGTACCAGAAAACATATTCAGAACGGTACCTTCAGGAGATACGAGGAAAAAAGATATTCCATGGTTTACTTGATCATAACCGTCCACTTTAGCAACCAGCGTTTTAAAAGAATTTGCCGCAAAGCTTTCGATTTCTTTTTGGTCAAACCCAGTTAAAAAATCCCAATTACTAAAGTCTGCATTAAATTTGTTGCCATATTCTTTCAGATCTTCTGGATCGTCGTTCGCTGGATCAACGGAAAATGATACAAATCGTAAATCAATATCCTTTTCTTTCGCTTCGGACTGTACTTTTGACATGTTTGCAGTCATTGGTGGACAAACCGTTTCACAGTTGGTGAAGATAAAGGTGCCCACCCAGTAATTGCCTTTAAGGTCTTCAAGGCTGACAGTCTCTCCATCTTGGTTTGTATACTCAAAGTTCTCTACTTCCGTTTCAAGTTGAGGGTCTGGTGTATATTTCCCTGACTCGTCTTCTCCACACGCTGAAAGAAACGTAACCGAAAGAATAACGAGCAATCCAATCATTATTTTTTTCAGATTCATAACCTGCCACTCCAGTACTATATTTACTATCATTTTAACACCTTAACTTGAATGCTAACGAACGAAAACATGAAGAAATTTCAACAAATCTTAGAAGTGAGAAGTTTTACTTTGAATCATCTTTTCTTAGTGTATATAGATTGATCTCTGGACGACATAAAAACCGAAATGGAAGACGGGTTGTTCCAAGGCCTTTTGAGACAAATAGCTGTAAAGGCCTTTCGCCAAGCGTAAAGCTTCCTTCTACATACTTCTCACCTAAAATAGGTGTAATAATATAACCGATGATCGGTAACTGAATTTGACCGCCATGACTGTGACCAGATAGTTGCACATCAAACGGAAAGTTTTTGGTCGTGTCCGCAAAATCTGGTTCATGTGAAAGAAGAATATTGAATCGATCTTGTTCTGATTGATCAATTAATTGGGTAATCTCTGGATTGCCAAGTAAAATATCGTCCAATCCAGAAAGATTGATGTAATCCTCGTTTTTTTGAATTTTCGTCGTCTCGTTTTTTAACAGCTGAAAACCTGCTGAGGACATCACTTGAGCAATCTTTTCAGTTCCGTATCCGCCATGGTCATGGTTTCCGTAGATCCAATACTTTCCATGACGTGCTTGTATTTCACTTAATTTATCAATAATCTTTGCGTACTGTTGATTGGAGATTGTCGATGGATCGTCGATAAGATCGCCGGTGAATAAGATAAGATCTGGATCCAATTCTCCGATTGTTTGAATCAAATCATCGAGTTCCTTCATTCCGTAATTGAATCCGATGTGAGTATCCGTTAACTGTAATAATCTAAACCCTTCAAAAGATTTAGGTATCCGTTCTGATTTTATGTCATTTCGAACAATATTTACCCAACGGGGCTCAATTTCGTGCGCATAGTAATAACCACCGTAACCTGCTCCGGCTAAACCAATTGTTCCTATTAACGAACGCTTCAGAAATGTTCTCCGATTCATAAGCGGTTAATCACCTTTCTGTTCAATTAGTTGCATTATAGCATGAGGTTCACTGTTTGTAACTTGAGATAAATGAACGAATATTCATTTTTTGAAGGATTTCGAGTGTCTATCTCGAATGTATTCGACAGGGAGGGGAAAAAATGAAAAACAAAGTTGTTATCGTTACAGGTGGCTCCAGTGGAATGGGTAAGTATATGGCAAAAAAATTTCACGATGAAGGGGCTAACGTCGTAATTACAGGTAGAAATGAAGAAAGGTTGGATGAAGCAAAGAAAGAAATAAGTTCAGATGGTTCAAATATAATGTCAGTAGTAATGGATGTCAGGAATCCCGAAGACGTTGAACGAATGGTACAGGTCACCGATGAGACATATGGACGTATTGATTTTTTAGTGAATAATGCTGCAGGTAACTTTATTGTACCTTTTGAAAAACTAACACCGAACGGCTGGAAATCCGTGATCGATATTGTTTTGAATGGAACGTTTAACTGTTCTTCCATCGTCGGAAAGTATTGGATTGAGAAAGGAATCAAAGGATGTATTACAAATATGGTCGCAACTTATGCGTGGAATGCAGGTGCATACGTCGCTCACTCTGCTGCTGCGAAAGCCGGTGTTTTATCGTTAACACGTACATTGGCGGTTGAGTGGGGGAGGAAGTATGGTATTCGAGTCAATGCAATTGCGCCAGGTCCGATTGATCGGACAGGAGGTTCTGAGAAGTTATGGGAATCCGAAGAGGCGGCAAAGCGAACGATTCATTCCGTTCCACTACAGCGGCTAGGTGAACCTGAAGAGATTGCTGAGTTGGCCTATTTCATGTTCTCCGATAAAGCAACGTATCTAAATGGGGAAGTTATTACATTGGATGGTGGACAATGGTTAAATGAGCACCCTTTCTAAAAAAACAATCTTATTGTAATCTCAATTTGATGAAATAGGATAGGAAGCCAGTTTTCCTATCCTATTCATGTCATAGGTATCTTCAAATACTCTTCTATTCTTTCTGATTACATTGTATCCATGGCTTGTAAGATACCCTTAGTTGGAGTCTCGCTAGTGAAAAAGCAAAATCGAGAATAATGATTTCATTACTCATTCGAATTGGTTTATGATAAAATTATGGTTGACTGGAGAAAGAGATCACCACTTCCATTAAGGTTAGGGGGAGACTAAATGCTTAATGTGACAGAATTTGATCTCACGCAAAAATTAGTGAATGAATACATGATCGATTCTGACAAAGTGGCTCACGTCCAATTGAACAACCCATTGAAACATGCGCTGCTGGTACTCACAAAAACTGGATATAACGCTGTTCCAGTTTTGGATTATGACGGCACGTTTAAGGGTCTGATCAGCAAATCACATATTATCGAGAAAATGTTCGGTTTAGATCAAATCGAAGTTGATTTACTTGATGAAATAACTGTGAAGCATGTAATGGACAATGACATAAAAACATTGCAATTGGGTGAAACACTGGAAAAAGCATTACATTTATTAATTGATCATAATTTTGTCTGTGTCGTAAACCATTCCAACATAATGGAAGGCATCTTAACCAGAAGGCAGCTGTTGAAGCAAATTAGGAATCAATTTTATCAGCAAAAAACAATCTAATGATCAGAATAGTATTGGAGGAAATTGAAGTGGAAATGATGGACGCAAATCAAATTATTGATTTTATCTCAAATGCAAAAAAATCAACACCTGTAAAGGTATATGTAAAAGGCAGTAAGTTGGATGCTATTGAATATCCTGAAAACGTGAAAGACTTCATTCAGGGTGACACAGGAGTTTTATTCGGTGAGTGGAAGGATATTGAAAAGATCATTGAAGACAACCAAAATATCTTTGATGATTATGTCGTCGAAAATGACCGTCGTAACTCGGCAATTCCTTTACTGGATTTGAAAGGAATCAATGCTAGAATCGAACCGGGCGCGATCATTCGCGATCAAGTTGACATTGGTGATGGCGTCGTTATTATGATGGGGGCTTCCATTAATATTGGAGCTGCCATTGGTGAAGGCACGATGATTGATATGAATGCAGTACTCGGTGGAAGAGCAACTGTCGGAAAAGATTGTCACATCGGAGCCGGAACAGTGTTAGCTGGTGTCATTGAGCCACCATCCGCAAAACCGGTAATTGTTGAAGATGAAGTCGTCATTGGAGCAAACGTCGTCGTATTGGAAGGTGTCACTGTCGGCAAAGGCGCGGTTGTAGCGGCTGGTGCAATTGTAACAGAGGATGTACCACCGAATACAGTCGTGGCGGGTACACCTGCAAAAGTGATTAAAGAAATTGATGACCAAACAAAGTCCAAGACAGAGATCAAAAAAGAATTGAGAAAGTTAGATAACTAATATTCATCTAAGCGGGACTTCGATTTTGTCGATAGCCCGCTTATTTGTTTCTGTAGCATCAATTTTCTATTGTGAAAGGTTTGAGAAAGAATGGAAAGACAGTGGGTACAAGTACGTAGGGATTTGCACCAAATTCCTGAGATTGGTTATCAAGAATATAAAACACAGGGTTATTTGGAATCGATGATTAATCGCTTGCCACAAGAGCATCTTCATGTCGAAAAGTGGAAAACAGGATTGTTTGTTTTAGTGAAAGGTATTGAGGGGAAACGTACAATTGGATACCGCGCAGATATCGATGGACTTCCCATTAAAGAAGAGACTGGATATTCCTTTGCATCACAGCACGAGGGATATATGCATGCTTGTGGGCATGATTTTCATATGACAATTGCACTTGGAGCATTAACCGAAGTGGTTGAAAATCGAATGCAAGATGATATTTTATTTATTTTCCAACCGGCCGAAGAAGGACCGGGGGGCGCTGAACCGATGCAAACAAGTGACTTTTTTCAACAGCATCGTCCGGATATCATTTTTGCACTGCATATAGATCCTTCATTGCCAGTTGGAACAGTTGCTACGAAGCCAGGAGTTCTCTTTGCGAATACGAGTGAACTATTTATCGATTTTTACGGAAAAGGCGGTCACGCAGCGTATCCTCATCTAACGTCTGACATGTTGATGGCAGCAAGCGCATTTAATCTACAGCTTCAACAGTTGGTATCTCGTGTTACCGATCCACTTAGTGAAGCAGTGGTGACGCTGGGTAAAATGGTAGCTGGTACAGCAGGTAATATTGTTGCAGAACATGCAAGAGTAGAAGGGACCATGAGAACGTTGGATCCCCAAGTCATACCACTTTTACGTGAGCACATTCAAACGCTACTCAATGGTATTGAGGAACGTTATCATTGCAGTACTTCCGTAGATTTCGGGGCGAGCTATTATATGGTGGATAATGATTCTGCTTCTGTAGAGCAATTTAAAACTGCTATTCAAAGAACTTCTGTTCAATACCAGGAGGCTCCAATCTCAATGGCTGGTGAAGATTTCGGATATTTTCTAAAAAATATTCCCGGATTTATGTTTTGGTTGGGAGTTGAATCACCGTATGGACTCCATCATAGTAAACTTCAACCGAAAGAAGAAGCGATCCACGTCGGTATTGAAGCGGTTACCGCTGCATTGGAAAAATTATAAATGGGAGAGAGATAAACACATGAATCATATGTTTAAAAAAATCGATCATGTTCAGCTGACAGCACCAACTGGTTCTGAATACGAAGCAAGGGAGTTCTACGTTGGTATTCTTGGGATGGAAGAAGTGAAGAAGCCAGAATCCTTAGAAGCAAACGGTGGTGTGTGGTTCCGTTTTGGTGATTTTGAACTTCATATCGGTATTGAAGAGCCTTATACGCCGGCCAAAAAAGCTCACCCCGCTTTTGAGGTTGACCAGCTCAATGAATTCATCGCCTTATTGGAAGAACATAAAGTAAATTACACAGTAGATGACCAATTACCGAATGCAAATCGAATCTATTTAAACGATCCGTTCGGAAACCGATTGGAAGTCTTGGAATGGAATGAGCAATAATACGATTAAACATAAAAAACCCTTTGTAATCCTGAATAGGACTTACAAAGGGTTTTTTAGAATTGTAAACCAAGGCCATAAAACTTAAAACTATGATTTTGGAACATTGACCTGATGAGGGTATGGAATTTCAATGTTGTTCTCATCCAATGCTTCTTTAATTCGTTTTCTTAACTCTCTCTCTATACCGAACTGTTCATTTTTCTCAGTTTGTGCGATGACACGTAAGGTGACTTGCGAGTCGTCAAGGGATTGTACACCAACGACATCAGGTCCTTCTTTAATTAAAGGATTTTCACTCATTTCATCACAAACTTTTTGAAGAACTTGTGTAACATGATCGATATTTTCTTCATAAGCAATCCCAAAATCCACAAGTGCGCGCATATTTCCGCGTGTGTGGTTATTAACGTTTTGTATATAACGGTTCGGAATATAGTTTAGCGTGCCGTCAAAGCTTCTAATTTGCGTAGTCCGAAGACCTAACTCTTCAACGATCCCATTTTCTCCGCCAGCTGTAACGTAATCATCCACATCAATCTGCTTTTCAATCAAAATGAAAAATCCTGTCACGATATCACTGACTAATCCTTGAGCACCAAATCCAATGGCTAATCCAATAATACCTGCACCTGCCAATAGAGGAGTAATCGGTATATTAAAGATTCCCAGCAACATAACGACAAACAAGAAAATCAATACATAATTATATACGTTAATGAGTAGATTGCTAAGCGTTTTCTTTCTGCCTTCACTCAGCTTTTGTTTCGTGGCAACCTGATTCATTGACCCTATGATCAATTTTTTACCAATTGGTTTAATAATCAAAAATAAAATAAGTAATAACAAAATCCTACCGGAAATTGTTACAGCAGAGTTTAAGAGTGAGCCCCAATCAAAATCAAAATTCATTTTAATAACCCCTTTAAACGATAATTTTCTTCAGTGTAAATGGTTAACTTCGTCTATGTATTCAACGAAATACACTAAGCAACAACACTATATACCCTTAAACTTATATCTTCAAACGAAAAAGTAAATTAATTAATTTGGGTGAAAATAATAATTTTTAAATAAATTATGACAAAAGGGTGGAAATTTATTTCGGAACCCGATATATTAATAAGGCAAAGGTATTTATAGAAGTGAGGGGATCATCATGGAAGTTTTCAAGAAATTGAAGCAGTTTTATTGGCCTTATCGGTGGTATTTTATTTTTTCGATTGTTTCACTTGTATTCGTGGCGGGCATTACCGTCATTTATCCAATCGTTCTCCAGATTACGATTGATGATGTCGTTGGCAAGGAACGGTTTTATCTTGTTCCTTACATTGCGCTTATTTTTGTTGGTTTGATGGCTGTGAAATCAATCGCAACTTATTTCAACCAATATTTAGGTGATTTGTTTGGCATTTCATCCGTTTATGCCGTTCGCGATGAAATGTATAAAAAGTTACAACGGCTCTCATTTAAGTATTACGATAATGCAAAAACAGGAGATCTCATGTCACGTTTGACGGCAGATGTTGAAGGTTTTCGTTTTTTCTTATCATTCGGCTTTTCTGAATTGTTGAGGATCTTCTTGTTAATTACCGTTAGTTTAGGTGTTATGTTCTTTTATTCAATCCCATTGGCTTTGGTGACGATGGCTGCTATGCCCTTCCTTGCAATCGTTGTCTATAAGTTCGATCGACGTGTTCATCCCGCTTTCCGTGGGATCCGTAAGTCATTTGGTCGAATGAACACTCGTGTCCAAGAAAATATTTCCGGAATGAATACAGTTAAATCGTTGTCCCGCGAAGATTTTGAAATCGGACGTTTTTCAGAGAAGGGCGAGAATTACCGACAACACTATTTAGACACAGCAAAGATATGGTCAAGATACTTTCCTTTAATGGAGTTTATCGGAAATGTGTGTGTCGTTGCATTGCTGGCCTTTGGTGGTTTTTTAGTGATTCAAGGAGACTTATCTGTTGGCCGATTAATCGCATTTTTCAGCTTAGTTTGGTATATTCTTGGACCATTAATGAATTTAGGATTCGTCGTAAACCAATTTTCACAAGCAAAAGCATCTGGTGAAAGATTATTGGAGATTTTAGAATCAGATCTAGAAATTGAGGACCAACCAACCGAACAGGTTGATCGCATACAAGGTCATGTCACATTTACAGATGTCACCTTGACGTACGCTGAAGATGATGATCAAGCCTTAAAAAATATAAGCTTTGATGCTCCTCCAGGTAAAGTGATTGGGTTAATAGGCGGAACAGGTGCCGGAAAAACAAGTATCACCCAGTTGATTACACGCTTTTACGAACCTGAAGAAGGTCAGGTGTTAATTGATGGGAAACCTGTCCAAGAATACCCATTAACTCAATTACGTAAAAATATCGGTTTTGTTTTACAAGAACCATTTTTATTTTCAACAACGATCAAAGACAATATTGCTTATGGAAATCCAGAAGCAACCATGGAAGAGATTGTTGATGCTGCCACGCGAGCACAAGCACACGATTTCATCATGGAAATGCCCAATGGATATGACACATTATTAGGCGAAAGAGGAATGGGACTTTCTGGCGGTCAAAAGCAACGCATATCCATTGGGCGTGCAATTTTGATTAACCCGAGTATTCTTGTTCTTGATGACGCTACTTCGGCTGTTGATATGCAAACAGAATTTAAGATCCAAAAAGCGTTGAAAGAAGTGATGGAAGGGCGAACGACATTTATAATTGCTCACCGTATTTCATCATTGAAACACGCAGATGAGATTTTAGTTCTTGAGAACGGAGAAATCGCCGAGCGAGGAAAACACGATTTTCTACTCCAGAACAAAGGAGCTTATCAACGTATTTATGATATCCAGTACCAAGATGAAGAAGCCATCATGGCAAACCAAAAACATGCTTAAAGGAGGGTGCTCGCATGGCGACAGCAACTAAAGAAAAAAGTCCACATTTAAAGAGATTTCATTATACGATCGATGTGGCAGTCGATAAGCCATTCAACTGGAAGCAGATGTTACGTTTGCTTCAGTTTTTAAAACCATATGCTAAAACCGTTTTACCGATTGCAATCATTGCAATGCTCGTCTCAACCGCAGTTCGATTAATTGTTCCAATCTTAATCGGTCGTGTGGCAATCGATATAGCCGTTGCCAACCAGGACGTTAACTTGTTGATTCAGTTGGTGGTAGGGATTTCAATACTCTATCTTTTAAGTTATATTGGCAATGCTGTACGTATTAAATATGTCAACATTCTAGGACAGAATATCATTTATGATCTAAGGAAGCATTTATTTTCCCATGTACAGAGATTATCGAATCGATTCTTCGATAATCGGTCAGCAGGTAGTATTATCGTGCGAATCATGAATGACATAAATTCTTTACAAGAGCTGTTTACGAATGGAATTATCAATTTGTTAATGGACGTTACCATGTTAATCAGCATCATCGTTATATTGGTTGTGCTGAGTCCACAGTTAGCTCTGGCAGTCATGGTGATTATACCAATTATGTTTTATATTTCGACTAAACTGCGAAAAAACATCCGTAAATCTTGGCAAGATGTACGGATCCAGCAATCCCGTTTGAACTCTCATTTGAATGAAAGTATACAAGGTATCCGTATTACGCAGTCATTCGGACAAGAACGGGCAAATACTGAATATTTTGATGGAGTGAATACGGATAATTTCGACTCATGGCGAACTGCAACACGCAAAAGTGCAATGTTCCGTCCATTCGTAGAAATGAGTAATGCGTTTGGAACAGTCATATTAGTCGCTTTTGGTTCTTATTTGATCATTAATGGAACAATCGATGTTGGTACATTTGTCATTTTTGGATTTTTCATCGGAATGTTTTGGGAGCCAATTTCCCGATTGGGACAAATGTATAACCAGTTACTAATGGCGATGTCTGCCTCTGAACGAATCTTTGAATTTTTAGATGAGCAGCCAAACGTTGTAGAAAAAGAAGATGCTAAACGATTGGAAGATATCGAGGGTCATATCGAATTCGATCATGTCCAGTTCTCATATGATGAAGATCGGGTTGCACTACATGAAATTTCCCTGGAAATGAAACCGGGTGAAGCAGTCGCATTAGTCGGTCATACAGGATCCGGAAAGTCAACGATCGCCAATTTGATCAATCGCTTTTATGATCCTACAAAAGGTTCTGTTAAAATCGATGGAAATGATTTGCGTGACGTCAAACTAGACGATGTCAGACAGCGCATCAGTGTCGTGTTGCAAGATACCTTCATTTTTTCGGGGACAATTATGGAAAACATCCGTTTTGGTCGACCAACGGCTTCTGATGAAGAAGTTATTGAAGCGGCCAAAGTCGTTGGGGCAGATGAATTCATTCAGAGATTATCAGATGGATATGGAACAGAAGTAGAAGAGCGAGGGAATATTTTATCAGCAGGTGAAAGACAGTTGCTTTCGTTTGCAAGAGCATTGTTGGCTGATCCAAAAATAATCATTCTCGATGAGGCTACTGCCAGTATTGATACAGAAACGGAAATGAAAATCCAAGAAGCTTTGAAACGCTTATTAGAAGGTAGAACATCCATTATTATCGCTCACAGGCTTTCAACGATTCGAGATGCCGATCAGATCATTGTTCTAGAAAACGGTAAAATTCTCGAACGTGGAAGTCATCAGGAATTAATGAATATACAAGGTGAATATTATCACTTAGTCAAATCGCAATTTCAAATGCTTGATCAGCTATAAATAGACGGCCACTTAATCAATTGATTAAGTGGTCTACTATTTTCTGATGATCAAATTATGGTATGATATCCTTGATAGATTGAAGGAGGAATTCCGATGAAAAAGTTATATGGGGTAATCGGACTCGGCCGTTTTGGCGGAAGTGTTTGTTTGGAGTTAGCGCGAGAAGGCTTTGAAGTATTAGCACTCGACCGTGATGAAGATCGCGTAAATGAATTTAAAGATATAGCTGCACATGCCGTCATCGGTGATTCGATGGATGAACAGACATTAATCGATCTTGGTTTTAAAAACATTGATCATGTGATTGTTGCCATTGGAGATAATGTGCATGCCAGTATATTAACAACGCTTATTTTAGAAGAATTAGGTATTAAACGCATCACTGTTAAAGCACAAAATGATTATCATGAGAAGATATTAAACAAAATTGGCGCTGATCATGTTGTCCACCCGGAGCGTGATATGGGTAAAAGAATTGCGCATAGTATCGTATCCAGTAATATTTTAGATTACATTGAACTTTCTGATGAATATAGTGTTGTAGAAGTGAAAGTCGGTAGTAAAATGGATCAAAAAACGATTCAACAATTGGATGTTCGTGCACGGTTTGGATGTAATATTGTTGCGATTAAAAGAGGTAAGGACGTAAATGTGTCACCGATGGCAGATGAAGTATTAAAACATGGCGATATTCTGATTGTCATTGGATCGGATAAAGATATCTCTCGATTCGAGAAAAAGTTAGTTATAGAAGAGTAGGAAGGGAGGCTTAAACCGAAAACTCCCTTTTTTCAACAGGTACATAAGACAAATGTCGATGAAAGATGGATATCGACTTCAAAACGAACTTCAAAAGTGATAAAAAATCACCCAT
The DNA here is from genome assembly GCF_007559355.1 of Allobacillus sp. SKP2-8. Classification (NCBI taxonomy): domain Bacteria; kingdom Bacillati; phylum Bacillota; class Bacilli; order Caryophanales; family Bacillaceae; genus Allobacillus; species Allobacillus sp. SKP2-8. The sequence goes on along the minus strand of NZ_VMHF01000001.1, from coordinate 534,043 downwards.
CACGCATAAAGCGTAATTGGTGATTTTTTTATTTCATTTATTAAATTGCTTTCGGATAGGTAAAAAATTAAACTTCCATAATGATCGGTAAAATCATTGGACGACGCTTAGTACGATCGAATAAGAATGGCTGAATCGTATCAGTAATCTCATTCTTGATTTCTGACCATTGTGTCGTTTTTCTTTCCATAACTTTTTCAAGATGTGTTGCAACCAAGCCTTGCGCTTCTTTAATAAGATCTTCAGATTCACGCATGTAGACAAATCCTCTTGAGATGATGTCTGGACCTGAAGCAATTTTATGCTCTTTCATATTGATACTGACGACGACAATCACTAAACCTTCTTCAGATAGTATGCGACGGTCTCTCAGTACGATATTTCCAATGTCACCAATACCACTGCCATCGACATAAACAGAACCTGCAGGGATTTTTCCTGCAACGCTCACATCTTTTTTACCAATGGCCAGCACGTCACCAATATCCATAACAAATGAATTTTCACGTGGTACACCTGTTTGTTCTGCAAGTTTTGTGTGTTCAACAAGCATACGGTGTTCACCGTGAATTGGCATGAAGTACTTAGGCTTCATCAACCGTAACATTAATTTTTGTTCTTCTTGTCCACCGTGTCCGGATGTATGGATATCATTTAAAGAACCATGAATCACATTTGCTCCTGCCCGGTAGAGTTTATTGATATTGCGGTTAATGCTAATGGCATTCCCGGGAATCGGTGATGATGATAAAACAACTGTATCATCTGGGTGGATTTGGATGTGACGATGTGTACCATTGGCGATTCTTGAAAGAGCAGCCATTTGCTCACCTTGAGAACCCGTACAGAGTATAACAAGTTCATCGTTAGGCATTTGATTAATTTTATTCGGCTCGATAAACGTATCGTCAGGAGCATTAATATAATTTAGTTCCTGTCCAAGACGAATGGCATTTTCCATACTGCGTCCGAATACGGCAATCTTACGATCATTTTCAACCGCAGATTGAACGACTTGCTGTAGACGATAAATATTGGAAGCAAACGTTGCAAAGATTATTCTTCCGTCTACCTTGTTAAAGATATCCCGTATGCTTTCGCCGACAACACTCTCAGAAAGTGTGAATCCAGGAACTTCACTGTTTGTACTGTCAGACATTAGGCATAAAACACCTTCTGCTCCAATTTCAGCCATTTTCGTCAAGTTGGCTGGTTCTCCAACTGGAGTGAAATCAAATTTGAAATCACCGGTTTGTACGATGTTTCCTGGTGGTGTCTTGACAACAATTCCGAGTGAATCCGGGATACTGTGTGTCGTTCTAAAGAAGCTTACAGCTGTTTTTCTGAACTTAATGACATCTTCTTCTTCAACAGAATGTAGCTTCGCATTCCTTAATAATTTGTGTTCTTCTAGTTTGTTTTTGATAAGACCGATCGCAAGCTTTCCAGCATAAATTGGAACATTGATTTCACGTAATAAATATGGAATGCCTCCGATGTGGTCTTCGTGTCCGTGAGTGATGAACAATCCTTTGATTTTATCTTGGTTTTGGATGAGATAAGTGTAATCAGGAATGACATAATCAATTCCCAAAAGTTCGTCTTCAGGGAATTTGATACCGGCATCAATCAAAATAATTTCATCTTGGAATTGAACGCCGTACGTATTTTTTCCGATTTCACCTAATCCCCCCAAAGCGAAGATAGCTACTTGATCATTTTTGACAAATTTCATAAGCTAGATATTCTCCACTTTGAAGTCTTCGGATTTTTGCTCATAAGCTAAATGTGCTTCATTTAATTCAAGGATGTGTTCAATATTGATGTTTCGATCAGCGAGTTTTTCACGGACTTTCTTCACGCTATCTGCTTCAATATACATTGTTTGTGTTTCTTCACGTACAGGAGCTTCTTCTGCGTGCTCCTGAAATAATACTTTAAAAATCATTTTTTTCCTCCTAGTTAATTGTTTCCTACGTTGTTTACCTATCCGTAAAAGCAATATTTAAATGCTAGATGATAGCATTATGGATAAATTGTTTTTCAAAAGGTTTGCTGCATATAGTTGATCAGAATGTTTAAGCCCCAAGTGTCTTTTTGTCTCGAAGCAACTTTTTTAAACGTTTTCTCAATTTTTCTCGTAAACGCTTTAACATGGCGACATACGCTCCTTAATGTATGACGTAAATCCAAAAAACGATTCGCTGAGAAAAGAGAACACTACATTACATTTTCCTGTCGTTATTATCCACTTATTATTTCCATTATATACTTTCCCGTATCACAATTGAAACAATATAATCGATTGTTTCAGAAAAAGTATTTAGACGAATCAGTGTACGACCTATAGATCATCAACAGATACTGCATTTTCTGGTGGTGTCATCGGATCGTTTTCATCAATATGATCATAGAACATGACACCGTTTAAATGGTCGATTTCGTGTTGAAAAACAACTGCAGCATATCCTTTAAGACGTAATTTTACTTCTTCACCTTCAAGTGTTGTTGCTTTCACTGTTATTCTTGCATAACGAGGAACAATACCTGGCACATCTCTGTCTACACTTAAACAACCTTCTCCACCTGGGAGGTAGGTTTCTTCTACTGAATGACTGATGATTCTTGGATTGAATAATCCATAGCTATAAGTTCGTTCATGATGATCAGTGAAATGAACAGCCATCATTCTTTTGGATATGCCAAGCTGAGGAGCTGCTAGACCAACTCCGCTTCTCAAATTATACTTTTCAATCATTTCTTCATCTTGACTATTTTTAATGAACTGCAACATTTTCGTTAAAAGTGTTTTATCTTCCTCTGAAGCTGGAAGTTCGACTTGATCAGCTTTTATTCGCAGGGACTCATGACCCTCCCGAACAATATCTTTCATGGTGAGCATACGATTCATCTCCTTGCTTGGTGCTCTATATATATATGAATGATACAATTAAATATTGAAAATACCGTTTAATTCATCCTTTACATATTTTATCATATATTTATCGGATTCATAATAAAATGTATCTCAAAAAATGAATTGCTTTATGTTATAATGGCTAAAAAGAATTTGATAGATAGACAGGAAGGAAGAGACACATACATGAAGAGATTATTAACAATCATAAGCATAATGGTTTTGGGTATCACACTTGCAGCCTGTAACAGTAGTGATCAAACAAAAGAAGAGATTTATAATCATTTGGAAGAAGCCGTCAAAAAAGAAAAGGATTTTCACGAAGCACAAAAAGATCTTGTGGAAGTTGAAAAAGAAGAAAGTAAGTTATATGAACAAATGATAGAGATTAATATGGAAGAGATTGACCAAGTAAAAGACAAAGCAGAGAAGGCGAAAAAACTCTCCCAAGATCGAAAAGAGATTATGGAAAATGAAATGGAAAGTATCAAAGCAGGAAAAGAAGAGTTTGATGAAATGATTCCTTTAGTCGAGGAACTGGAGAGCGAAGAGGCAAAAAACCAAGCAAATGAGATGGTCGAGGTAATGGAAAACCGTTATAAGTCATTTGCCGAACTCCATGAAACTTATTTATCATCCATTAAAAGTGATCAAAAGCTATATGATTTACTGATGGATGAAGAGTTGGATAAAGAAACATTAGACGAGCAAGTAAATGAAATTAATCAAAAGTATGAAGAGATTGCGACTCATCAAGAGGAATTTAATGAACTGACCAACGAGTTCAATGAACTTAAAAAACAGTTTTACGAAACAATTGAATTAGATGTTCAATATGAAGAAGAGTCGGAATGATCACGGCTAAGACAAAAACAAAATGATGATCTTAAAGCCAATTATTTAAATAACAAATCAATGCAAACGTTCTTTCACTAAAAGCGTACACGCTCTGTAGGGAAACTTGCCTGCCACGCACTTTGTGAAATTCTGTGCAATAAATCTTGCCATGTCCGTGAAATGCATGAAATTATCAATGAGTATTATTCAAACAAAAGCCCGAACGATTTAGATATAGTCGTTCGGGCTTTTGTTTTTATCCCAACTTCTAACAAAAGAAGATAGGACAAGTGCATGTTGGCAGCCTATTCTTAGGCGTTATTAACGCTTTCGTTTTAATTAACTCTGATCGTGGGTAGGGCATTATTTCGTCGGCTATCCATGATTAGAACGCTTCTATTCGCAGGTAGGGTACTATTTTCGCCCGCCACGTTTAATTAAAACCACTCCTTAAACCTATCGAGTTCAGTACCTAATTACTCGCAAGATCGCTCTTTCTTTTTAAAAGCGATTAATTAAAGACAGGCCGCATCTGTCTGTCTTCATCCCCCGAAATAATACTTACAACTGTTCCGCTAATGATTACCCTCCATGCCGCTCAACTCAAATATTTCCCAACTCCACTTTCATATGAATCGCAATTCGAATAAGACACGCGCAACTGATACCACTTTAGTTCACTGACTTCTTCATCACTGCCATTGAAATTGCTGATCGATCAATCTGTTTTACATGAATTTAGCCAGTCTGTTATATTACAGACTCAGTTTATTACTATAACAGATGAACGTATTTCAACTCATATAAAAATTCAGAAAACTGACTGGTTGCTTGGTAAGCAAATACAATTGACGAGTGTTCCCTTTATGTTATAAACTACTCTATAGAACCTTGTATCACTAAATTTTATCTTTTTCATGAAACAGTTTGTTTGATTAAATGCCCGAGCTTAAGGGTAAATATAAAAGATGAAGTTTAGTATGAGGAACGTTAGCCAAACTATGGTAAGAATATAAGGAAAGGAAGAGGTGACTGGTGTGGTTTTTAAAAGTCCAGTAGAAGGCATCGAAGAAAAATTTGAGATGATTCAAATCTTGAATGAAGATGGGAAAATTGTGAATGAGGATGCAATGCCGGATTTATCTGATGATGATTTGGTAGAATTAATGCGACGTATGGTTTATACGAGAGTTTTGGATCAACGTTCAATTGCGTTGAACAGACAAGGAAGATTGGGTTTCTATGCACCGACAGCAGGGCAAGAAGCTTCTCAATTAGGTAGTCAGTTTGCTTTGGAGCAAGATGATTTTATCCTTCCGGGATATCGTGACGTTCCACAGTTGATTTGGCAGGGGCTTCCGTTGTATCAAGCTTTCTTGTTTTCTCGTGGTCATTATCATGGGAACCAAATGCCTGAAGATGTTCAAGCATTGAGTCCACAAATCATTATCGGTGCACAAATTACACAGGCTGCAGGTGTGGCACTCGGAATGAAACGTCGTGGCAAGAAAAATGTTGCCATTACTTATACAGGTGATGGCGGTGCATCGCAAGGTGACTTCTATGAAGGTGTAAACTTTGCCGGAGCTTACCAGGCACCAGCGATATTTATCGTACAAAATAACCGATTCGCTATTTCTGTTCCAGTTGAAAAACAATCAGCAGCGAAAACAATTGCTCAGAAATCAGTAGCTATGGGAATCCCTGGCTTCCTAGTCGATGGTATGGATGTTTTAGCTGTTTATAAAGTAGTACAAGAAGCTCGTGAACGTGCTGTGAATGGTGATGGTCCGACATTAATCGAAACATTGACGTATCGTTATGGTCCACACACAATGGCGGGGGATGACCCTACACGCTACCGTACAGAAGATATGGATAGCGAATGGGAGAAGAAAGATCCAATTGTCCGTTTCCGTAAGTTCTTGGAAGATAAAGGACTATGGTCTGAAGAAAAAGAAAATGAAGTTATGGAAAAAGCGAAAGAAGAGATAAAAACAGCGATCAAGAAAGCGGATAAACAAGAAAAACAATCCGTTACGGAGTTAATTTCCATTATGCATGAAGAACTTCCAGTTAATTTGAAAGAGCAAATGGAAGAATATAAAGAAAAGGAGTCGAAGTAAACAATGGCTGAAATGACTATGATTCAAGCAATAACAGATGCCTTACGCACAGAGTTGAAAAACGATGACAATGTGCTCGTTTTTGGTGAGGATGTTGGCCAAAATGGTGGTGTTTTCCGTGCGACTGAAGGCTTACAGGATGAGTTTGGAGAAGAAAGAGTTTTTGACACGCCATTGGCTGAATCAGGAATCATCGGCATGTCTGTCGGTTTGTCGACACAAGGTTACCGACCAGTTCCGGAAATTCAGTTCTTCGGCTTCGTTTTCGAAGCTATGGATGCAGTGGTAGGTCAATCTGCTCGTATGCGTTACCGTTCCGGAGGTAGATGGCATGCGCCAATTACAATCCGTTCACCTTTTGGTGGTGGTGTTCACACACCAGAACTTCACGCAGATAGCTTAGAAGGTTTTATGACTCAAGCACCGGGTCTTCGTGTCGTTATTCCATCAGGTCCATATGATGCAAAAGGGTTATTGATTTCTTCGATTCGAAATAACGACCCTGTTATTTTCTTGGAGCACATGAAGTTATATCGTTCTTTCCGTGAAGAAGTTCCTGAAGACGAATATACGATCGATTTAGACAAAGCGAACGTTGTAAGAAAAGGTACCGATATGACGTTAGTTGCATACGGTGCGATGGTTCATTCGTCCATTAAGGCAGCGGAAGAATTAGAAGAAGAAGGAATCAGCTGTGAAGTCATTGACCTTCGTACGGTGAGCCCAATTGATATTGACACAATTCTAGAATCCGTTAAGAAAACAAACCGTGCAGTCGTTGTTCAAGAAGCTCAGCGTCAAGCAGGAGTGGCAGCTGGAATTGTTGCTGAAATTCAAGAGCGTGCGATTTTGCATTTAGAAGCACCTGTTTTTCGAGTGACTGCTCCAGATACAGTATATCCATTCTCCCAAGCGGAAGAAGTATGGTTACCTGATCATCAAGACATTAAAGAAAAAGTAAAAGAATCCATGAACTTTTAATTGAAATTGATAATGAATAGGAGGGATTATCTTGGCCTTTGAATTTAAACTTCCTGATATTGGTGAAGGAATCCATGAAGGTGAAATTGCCAAGTGGTTTGTGAAAGAAGGCGACCAAGTAAGCGAAGATGATGTCTTAGCCGAGGTTCAAAACGACAAGGCAGTTGTTGAGATCCCATCTCCGGTTGATGGGACAGTCAAAAAAATCTTTGTTGATGAAGGCGAAGTAACGACCGTTGGTACGGTCATCATAACCTTCGATGCAGAAGGGTATGAAGACGACTCGGAAGAAGAATCATCAAAAGAAGAAGAACCGAAACAAGAAGAACAAACGGAAGAAAAGAAAGAAGAACCGAAAGAAGAGCAAACAGCGGATCGTAAACAAACAGAAGCGAGCGAAAAGTCTGTTGACGAAAACAAACGGGTCATTGCGATGCCTTCTGTCCGTAAATATGCACGAGACAATGACGTAAATATTCAGCAAGTTAGTGGTTCAGGTAAAAATGGTCGAATCTTAAAAGATGATATTGACCAATTCTTAAGTGGGGATCAACCTACTGAAGATGTCCAGCAGACGGAAGAAACTGCAGAGCAACAAACGGCACCGCAAACAACGGAAGGTCAATACCCTGAAACAAGAGAGAAAATCAGCGGTATTCGCCGTACAATTGCAAATGCAATGGTGAACTCCAAACGTACAGCACCACATGTTACATTGATGGATGACGTGGATGTTACCGCTATGGTAGAACACCGTAAGAAATTCAAAGCAATTGCAGAAGAGCAAGACATTAAACTAACTTATTTACCATATGTCGTAAAAGCTCTAGTTTCAACATTGAAGAAGTATCCGATCTTGAATGCTTCCTTCGACGATGAAACAGAAGAACTTATTTATAAGCATTATTACAATATTGGAATTGCTGCTGATACAGACCGTGGACTACTTGTACCGGTCGTAAAAGATGCAGATCGCAAATCCATGTTTGATATCTCTGCTGAAATAAATGAGTTGGCAACAAAAGCGCGTGATGGTAAACTTTCTCCAGGGGAGATGAAAGGTGCTTCTTGTTCGATCACGAATATCGGATCTGCAGGTGGACAGTGGTTCACTCCTGTCATCAATCATCCGGAAATGGGTATTTTAGGTATTGGTCGAATCAGCGAGAAACCAGTTGTTCGCGACGGAGAAGTTGTTGTAGCACCTGTATTGGCATTATCTCTAAGCTTTGATCATCGCATGGTTGACGGTGCAACAGCACAATATGCGATGAATCATGTAAAACGATTATTGAATGATCCACAACTAATTATGATGGAGGGTTGATTATGGTAGTAGGAGATTTTCCAGAAGAAGTAGATACGCTAATCGTCGGTGCTGGACCCGGCGGTTACGTTGCAGCAATCCGAGCTGCACAAATGGGACAAAAAGTAACCATTGTAGATAAGGGCAACCTAGGCGGCGTTTGTTTGAACGTAGGTTGTATTCCATCTAAAGCATTAATTTCAGCAGGTCATCGTTATGAACAAGCGTCTGGTTCTGATGACATGGGAATTGTTGCAGAAAAGGTATCTGTCAATTGGGACAAAGTCCAAGAGTGGAAAGGCCAGGTTGTTAACAAATTAACCGGCGGTGTTGAAAGCTTATTAAAAGCGAATAAAGTAGATATCGTTAAAGGTGAAGCTTATTTTGTTGATCAAAATACAGCCAAAATCATGGACGAAAAGCAGTCGCAAACGTATAAGTTCAAAAATTGTATTTTAGCAACAGGATCTAGACCGGTTGAATTAAAACCATTCCCTTATTCTGAGCGCGTGTTAGACTCTACAGGTGCATTGGACTTAAAAGAAGTTCCAGGAAAAATGGTTGTAATCGGTGGAGGTTATATCGGTACTGAACTTGGTGGCGCGTACGCAAGCTTTGGTACAGAAGTAACTATCCTTGAAGGTACAAAAGATATCTTGGGCGGTTTCGAGAAACAAATGACCCAATTAGTGAAAAAACGTCTGAAAGGAAAAGGCGTTGATATTGTTACAGAAGCTATGGCTCAAGGCGTTGAAGAAACCGATAATGGTGTAAAAGTAACCTATGAAGTAAAAGGCGAAGAAAAAACAATAGAAGCTGATTACCTATTGGTAACAGTCGGCCGTCGTCCAAACACGGATGAAATTGGACTTGAAGAAGTTGGCGTGGAAATGGATGATAAAGGCTTAATTAAAGTGGATAAACAAGGACGTACGAATCTAGATACCATTTATGCGATTGGTGACATTGTTGACGGACCACCATTAGCTCACAAAGCTTCTTATGAAGGTAAAATCGCTGCTGAGGCGATTAGTGGAGAGAAATCAGAAATCGATTATCTATCCATGCCACTTGTCGTTTTCTCAGATCCAGAGCTTGCAAGCGTTGGATACAATGAGAGCGACGCAAAAGAAGCAGGCTATGATGTTAAAGTTTCCAAATTCCCATTTGCAGCCAATGGCCGTGCATTAAGTCTAAATGATACGGATGGTTTCGTGAAATTAATTACGCGTAAATCAGACGGATTAGTCATTGGTGCTCAAGTTGCTGGTCCAAGTGCAAGTGATCTAATTGCAGAATTAGGACTTGCTGTGGAGGCTGGTATGACAGCTGAAGACTTAGCATTGACGATCCATGCTCACCCAACACTTGGTGAGACGGTTATGGAAGCAGGCGACCTTGCAATCGGCATGCCAATTCATACAATGAAATAATGAATAGGTGAGAAATTAAAACACACCGATTCAGTTGAACCTATCCGGTTCGCTGATCGGTGTGTTTTTTCTTTGAAAAATATAAAGATTCTAATACACAACTTAGCGTAAGTTTCGGTGGCGATCGCTGGTATTAAATGAGACATAAAGAGATACGCAAGATAGGGCTAGAGTACTTAAACGCGATCAAAGAGAATTTATATGAGTTTTACAAAACCGTAAAAGCCTCAGCTATACCAGAAGTCGAAAAAGCGATTGAGACGCTTCTTCAGAATTCATGAAAAGCCCCAGATATAATTTACACAACGGTTACCTTGAAGGTGTCATTAATTAAACCAAAGTGTTTCATGAAGAAAACAACCCCGAACTAAGCTCCAGTAATTTATCGCTTAGTTCGGGGTTGTTTAGCTGATTCTTTTATTCAACTTTCTATTGCTTAAGATATTACAATCACTCAACCGGTTCGTTTCTTCTTCGTCTCTTGAGAGGAGCATTCCTTGCTTCTTCTCTGAATTCTTTAACCAATGAGAAGATAACCATCAGCAAGATGAACACGAATGGAAAGGCGGCTAAAATTGACGCTGTTTGCAATGCGCCTAATCCACCTTGCCATAGCAACACGGCAGCAGTTGCTGACTGTACCAATCCCCAAGCAAGTTTTACTCGAACATTTGGGTTGAGACTACCGCCCGTCGTTTGCATGCCTAATACGAATGTTGCTGAATCGGCAGAAGTAATGAAAAAAGTACTAATCAATAAAATCGCCAGTAGCGATGTTATAAATGACAATGGGTAGTTCTCAAGGACCGTGAATAATGCAATCTCAGCTCCTTGATCATTAACCACTGACATAATATCCATCCCTTGGTGGTATTCCAGAGAAATAGCTGATCCGCCGAAAACAGCGAACCACAATGCACCGAAGATGGTAGGTACTAATAGTACACCTATGACAAATTCTCTAACTGTACGTCCACGAGAGACGCGGGCTATGAACATTCCGACGAAAGGTGCCCATGCGATCCACCATGCCCAATAGAACATCGTCCAATCTTGTAGCCATACTGCGTTTTCAGAATTGAAAGGTGTTGTTCTAAAGCTCATGGACGGTAAGTTCTGAACGTAACCGCCTAATGAAGTTGTAAAGAAATTCATGATGAAATTAGTTGGTCCAGCGAACAACAAGAAAAACATCAACAAGAATGCAATAATAATATTCGTTGTACTTAAAATCCGAATACCTTTATTCAATCCAGTCGCTGCTGATATCATGAATAAAACAGTAACTACTGCAATGATAATCAATTGAACGACAATTGTGTTACTGATTCCAGGTATAATGAATCCTAATCCACTGGCTATTTGTTGTGCACCTAGACCAAGAGAAGTTGCAACACCGAATACTGTCGCAAAGACAGCAATCACGTTGACGATTGTACCATATGGCCCATTCATTCTATCCCCAAATAATGGTTTTAACGTTGTGCTGATCAATCCTGGTTCATCTTTTCTGAATTGAAAGTAGGCTAGTGCCATAGCTAAAATTGCATAAATCCCCCAAGGATGTAGTCCCCAGTGGAAAAATGAATACCGTAATGCAGTTTTCGCTGCTTCCGTTTCATTCGCGGTTGCATAAGGAGGCATGTTGAAATGCGAGATAGGTTCCGCAGCTCCCCAAAATACAAGCCCAATTCCCATTCCTGCACTGAATAACATTCCGAACCAGGTTAAATAGTTGTATTCTGGTTTGTCTGCTTCTTTTCCTAATTTGATATTCCCATATTTCGAGACAACTAAGAAAATAGCAAAGATCAGGAATGAAGTTGCTGAAAGTAAGTAAAACCAACCGAACTTATCTACAATAAAACCTTGAATATTAGTCGTAATGTTATTTAAGTTCCAAGTCGGTAGGATACTTGAAGGAATAATCCCCCAAACAATAAATATAAGTGCTATTAATAAAGAAATATAAAAAACTTTAGTAACCTTTTTTCCCATGTTAAAAAACCTCCTATTGGACGAGAAAACGCACATTATCATAAGGACATAATCTATTGAAACAAAAATTCAAATGACAATCAAGGAAATTTCATTTACTAGCGTTCTTTTACTTTTACCCTCTTGTTTATAAAATAACCATTCAACAAAAAAATAACTGTTTCAAGAAAAGAAATATCGAGTTATAATGAAGTTATTACATAAATAGGAGGACAACCATTGAAAACGAAATACACCATTGGAATACTACTTATTTTATTATTCGTTGTAGGCTGTCAAACAAATGACGAAGCAGCACCTAATGATCATCAATCTGAAACAGAACAGGACGCATCAGAAGATACAGAGCAATCCGCGGAAGAAACAGAAAAAGAAGAAACAGCAAAAGAAGAAGAAACAGAAGTCGAAGAAGCGGACGACTCTGCTGATGAAAATGAGGATGACCAAGTAAAAGAAGAACAAACTAACGATACAGAAGAAAAAGAAAAAACACCCAAATATAAAATGAACGACATATTTGGCTTTGATCCAATCGATGATGCGGACGAGCAAGTGGTTTTGATGACAATCGATGATGCACCTGATGAACATGCAGTTGAAATGGCTGAGATTTTAACGGAGATGGACGTTCCAGCAATTTTCTTTGTCAATGGTCACTTTATTGAATCTGAGGAAGAGAAAAAAGCGTTAAAACAGATTCACGAAATGGGTTTCCCGATCGGTAACCATACGTATGATCATAAGAATTTAAAGGAATTAACAGAAGAAGAACAGCGAGAACAAATTATTCCACTAAGCGATAAGATTGAAGAAATTATTGGAGAACGCCCACTGTTTTTCAGAGCTCCACATGGTGCAAATACAGATTACGCGAAGAAGCTTGTCAAAGAAGAGGGCATGCTGTTGATGAACTGGTCATTTGGTTATGACTTTAAAGCAGACTATATGGAAAAAGAGGCGCTAACTGAAATCATGTTGGAAACAGAGCTATTAGGGAATGGTTCCAACCTTCTGATGCATGACCGAGAATGGACGAAAGAAGCTTTACCTGATATTATCACCGGCTTAAGAGATAAAGGGTTTGGCTTCATCGATCCATACGAAATTCAAACAATTGAATCGTAAATAATCGAACTGTCTGTTTAAACTCAAACAACCTTTCAAAGGTGGTGGGTGAAGCAGGCAGTCTTTTATATGTACACTGAAGGTTATGTGAATGGTGTGGTTTTTTAATTAATTTGAATTTAATGATATTATGAAGACAGAATACCATAGCAGGAGGCATGATGATGAAAACGAGATTGACGGAATTACTTAAAATTGAAATGCCGATTATTCAAGGTGGATTAGCTCATTTGGCATATGCTGAATTAGCAGCAGCCGTTTCAAATGCTGGCGGTTTGGGCCAGATTACTGCCATGAGTTTGGATAATGAAGATGCACTGAGGGAAGAAATACAAAAAGTGAAAAAATTAACTGACAAACCATTTGGTGTAAACTTTGCGATCGGACAGCATGGTCGGCCGTTTGAACATATGGTCCAAGTGGCCTTGGATGAAAACGTACCAGTGATATCCGTAACAGGTGGGAATCCGAAGCCTGTACTGGAAATGTTTCAAGGAACAAACACAAAAAAATTGGTTTTGGTGGCAGCTAGAAGACAAGCAGAGAAAGCTGAAGAATTAGGTGCTGATGCAGTAATGGTTGTTGGCTATGAAGGCGGAGGACACTTGGGAAGAGACCATATCGGAAATTTCGTGCTCATTCCTGAAGTTGTCCAAGCAGTTGATATTCCAGTAGTTGCTTCTGGTGGAATTAGTGATGGCAAAGGGTTAATGGCTGCATTGTCATTTGGTGCTGAAGGAATTGAGATGGGGACCCGGTTTATTGCAACAAAAGAGTGTGTCCATGCAAGTGAAGCCTATAAACAAGCAATCCTTGACGCCGGGGCCCAGTCAACAGTATTGATTAAAGAGTCCATTGGCGCTCCAGCTCGTGCATTGAAAAACGATTGGACCGATAAAATTTTAGAATTGGAACAAAAGAATGTCGGTTATGAAGGATTGAAAGATTATATTAGCGGAAAAGCCAACAAACGATTTGCACAAGAGGGACAAGTAGATGAAGGTTTTGTTTGGGCAGGGCAAGTCGCGTGGCGAATACAAGATCTCCCATCGGTTCAGGAGCTTTTTGATCAAATGGTTGATGAAGTGGATGAAATTCAACAGCGTTTAACACAAATAACTACGAAATAAAGGGAGTACTGATCGTATGGAATATAGCTATCCAATTGATCCAGACTGGACAACAGATGAAATTGTAAACGTCATTGGGCTTTTTCAAAAGGTTGAAGAAGCATATGAGCAAGGAACACGGCCAAAGGATATATTACAGGCATACAAAGAGTTTAAAAAAGTCGTTCCATCAAAAGCTGAAGAAAAAACTTTATTTAAAGATTTTGAGAAAAAATCAGGTTTCATTCCTTTTCAGGTGATAAAAAAAGCGAGAGCAGCTGGTGATGGAAAGATTAAAATGTAGAATTGCTGATTTTATGAAAATTTTATTACTATAGCACAAAAAGATGATCTCGATTGGCAATCGGGATCATCTTTTCAATTCTTATAACCAAAATAACCTCAATACGATGGAAACAAATAATACATTAACGTTCTTGTCTTAGTCGCTATTTATTAATTATTCGTTGAGACATTTTTAGCAAGATCATAAAAACGCATGAGTTGCTTGAACGTATCTTCGCATTCTTTCAGAAATTTTTCACCATCCTGTAAGATGGGGTCTTGTCGGTCATATGTTTTACCACAAAGGATTTCTGCTTTCTTCACATTTTCCAGGCGATCGACGACACGATCGAATTCACCTTTTTTCATTTCTTCATGTGAAATTGTTTCTGGTTTCATATGATCTTCTGACCAAACGAAGTCATTCGGTATTTCGTTTAAAATTTCTTTTTTGTGCTTTTTCAGCTGTTCAGCTAAACCTACTTTTATTGGACTTTCATAAATGACCGCAAACCAGATGAATACGTGAGACTCCCACATACCAATCTGGAAATGTGGTAGTTTCTTATATCCTCTCTTACTGCTTGCCAATGCAGCCCATGTATCATTCGGAGGATTTTTTGTTCTACGAGCATGCTTGGCGACATGGACAAACATCTCGTCACCTGAAAGACTGGATAGGTCAGGTTCAAGATGGTTAGCAATCGCCTCAAGCTTGGTGGAAATTCGACTTCTGAGTGCCTCCATTCGTTCTTCCAAGCCATCGATGGTAAATACATTAAAGTCTCGTTGTTCAAAGCCGTTAAAACTGCTCATTTTGTCACCTCATTTCAGTTCCATTTTCTCCATTGAAATTGTAGCATAAATCGAATGACAACGTTAAGAATTGTGAAGGACACTGTACTTTAAGTGTATTATTCGGCATTATTTGATAGGATATTTGATATGAAGAAGTTTTTATAGAAGGAGAAAGATAGAATGGACAACTTTGAAAAAAGTAAATTAATCGATGAAGCAAAAAGAATTATTTTCAAAGCAAGTGAACAAATAAAAAACCATATGCAACGTCCTTATGACATCAATACAAAGCAAGATCGAAAAGATTTAGTCACAGAGATTGACGAAAGTACTGAAAAATTTATTATCAAAAAAGTTAGGAGTTCATTTCCAGATCATAAAATTATGGCTGAAGAAGGAACGGGAGACGAGGTTAACTCCTTAGATGGAACCGTATGGATTATCGATCCGATCGATGGCACAATGAACTTTATTCATCAAAAACGCTTTTTTGCGATTTCAATTGGTATTTATCATAATGGTGAAGGTATTGTTGGACTGATCTACGACGTGATGGATGATACACTCTATGAGGGTATAAAGGGAGAAGGCGCCTATAAAAATGGCAAAAAAATCCCCGAATTGACAAAAGAAAGAGAATTGAAGGATACATTAATTGGAATTAACAGTTTCTGGTCTATACCAAATAGACGCTTAAATGAAGAAAAAATCCATCAATTAATTCGCGATGTGAGAGGTACACGTTCCTATGGTTCTGCAGCACTTGAATTTGCTTATATTGCAGAAGGGATTATTGACGCATATATAACGATGCGCCTCTCTCCATGGGATATAGCTGCCGGTATAATTATCATTAATGAGGTTGGAGGCAAAGCGACTCAGGTCAATGGAGAACCGCTTGATCTTTTAAAAGACAATACTGTATTGGCAGCAAATGAAGTTGTTCATAGTGGCTACATCGACTATATTGAAGAGAAATAGGCTGCATGGATAACATCGAACGTTTTTGCTTAGAATTCGTTATACCATTTAAGTGAACGGCTGCACAGTCGCAGTAAGTTTATGCACAGTGCAGCCGATTTAAGTACTTATACTTATTTAGAGTCTACAAAAAACGTAAACGATTACTTTTTAATTGATGAGTAATGTTTCTTTTTGTAGCGTAGGCCAAAGACCATCACAGCCATGCCTCCGAAGAAAAAGGCAAAAACCAACCAAAAGTTTTGAAAGCTTATCGCAACTGCTGTCGCTAAAAAGAGTGAGACAACCAACACGGCCAATAAAGCCATCTTTATTTCAAATTTCATTATTATTCAACTCCTAAACTGATAAATTCACGGTTTTGTTATGTTTTTTATGGTTTCATTATAGAAAAAAACAAATTGATTTAGTATGATTGTATAGGACACGATAGGAGGTTACCCGATGGATAAAACGGTTTCCCAACAATTTAGCTTTAGCCCGGTCGAACGTTACTTTTTAATGGACGTTGGTGGAGAACTAGGGTTTTGGCTAATGTTTTTTGCTATATTTATCTTAGCAGTAATCACATATAAGTTAGGCTTCGCAAAAGAATTACCATTATTGAAATCAATCATTGTGTACATAATGTTATTTATTGGTTGTTTTATCTTAGCGATCTTTGCTATATTTGCCCTGCCAATTGCTGAAGTGCTTATTGTGATTGCTCTTGTACTAGGGATTTATCGTTTTCGGCTATACCGGGAACGAAAAGAACGAAATCGTTCAAGCAATGAATAGAGACTGCTGCCTTCACTGGCGGCAGTTTTTTAATTTTTACTGGAAAAGTCCGTCTTAATTGTCTTGCTTTGTGGCGATTCTTGTGATTTTTGTTCAACTTTCTGAGTGATCCGTTGATCACAATCAGGACATAAGTAGGAGAGCTTTCTTCTTTTTTGTATTTCTTTGGCGACTAATGAAAAAGGCTCCAAGGTATCTACCCGATCACATAGAATACATTTTACACGCATTATTTTCACCTCAAATCCACTCTACATTATACCACCAACAACGACAAATTTGGAATGATGAATAAGAATTGCCGGCCAACAAAAAATATAAGGACAAGGTTTGAAAATTGTTGGATAGGGAATTGATAAAATCATAAGCGTTTCCGAACATAATGAGGAGGGGATTTACGATGAAAAAACGATTGTTTGCGGCACTCGGAGCAGGAGCAGTCGCTTATGTAATGTCTGATGAAAATCGAAAACAAAAAGTGATGACGAAAATCAAAGGGCTGAAAAATAAATATTTCGGTGAAAAAGATCAAATCCCTGAAGTTGAATCAGGAAAACCCGACTTACAGAATGACGAAAACTCCAAAATGGTCAATGAAGGATCGCAATTTGGAGTTCAATATTACAATAAAGTTCGTGAAGGCGAAGACCCAACTAAATATCCAACTCAACAATAATACTGAAACTCCCTTGTCTGTGTGATGGACAAGGGAGTTTCCTGCGTAAACGTAAATAAAGTAAAGATTATAGTGGTTGATTTTGTTCTTGTCGCTCTTGTTGAATGTCATCCGTGTTTTCTTGGTTTTTCTCATATTGTTCATCTTGATCTGTCTCACGCATTGGCATATCAGGGATATATCGTCCAATTACATTAGCAATTTCGTCTAAAATGACACTTCGTCCTTGGCCGTTTTGAATAGACTCATTAATATTCGCTATTCGTTTCATAATATCACCATCAGCCATAACATACGCATAGTGACCGTAAGGGTCGTGTTTAATGATTTCTGTTACTGCATGTTTAACAGATCCTGACTTACCTCGATCCAAATCTTCATCGATATCTATACCGATAATTGTATAGTCACCAAAGACGACAGCTCGTGCATTGTTTACATTTGGAACACTGTTGGCTAACTGGACTAATCGTTCAGCCGCCTCTTGGTTTGTATGTTCTTGAGTAGTCTGATGATTCGTTGGATCATTTACACGTTGTAAGTCCGGACTTGCAGTGTTTTCGGGTGAGTTAGCTTCTTGATTGCTACAAGCTGAGAAAAGAAGTATAAATAAGATAAGGAGTGTAAATTTCCACTTCAAATAAATAACCTCCTTTTTTAACTAGCTTGAGCAAAAAAGGAGGTTGTATGCATTGTAAAAATAGACAGTTAATCAACATCTATGAGAAAATGGAAAGGCTTAGTTAATCGTAATCACATCAATGCCTTTAAAAGGATTCTGTTGATTGGTACCATCACCGAATAATAGGTGAACGGGTCCATCTTCTTTCGGCGGCTTACCGTCGATTGCAAAGATCAATAACGACTCTTTTAATTCATCCAATGAAATTTCAATTTCACCTTGGTCGGTATGTAGGATGGCTGAGGTTGCATCCTCTTTTGGATTGGATGTTTCTAAAAAAGGTTTGATCGGCATCACATAACTGTTTTCAAGCACTTTTTTACCTTCAAATCGACTGACACTTCGTTTGACAGGTGGTCTGATCCGCTGTTGAGGCTCGACGTCCTTTTCAGGATGGTTTTCTTCTTTATCCGGTAAAAAGGCTTCTTCCAGCTTGATTTTTCGATCATCAAAGATCCATACTGTTGGGTCAAGTGTTATGGGAAATTGAACGTTCCCTTTTAATTGAACAATCATCGTTGTTACACCTCTTTTTTATAAATTTCTATACAAGTATAACGAACATTTTTGATGAATGCATTAAAGGAGTGATTTTTCATGATCGAAATCGATGAAAAAGACTTACATTATTGGCTCGAACACGTGAAAATTTATGCAAATAATGGAAAGGTCGCAGATTATATTCCAGCTTTGGCCAATCAGCAACCAGAAATCAATGCAACGGCCTTTTATCCGATTGGAGATAAAGAAGTAGCATGTGCGGGACAGGCTGATTATTCTTTTACCATTCAAAGTGTATCAAAGGTTCTTACATTAGCACTTGCCTTGATCCAACACGGGGAGCAAGCTGTTTTTTCTCGAGTCGGTAAGGAACCGTCATCTGACCCGTTCTATTCCATTCAAAAGTTAGAAGTTGAAAAACCGAGCAAGCCATTAAACCCGATGATTAATGCAGGTGCACTTGCTGTTACCAACATGATCAGAGGACGTGGGTCAGAAGAAATGGTTGAAGAAATTTTAAATCTTGTTCGACTATTAACCGATGATCCGTCGATTGAGTATGACGAAGAAGTAGCCCGTTCAGAGTTTGAAACAGCATTTTTGAATCGTGCGCTCAGTTACTTCATGAAACAAAATGGTATCATTACCGGAAGTGTAGAAGAGTTACTTGATGTTTATACGAAACAATGTGCAATCACAGTCAATGTGAAACAGCTAGCTCGTATTGCTGCAGTTTTTGCCAATGATGGAAAAGATCCAGATACAAATCAACCACTGCTTCCATCACATGTTGCACGTGTTTGTAAAACCTTTATGGTGACTTGTGGAATGTATGATGCTTCCGGAACCTTTGCAATCAATGTTGGTATACCAGCGAAAAGTGGAGTGTCTGGTTGTATTATGGGTGTTATTAAAGAATCAGGCGGACTGGCAGTTTTCGGACCTGCACTAGACGAACAGGGCAACAGCGTTGTCGGTATGCACCTCTTGAAGGACCTAGCAGATGATAAACGTTGGTCGATCTTTTAGAAAAACGTCTTTCTTATAATGGCTTTGTTCATGGATAATTTCTTGCAATTTTACCTTGAAGAAGGTACTATTTAATAAGGGAGCGTAGGAAAGTTAGGAGGGATTTTCTGTGTCATCCAGAATATCACTAGAAAAGAACCAAGCCCTAGCCCTCTTGCAGGCAGATGCTGATAAAATTTTACAACTTATCAAAGTTCAAATGGACAACTTAACCATGCCTCAATGTCCTTTATATGAAGAGGTATTAGATACTCAGATGTTTGGTCTCTCAAGAGAAATAAACTTTGCCGTTCGCTTGGATTTAATTCAAGAAGAAGATGGTAAAGCTATTATGGAAAACTTGGAAAGACAATTGAGTGCGTTGCATGAGGTTGCCCAAGACACGAAGAATTTATCATAATAAAAACTCAAACAATGCTTACTTCCAGTTCGTGAAGGCATATGTTTGAGTTTTTTTGCGTTTAAGTGAGTTGAATAGATCGAAAGCAAAACGCCGAATCAAAAAATGTTTTGATAAAATAATTCATTACAAACGTATATTTACCTCGAAACAAAGGGATTATTTTCTATCCAAAACCGATAAGGATAAGCAACAGCCTCTTTTGCATTTGGAATGCCGATTCGTCTTCCGGCCTTTATTTCTTTAGGGTTTTCTCCATCCGCAATATACAGTGGCTTCTCCCACAGTTGATGACCATAATGAGATAAATCAATAGCCATCGCTTTCGTGAGTTTACCTGGTCCACTTGTCAGGTTCGTTCTTTTTGTGACTGGTCTGTTGTCTAGCATGACTTCCTCTCCAATAATCGGCTCCATTCCACGAATTAAAATGGCATGCGGTTGATTCATTCGGCCGGTTACGACGTTCATTAGATTATGTGTATGCATCGTATAGATATAGGCCAAGCCAGCCTCGTGAAACATGATCTCCGTTCGTTTTGTCCGGCGATGATTAAAGCTATGTGCTGCTCGGTCTTCAGGTCCCATGTATGCTTCTGTTTCAACAATTTTTCCTGCCAGAATCCCATTAGGGGTTTCGTGAATTAAAAAAGAACCCAGCAACTTTTCGGCTAATTGAAGTGTCGGCTTTTCAAAAAAAGACTTATGAACCGGTTTTAACTGTTTATGCTTCATACGAATTCCTCCAATAATTATATAGTATACAGTTTACCCGTTTTTTAAAAATACGGAACAGGTAGAATTATTACTGAACAATTATTCATTTTTTGCAGGAATTTTTAAAATTATGTTGAAAGTTAAGAGAGATAAGAGAAAATTTGCGAATTTGGGAGGTCCATCATGACGAAAATTAAATCAATCAATAAAGTACTTGTAGCGAATAGAGGAGAGATAGCTATTCGTGTATTTCGAGCGTGTACAGAATTAAATATACGCACGGTTGCCATTTATTCTGAAGAAGATACAGGCTCGTATCATCGATATAAAGCAGATGAAGCCTATCTTGTTGGTGTCGGAAAAAAGCCGATTGATGCTTACTTGGATATCGAGGGAATTATTGATTTAGCAAAGCGGGTCGGGGTAGATGCCATCCACCCAGGTTACGGATTTTTATCTGAAAACATTCAATTCGCCAAACGGTGTGAAGAAGAAGGCATCATTTTTATTGGTCCGACAAGTGAGCACTTAAATGTATTTGGGGATAAAGTAAAAGCTCGGAAACAAGCGTTGCAATCCGGAATTCCTGTAATTCCTGGTACAGATGGTCCTGTTCAATCATTGGAAGAAGTGGAAGCGTTTTCGAAAGAACATGGATTTCCGATAATCATCAAAGCAGCCCTTGGTGGAGGCGGACGAGGGATGCGAATCGTTCGTACAAAAGAAGCATTGAAAGAAGCTTATGACCGCGCAAAATCCGAAGCCAAAGCGGCTTTTGGTAATGATGAAATTTATGTGGAACGATTAGTAGAACAACCTAAACATATTGAAGTGCAAATTTTAGGTGACGAAGCGGGGAACATGCTTCATTTATACGAAAGAGATTGTTCGATTCAACGACGTCACCAGAAAGTAGTAGAAATTGCGCCCAGTATCTCGTTATCAGAATCACAACGGGATGAAATTTGTGATTCTGCCGTCAAATTAATGAAGGATGTAAATTATCTCAACGCTGGTACGGTTGAGTTTTTGGTGACAGATGACGAATTTTTCTTTATCGAAGTGAATCCGCGCGTTCAAGTCGAACACACAATTACCGAAATGATTACCGGTTGCGATATTGTACAAACGCAGCTGCGAATTGCTATGGGTTATTCCTTGCATGATAAGGAAATCGGTTTGCCGCAGCAATCAGAAATATCGACACATGGATATGCGATTCAGTCACGTGTAACAACTGAAGATCCATTGAATAATTTTATGCCGGATACAGGAAAAATCATGGCTTATCGTACAGGTGGGGGTTTTGGTGTCCGATTGGACGCTGGTAACGGTTTTCAAGGAGCAGTCATTTCACCGCACTATGATTCGTTGCTTGTAAAAGTATCTACTTGGGCTCTGTCTTTCGATCAAGCAGCACGAAAGATGGTACGGAATTTAAAGGAGTTTCGAATTCGCGGTATTAAAACAAATATTCCTTTTTTAGAAAATGTTATTTTACACAATAAATTTTTGAATGGTAGTTATGACACAACCTTTATCGACTCATCACCTGAACTTTTTGTATTTCCGAAAAAGAAAGACCGAGGAACGAAACTGTTATCTTATTTGGCTTCAACAACTGTCAACAGTCCGTTAACGACAGGGCAGGAGAAAAAGCCATTATTTGATCCAGTAAGGATTCCAACTGTAGATCCGGACAGTAGTTCAGAAGCAGGAACGAAGCAATTGCTTGATGAAAAAGGACCTGAAGCGGTCAGTGAATGGCTGAAACAACAAAATGAAGTATTGTTGACAGACACTACGTTCCGGGATGCACATCAATCGTTACTAGCAACGCGTGTACGTACAAAAGATTTATTAGAAATTGCTGAGCCAACGGCAAAACTCCTGCCTAATTTATTCTCAGTGGAAATGTGGGGAGGGGCAACCTTTGATGTCTCTTACCGATTCCTGAGAGAAGATCCATGGGAGAGATTGATTAAGTTGCGTGAAAAAATGCCGAATGTGTTATTTCAGATGCTCTTACGTGCGAGCAATGCGGTAGGATACACAAATTATCCGGATAATGTCATCGATGAATTTGTTGAGAAAAGTGCTCAGGCAGGCATTGATGTCTTTCGGATTTTCGATAGCTTGAATTGGGTTGAAGGCATGAAACCAGCAATCGAAGCGGTTCGAAAACAAAATAAAATCGCTGAAGTTTCAATGTGTTACACAGGAGATATTTTAGATCCAAATAGAGATAAATACGACTTGGATTATTACATCAATTTGGCAAAAGAACTGGAATCATTAGGTGCTCACATCTTAGGTATTAAAGATATGGCTGGATTATTGAAACCTGAAGCGGCTTATCAGTTGATTTCTGCATTGAAACAAGAAATCGACATTCCTATTCATCTTCACACACATGACACAAGCGGAAATGGCGTCATGATGTATGCGAGAGCCATTGAGGCTGGTGTCGATGCAGTTGATGTGGCTACCAGTTCAATGGCCGGGCATACTTCTCAACCAAGTGCGAATAGCTTGTATCATGCACTGGAAGGAAATAAACGACAACCTAAAGTTGATATTGCATCATACGAAGAACTAAATAAGTATTGGGAAGATGTCCGTGATTATTATGCTAATTTCGAAAGTGGATTAAAGGCACCTCACACGGAGATTTACTTACATGAAATGCCTGGTGGACAGTATAGTAATTTACAACAGCAAGCAAAAGCGGTCGGTTTAGGTGATCGTTGGGATGAAGTGAAATACATGTATCGTACGGTCAATGATATGTTTGGCGATTTAATCAAAGTGACGCCATCTTCTAAAATCGTCGGCGACATGGCACTGTTTATGGTACAAAATAATTTGAAGGTTGATGATGTCTATGAAAAAGGAGAGAATCTTGACTTTCCAGATTCAGTGGTTGAATTTTTCAGAGGCATGATCGGAAAACCTTACAAAGGATTTCCAAAAGAACTACAACGAATTATTTTGAAAGGCAAAGAGGAAATCCCCGGAAGACCAGGCGAACAGTTAAAACCTGTTAATTTTGAGGCGTTAAAAGAACAATTATATGAGAAAGTAAATCGTCAAGTAACTTCACATGAAGTGATATCCTATGCACTCTATCCGAAGGTCTTCTTAGATTATGAGCGATTTGTCGATCAATATGGGGATATATCCGTACTTGATACACCATCTTTTGTTTACGGTTTACGATTAGGTGAGGAAGTATCAGTCGAAATCGAGCAAGGAAAGACATTGATCATCAAGTTAGTATCCATTGGAGAACCACAAAAAGATGGAACGCGCGTCGTCTATTTTGAACTGAATGGTCAACCACGTGAAGTGGTCGTTCGCGACGAGCGGATCAAAGATGTTCAAGATCAAAAGTTGAAAGTAGATCCTGACAATTCAAAACAAATTGGAGCTTCGATGCCTGGAACGGTCGTTGAAGTGCTTGTTAAAGAGGGAGAAGCTGTCAGCAAGAACGATTATTTGATGATTACTGAGTCGATGAAAATGGAAACGACTATTCAAGCTCCATATGATGGGAAAATCAAATCCGTACAAGTAAAAGATGGAGAAGCGTTGGAATCAGGCGACTTGTTAATAGAGTTTGTATAATTGAAAAAAGCTGTCCAGTAACGATAGGGTTGCTGGACAGTTTAATATTAAAACGTATTTAATCATATAAGAAAGCCGCCACCCTATTTAGTGACGGCTATTCGTATTTACTTATTTGATAACTTACTTCTTCGGGCTAACATTAAGAAATAGCACAGAATTGTAAAGAATAATGAAATGAATGTTGCGTGCAATAATCCAACAAATATGTTCCCAGTAGTGAAAATAATGAATGCTCCAAGTATAACCTGCAATAAAATAAATATCGTTGCAATCAGCCAAACTTTACGAATGAATGGTTGATCTATTTTACGTAGCACTTGAATAAATAAAACAACTACCCATAAAAATAATAACCCAGCCATGAGACGATGTCCCATTTGGATCCATTGATCTAGATTGAGCCCGGCTACACTTGGTGAATCATTATAGCAGAAGGGCCAATCTGGACAAACTAAACTTGAATATTTGTGTCGCACTAACGCACCCGAATAGACAACAATTAATGTGTAAATGAACAATCCCCAAAAGTTTACTCGTAACCATTTAGGTATATGAATCCGTTCGGTGTGAAGCTTTCGATCGACATCAAATATAATCAAAGCTAGGAGTACAGATGCAGCAAAGGCTACTAGAGAGATGCCAAAATGCATCGCTTTAATGATGCTTGACTGTTCAAAAAGAACGGCTGCAGCCCCCAGTAAAGATTGGATGACTAAAAATAGAATCGAAAGAAAGACCAAAAATTTCGTTTCTTTAATATCGCGGTAATCTTTCCAAGCGATATAAGAAAGAAGTAAAACAAGAATGATGCCGAGACCGGACATGATTCGGTGCCCGAATTCAATAACTAATTCAAATGTTATATCGGTAGGTATTAGTTGACCATCACAAAGAGGCCAACTTCGACCACATCCAAGACCCGATTCGGTTTTTGTAACTAATGCTCCACCGATTAAAACCAAAAACATAACAATGGATGTAATGATAGCAATTGGTTTCGGTTGCAATATTTTTTTCATATAATTAATTCACCTTTCTGACAGGCCAGTAAGACATTCATCATCTATCTTAATATAAAATCCATCAGATGAAAATAAACAATGGTTACAACTTTTTAACATTAGCTATAATGTATATATTAGTTGTTGAAAAATATATAACTGCCAGCTTAAAATGAAAAGGGTTTAGTTTCGAAAAAAAATAGGTTAGAATAATGTTATAAACACTTATTGACTGTTTCGAACGAAATTTGTAGAAAAAAATATGACAATCACTTTTCACATATTTTTCACACATAAGAAATCAATATATGCTTTAATAGAAGTAGTTGTGTTTACATGGTACAATAACTATGTAAATAAAATGAAACATTATGTACGTCAGGGTATAAATGTAACAAGGGTTGAAACGAGAGGGGATCCTGCAATGAATGAATCACGCACAGTTCAAACTTCGTCCTCACAGTTGATGGATTCACCGAGTACTGGTGTAAAAGCCCTGTGGACAGATTTTCTCGCATTGATTAAGATTGGAATAGTGAATTCAAATCTTATGACAGCTTTTGCGGGTTTTTGGCTAGCGTTATACTATACAAATCAAACGTTTTCGAGCAATTGGCTAGCGTTTGTTGGAATGATGGCAGGAACAGCGCTTGTAATCGCTGGCGGTTGTGTCATCAACAATTACTATGATCGTGATATCGATCATTTAATGTCCCGAACAAAGGGGCGAGCGACGATTACTGGAACGATTCCATTGAAAGTAGTACTGGCTATGGGGATTGGCTTTTCAGCTATAGGAATGATTATATTGTTCTTTGTTTCTCCAGTCGCTGCTGTCTTTGGATTTTTTGGGTGGTTTGTGTATGTATTTCTATATACAATGTGGTCAAAAAGAAAATATACAATAAATACAGTTGTAGGATGTTTTTCTGGAGCAGCTCCACCATTAATTGGTTGGGCAGCAGTTGACTCCACACTTCATCCAGTCGCATTAGTTTTATTCTTAATTATGTTTCTCTGGCAGATTCCACATTTTCTTTCTTTGGCTATCATGAAAAAAGAAGATTATTCAATAGCTAATGTACCGATGCTGCCAGTTGTATATGGAAATAAAATTACTAAAAGACAAATCTTCATTTATACGATTTGCCTATTGCCTTTACCATTTTATTTCTTTTCATTGGGAATAATATTTATGGTGTTTTCTACATTATTAACACTTGGGTGGGTCATCCTTGCTTTCACAGGTTTTCGTACAAAAGATGACGACAAATGGGCAAAAAGAATGTTTATTTACTCATTAAACTATTTAACCTTATTTTTCATTGGAATAGTCATTGCGACAATTCCACCAATCTTTTGAAATAATTAAGAAATTTTTTCTTAATTCTTTTATAAATTTTCACACAACATAAGAATGAATAAGAGAAAGAGAGGTATCCAAAGACATGAAAGGTTTGACTAGTAAGTTTAAAGCTGTAGGAGCTTTAATGATTCTAGCACTTATATTGTCAGGTTGTGGCGAAGAATTTCTAAGTGCACTCCGTCCACAAGGACAGGGAGCAAGTGATATTCTAAGCCTGATGATTTTAAGTATTGCTGTCATGATGTTTGTTTTTGTTGTAGTTATGGTCATTTATGTATTTGTCATTTTAAAATTCCGTAAGAAAAAAGGGCAAGAAGACTTTATACCTGAACAGGTTGAAGGAAGTCACACATTAGAAACATTATGGACAGTCGTTCCAATTATTCTTATTTTGATTTTAGCTGTACCAACAGTACAATATACCTTCTCCTTGGTAGATACTTCGCCACAAGTAAATGCTGAAGGTGAAGAAGAAGATCAAATTTGGGTTAATGTTACAGGTAAGCAATACTGGTGGCATTTCGAGTATGAGGGAATGGACGTAACAACAAGTCAGGAAATATATATTCCTACTGACCGTCGAGTGTACCTATCGCTACATTCAGAAGATGTCATACACTCTTTCTGGGTCCCTACATTACAAGGTAAGATTGACGTAAACCCAACAGGTAACCGGAACGAAATCTGGATAGACGCTGATAAAGAAGGCGT
Source organism: Allobacillus sp. SKP2-8 (assembly GCF_007559355.1). Lineage (NCBI taxonomy): Bacteria > Bacillati > Bacillota > Bacilli > Caryophanales > Bacillaceae > Allobacillus > Allobacillus sp. SKP2-8. The sequence continues at coordinate 506,655 of NZ_VMHF01000001.1, read as the reverse complement.
TTACTGGGGTAAATGCGCTGAATTTTGTGGACCATCACACTCATTGATGGACTTTAAAGTTGTAGCAGTAAGTCCAGGAGAATTTGAACAATGGGTGAAAGACATGCGTAACATTGATCCTGAGGAAACTCCAGAAAGTGAAGTTGCCACAGCTGGTCAAGAAGTTTTCGCGAACAACTGTATGTCATGTCACGCTAACGGAACTTCACCGAACAAAATCGGACCGAACGTATCAAACTTCGGTGATCGTGAGCGAATTGCAGGGGTTCTTGAATATAACAAAGAAAACTTAATGGAATGGATTGAAACAAAAGGTGAAGAGATGAAACCTGGAAACATGATGACAACCGCAGCTTACGACCTATCTGATGAAGAATTGGATCAAGTAGCTGAGTACCTAATGTCATTAAGTCCAAGTGAAATCACACCTGAAAATGCTGAAGATAATGAATATATCGAATCGGACTTAAGCGATTTATTCATTGATCAGGAAGAAAACGAAGATGAAGGCTCTGAAGGTGAATCAGAAGGAGATTCTGAAGGCGAATCAGAGGAAGATTCCGATAGTAATCAATAATGCTATCTTTCGGATGAATAGAAATAATATAGGGAGGTTAATATTGTGAGTGCAACAGCTACTAAAAAGGCTGGATTCGGTTCCGTATTGTGGGATTACTTAACCACTGTAGACCATAAAAAGATTGCCATATTGTACTTGATTGGCGGATTCTTTTTCTTCATTCTCGGTGGTTTAGAAGCTATGTTGGTCCGGATCCAACTGATACAACCAGATAATAACTTTGTTTCGGCTCAGTTTTATAACGAATTAATAACGATGCATGGAACAACGATGATTTTCCTTGCAGCCATGCCATTATTATTAGCTTTAATGAACATTGCAATGCCGCTTCAAATTGGAGCGCGAGATGTTGCTTTTCCGTTTGTGAACGCATTAGGTTTTTGGCTGTTCTTAATTGGAGGAATTGTTCTTAATATTTCTTGGTTTACAGGTGGAGCTCCAGACGCTGGTTGGACGGCGTATACTCCGTTATCAATATTCTCAGAAGGCCATGGACTCGATTATTATTCCATTGGTCTACAAATCGCAGGTTTTGGTACGTTAATGGGTGGTATTAATTTCCTTGTAACAGTTATTACAATGCGTGCTCCAGGAATGACCATGATGCGTATGCCATTGTTCTCATGGACAACATTCATTGCGAGTGTATTGATTTTATTCGCATTCCCTGCGTTGACTGTAGGTTTATTCTTGCTTACATTTGACCGATTGTTCGGAGCAAACTTCTTTGATCCGTCCATGGGTGGTAACGTTGTTATTTGGGAGCATTTATTCTGGATTTTTGGACACCCTGAAGTGTATATACTGATTTTGCCGGCATTTGGTGTATTTAGTGAAGTTATACCAACATTCTCCAAAAAACGTTTGTTTGGTTACTCTTCGATGGTGTTTGCAACCGTATTAATTGCATTTCTAGGTTTCATGGTTTGGGCACACCATATGTTTACAGTGGGCCTAGGACCAATCGCCAACTCAATATTTGCGATTGCAACGATGGCTATCGCGGTTCCTACGGGAATTAAAATCTTTAACTGGCTATTTACGATGTGGGGTGGAACCCTTCGTTTTACGTCACCAATGTTATTTGCACTAGGTTTTATTCCGTCATTTACAATTGGAGGAATGACAGGTGTTATGCTAGGTGCAGCAGCTGCTGACTTCCAGTATCATGACACATATTTTGTTATTGCTCACTTCCACTATGTACTTGTCGGAGGAACTGTATTTGGAATCTTTGCAGGATTAATTTATTGGTGGCCAAAAATGTTTGGTAAAGTACTCAATGAGAAAATGAACCATTGGTTCTTCTGGTTGTTTTTCATTGGTTTCCATTTAACATTCTTCCTGCAGCATTTCTTAGGATTAATGGGTATGCCTCGTCGTTACTGGGTATTCTTAGAAGGTCAAGGTTTAGACCTATTCAACTTTATCAGTACGATTGGTGCATTCTTTATGGCTGCCGGTACAATATTATTTATGTATAATATCGTTTGGACTGCTATGAAAGAACCAAAAGCTTCTGGAGATCCTTGGGATGGTCGTACACTTGAATGGGCAGTCTCTTCACCACCACCACACTACAACTTCAAACAGTTGCCGTTGGTACGTGGATTGGATCCATTATGGATTGAGAAAACAGAAGGTAATGGAAAAATGCAACCGGCAGAACCGCTTGGAGATATCCATATGCCGAACAACACCATTATTCCACTAATCATGTCTATTGGTTTAGGAATTGCAGGTATGGGTATTATCTATCAAGTGGATAATCCAATGTGGTGGATTGTTGCTGTGATCGGATTTATTATCTTCTTCGGTAGCATGGCAGTTCGCTCACTGAAAGATGATTTAGGTCACCACATTCACAAAGAAGACTTGGAAAAAGAGGGGGATGGTTCTAATGGCTGATGAACTTTTAAAATCAACTAACTTGCCACATGATCCCGAAAGAGCCACCCTTGAAGGAAAAAACAAATTCTTAGGATTTTGGTTCTTCCTTGGTGGAGAAACAGTCTTGTTTGCAAGTTTGTTTGGAACGTATTTAGCATTGAAAAATTCTCATTTAGATGGTGTCCCGGCCAGTGAATTATTCGGGCTAGGACTTGTCTTCATCATGACAATGATTCTACTGACAAGTTCCTTGACTAGTGTTTATGCGATGTACCACATGAAGAATAATGCACCGAAGAAAATGATGCTTTGGTTAGGAATCACTGTATTACTAGGCCTTTCATTCTTAGGCTTAGAGATATATGAGTTTAATCATTACGTTAATGATTATGGACATGGATTTACAACTTCAGCTTTTTCATCTGCATTCTATGCTTTAGTTGGATTCCACGGAGCCCACGTAGCCTTTGGTTTAGGCTGGTTCATTCTATTGATGGTGAGAAACTGGAAACGAGGGATCAACTTATACAACGCACCGAAGTTTTATATTGCAAGTCTTTATTGGCACTTTATTGACGTTGTATGGGTATTCATTTTCACAGTAGTTTACTTGATGGGAGTGGTAGGTTAAACTATGGTCGATCAAAATTATTCCACTAACCAAACTGAAAAAGATCTCTTTTACAAAGAGAAAAAGAAAGAAGAAATGAAACATCAAGTAGTCACTTTCGCAATGATGATTATTTTCACTTTGATTGCATTCGGTATAGTAATGGCGGATGTTAGTAAAATGTTTACCATCCCAATTATTATTGTATTGGCAATCGTTCAAGTAGGATTCCAATTCTTTTACTTCATGCATATGAGTAATGAAGGACATACTTGGCCAGTGACGATGATTTTCTCAGGAATATTTGCAGCATTCTTAACCGTATTAGCTCTTACAACCATCGTTTGGTGGGGTTAATAGCAAATAATTATAATGATAAGAACCAATTGCTCTATATAGAGTGATTGGTTCTTTTTTTGGCTTTTTTCAATATAATATATTGTACTTATTGGATATCTCTGGGACATTTTTTATTAACAACAGTGTTTACTAAAAAATTATTGAAATTATTTAGTAAACACTGTTGATAATTATTTGTTTATTCTGTATATTAAGTTATATAATAAAAAATTATTAATATTATGATAACTAAACTTTCGTACTTATTGGAGGGAACTCTATGCCAGAACCGATTCTGTCTGTCCAAGATTTACATACACATTTTCTTACAGATAATAAAGAAGTGCCTGCTGTTGATGGAGTTAGTATCGAATTACATAAAGGTGAAGTTGTAGGAATCGTCGGTGAGTCAGGTTGTGGAAAGAGTGTGACTTCATTATCAATCATGCAACTTGTTCCAAATCCTCCTGGAAAAATCGTCAAAGGTGAAATTAAATTTAAAGGTAAAAATTTGACCTATGCTACTGAAAAACAAATGCGGAAAATACGTGGCAACGAAATCTCTATGATTTTTCAAGAACCGATGACATCATTAGATCCTCTGTTCACAATTGGTAATCAACTAATTGAAGCGATACGTATCCATCAAAAAGTCAGTAAAAAGGATGCAAAGAACTATTCAATTGAATTATTGAATTTAGTCGGTATACCACGGGCCAGTGAAGTTGTTGATGAATTTCCACATCAACTTTCTGGAGGTATGAGACAACGGGTCATGATTGCTATGGCTATGTCTTGTGATCCAGAAGTGTTGATTGCTGATGAGCCAACTACTGCTTTGGACGTTACTATTCAGGCACAAATTCTTGATTTAATGAGAAATTTGAATAAGGAAAAACAAACTTCTATTTTGCTCATTACACATGATTTAGGCGTTGTTGCTGAAATGTGTGATCGTGTTGTTGTGATGTATTCTGGAAAGGTCGTAGAAGAGGGAAGTGTCCGGGAGATTTTGAAAGACCCCAAACATCCTTATACAAAAGGATTAATTCGTTCTTTACCTAATATTCGAACAACAGAACAAAAATTATATTCAATACCAGGAACGGTTATGCGTCCATCTTTGGATCAAGTTGGGTGTCGATTTGCACCTAGGTGTGAACATTCATTTGATTCGTGTTGGGAAGAAAATCCAAAGCTTCTCAAGCAAGAAAGTGGTAGACAGGTCAGGTGCTTTCTTTATGACGAGGAGAAGTCCGAAAGAGGTGTAACTTCAAATGACAAATCCTATACTTGAAGTCAGTCATCTTAAGAAATATTTCGACATAAAAGGTGGCATTTTCGGAAAGAGTGTCGGTGAAGTAAAGGCTGTTGATGATTTATCATTTTCCGTGAACGAGGGAGAAATTTTAGGAATTGTCGGGGAATCCGGTTGTGGTAAATCAACAGCAGGAAAATCAATTCTTCGACTAATTGAACCAACTGATGGGTCCGTTAAATTTGAAGGGACGGATTTAACTGATTTGACCAGTGAAGAAATGAGGCAACTTCGAAAGAATATGCAAATTATTTTTCAAGATCCTTATGCATCATTAAATCCTAGACATAAAGTTGAACGGATTATCAGTGAACCATTATTGATTCATGGAATGAAATCTTCAAAAGAACGAAAAGAACGGGTTAAGGAACTTCTTGAGATTGTTGGATTAGAGGCTTATCACGCGTCAAGATATCCACATCAGTTCAGTGGTGGCCAGCGTCAGCGGATCGGCATCGCAAGAGCACTTGCGAATAACCCAAAGCTAATTATTTGTGATGAACCTGTTTCGGCTTTGGATGTTTCCGTACAATCGCAAATTTTAAACTTAATGGAAGAGCTAAGAGAAAAATTCAAATTAACTTATGTTTTTATCGCACATGATCTTAGCGTTGTTAAACATATTAGTGATCGCGTGGGTGTCATGTATTTAGGGAGAATGGTTGAATTAACCGACAAACATACATTATTCGATGATCCGAAACATCCATATACACGTGCTTTGATGTCCGCTGTACCTATTGCAGATCCAGACATTGAACGAGAGAGGATCATCTTGGAAGGAGATGTGCCAAGCCCATCCAATCCACCAACAGGATGTGCATTCCATACGCGCTGTCCTTATGCGATGGACATATGTAAAGAAGTTAGACCTGAGTTTGAAAATGTTGATGATAAACATTTGGTAGCTTGTCACTTGTACAATTAATCAAGCGATCAATGTTTATATAAATTTAATAAAGGGGGCTATTTAATGAGGTACCGACTTATACTTTTTCTTACTTTCATGCTAGCTATTACATTAGTGTTGACAGCTTGTAACGGTGACGAAGATGAATCCGCTGAAGAAGTAGATGCGACAGAATCTTCTGAATCAGATGGTGAAGAATCGAGTGGTTCAGAAGATGATTCTGACTCAGAAGCTTCAAGTGATAGTGAAGGTGACCAAGTACTTGTGTTTGCGCGTGGAGGAGATTCAGAAAGCCTAGATTACGCAAGCACAACAGATGGGGAATCATCTCGTGTGACGAAGCAAGTTTATGAGAGCTTGCTGGAATTCGAAAAAGACTCTTTTGAAGTGAAGCCAGGTCTTGCACACGATTGGGAAGTTAGTGATGATGGGTTAACGTATACATTCTTTCTTGAAGAAGGCGTAACTTTCCATGATGGAACCGACTTCAATGCGGAAGCAGTCAAGACGAACTTCGAGCGTTGGGCTGATCCGAATCATGAATTCGCGTTTGCAGATGATGGATATGTTTATTCCATGTATGGCACGATGTTCGGTGGGTTCAAAGGAGATGACGGTCATGTCATTAAAGAAATTAATGTTGTCGATGACCATGAGATCGAATTTGTACTTAATCAACCGTTAGGATTTTTCTTGCAAAATATGGGAATGAGCTATTTTGCAATCACATCGCCTGCTGCTTTAGAAAAACATGGCGCAGCGATTAATGAAAATCCAGTCGGAACAGGACCTTTCAAATTCGTAAGTTGGAGTAAAGATGATTCAATAATTCTTGAAAAATTTGAAGATTATCGAAAAGATGGATTACCAAAATTGGATGAAGTCATTTTCCAGGTTATCCCTGATAATGCAGCTCGCTTAATTGCATTACGTTCAGGAGAAATCGATATCATGGATGGTCTAAATCCAGATGACGCTGCTGGGATTGAACAAGAAGATGGCCTTGAGTTGCTTACGAGAGCAGCCAACAACTTTGGCTATCTCGGTTTGAATACTCAGAAAGAACCGTTGGATGATCCTTTAGTTCGTAAAGCGATTAACCACGCTATCGATCGATCTGCTATTGCGGAAGCTTTATATGCTGGATATGCTCAACCAGCTATCAACCCAGTACCTCCTGGTTACTTAGGGTATAACGATGAGCTTGAATTATATGAGTATAATCTGGATAAATCGAAAGAGTTATTGGCAGAAGCAGGTTATGAGGATGGCTTAGAAATTGAATTATGGACAATGCCAGTTGCACGTCCATATATGCCAGACCCTGAAACTGTCTCAGAAATTATTCAAAATGACTTAGGTGAAATTGGTATAACCGCTAAAATTGTGCGAGAAGAATGGGCACCTTATCTTGAAAAGACGGCAGCGGGAGAACAAGAACTGTTTATGCTAGGTTGGTCTGGAACAAATGGAGATCCAGATTACTTCTTAAGCAGTCTATTGCATGGTTCGAATGCAGGTTCAAGTAACCGTTCCTTCTACAAAAACGACGAAGTAGATAAGTTGCTTGATGAAGCGAAGCGAGCTGTTGATCAAGAAGAAAGAGCAGATTTATACAAGAAAGCTCAAGAAATCATTTATGAAGAATCACCAATGATTCCACTCGTTCACTCTGAACCAGTGTTAGCTACTTCAAGCGATGTCAAAAATTATGTACCTCACCCTTCAACGAGTGAATCATTAGCAGAAGTAGAATTAGATCGTTAATAAAATGAATAGGGCAGTAGAAAACCTCTACTGCCTTTCATTTTTTATTCTGAATGATACATAGAAAGGATTGAGGTGAAGACATGCTAGCATATACATCCCGTCGCTTATTCATGCTTATTCCAGTCCTTTTTGGAATGACAGTCATTACGTTTTCGATCATTCATTTGATACCTGGAAACCCAGCTCAAACTATTTTAGGTGAAACAGCAACCGAAGAGGCCATATCAAATTTGGAAGAAACGATGGGACTAAATCGAAATTATTTCATTCAATATACAGCATATGTAGGTGATTTGCTTCAAGGCGATCTAGGAACTTCCCTCAGAACGAAAGCGAGTATTACCACAGAAATCGGTCCTCGGTTGGCTGCTACTATAGAATTAACTTTCTTTGCCATGATATTTGCTGTTTTTATTGGAATTAATGCAGGCATAATCAGTGCCTGGAAACAAAATTCATGGTTTGATTTTTTGGCAATGGTCTTCGCCTTAGTCGGTGTTTCCATGCCTGTCTTCTGGCTGGCATTGATGGAGCAATGGTTATTTGCTCAAGAGCTAGGATGGCTACCGGCTTATGGTAGACAAGAAAGTCGCGATCCGATTGACCCGATTACCCACTTTTATGTAATAGATTCCATACTGCACATGGACATGAAACAATTAATTACGTCACTGAAACATTTAGTCTTACCGAGTATTGCTTTAGGAACCATTCCGATGGCGATTATTGCCAGAATGACTCGGTCAAGCATGCTCGAGGTTATGAAATCGGACTATGTCAGAACGATTAAAGCAAAGGGTTCAGGACAGTTTTTAGTTATTTATAAACACGCTTTAAAAAATTCAATCATTCCTGTTTTAACGGTCATTGGTTTGCAGGTAGGCGTCTTACTCGGAGGGGCAATTTTAACGGAAACCATATTTAGTTGGCCAGGGATTGGACGGTATGTATATGAAGCAATCAATTACCGGGATTATCCTGTGATCCAGTCAGGGATATTGGTCATTGCATTTTTGTTTGTCATTATTAATTTAATTGTTGACTTATTATATGCATTTATTGATCCAAGGATTAAATATTAAGGGGGTATGAAAATGCAAAAAGAAGAAAAACAGCAGGTCGCTACCAATCCATCGAAAAAGAAGCACCAAATGAATTCAGAAGAAATAGAAGAATCATCTCCTTTAAAAGAAACATTACAACAACTGAGAAAAAATCGGATGGCGATTACTGGATTTATAATTATTATTTTCTTCTTGATACTAGGAATTTTCGCCCCTATACTCACACCATATGGATTCGAAGACCAAGACCCTGTCAATCGATTAATGACGCCATCAGCGGAGCATTGGTTAGGTACAGATGATTTAGGCAGAGATATATTTACGCGCATTGCCTATGGAGCAAGAATATCTCTTTATGTTGGTTTTTTTGCAGTTATTGGTGCATTAATCTTCGGAACATTACTTGGGATTTGCGCCGGTTATTTTGGGAGATGGATTGATATGCTCATCTCGCGAATATTTGATATCCTGCTTGCTTTTCCAAGCATACTTCTAGCCATTGCAGTTGTTGCGATTCTTGGTTCTTCGTTGGAGAACGCGTTGATCGCCATTGCAATCATCAATATACCTATATTTGGACGTCTCGTACGCTCAAAAGTCATAAGTTTGCGTGAGGAAGAATATGTGCTGGCAGCTAAAGCACAAGGGATGAAAAACGGACGAATCATTTTGTATCATATTTTACCGAACAGCTTAGCACCAATTATTGTTCAAGCTACTCTAGGATTCGGTACCGCTATATTGGAAGCTGCAGCCTTAGGGTTTTTGGGATTAGGTGCTCAACCGCCAACACCAGAATGGGGAAAAATGCTTGCAGATTCAAGAGACTTCCTTCAGCTTGCACCATGGACGTTAATCTTTCCAGGCGTTTCCATTATGCTTGTCGTCTTAGGATTTAATTTGATCGGTGACGGATTAAGGGATGCGTTAGATCCAAGAATGAAAAACTAACTTGATCTATATCGAACCAAGAAAAGTTGAGTTTTTTCTATAATATTTTTATTAGTAATATAGCCATTGGCCATGAGATGACCTTAATCTTGAATTGAGGTCTTCTTTTTTAGGGTCTTCGGAATATATGGTGGAATTACTTTTTTAATAGCTTAAAAACAACTGTTGTTTAAATCGGATTATCTGGTGGAATATTGAGACAAATAATAGTATTATAAGGTATCAATCAAATACGAGGGCTATGTTGAGAGAAAAATAAAATTGTCCAACGAACAAGAGCGAGGGAAATATATTGCCCAATACATGGTAAAAGTGTCATGACATACTCCAAAAAGGATACTTATTGTTATGAATACACTTTAACGGGATATTCGAATTATTGTATGGATGAGTTTAAATGGTATCTTGTAACTAACGATGCAGAATACTTGAACAAGAAAAGTTGAATAATATATTTACTTGACCGTGTACTATGGTACACGGTTTATAATTTTGATGGGGTGAAATAAGGTGATCTATCGTATTAGTGAGTTCGCAGATAAATGTGGGGTTAACAAAGAAACGATTAGATATTACGAACGAAAAAATTTATTACAAGACCCTCTCCGAACGAAAGCTGGTTATCGGATATATTCAGATGATGACGTTAAGCGTGTAGGGTTTATTAAACGAATACAAGAGCTTGGTTTTTCTTTAAGTGAAATTTATAAATTACTTGGGGTTGTAGATAAAGATGAAGTTCGTTGCCAAGATATGTTTGAATTTGTTTCTAAAAAACAAGAGGATGTTCAAAAGCAAATAGAGGATTTAAAACGAATTGAAACTATGTTAGATGACTTAAAACAACGATGTCCAGATGAAAAGCAATTACATTCGTGTCCAATAATAGAAACATTAACATGAGAGATTAATGAAAGGAGCTTTATTATGAATAAATTTAAGGTAAACATTAAAGGAATGACTTGTACAGGCTGTGAAAAACACGTAGCATCAGCACTTGAAAATATAGGTGCTAAAAATATTGAATCTAGTTTTCGTCGTGGTGAAGCAGTGTTTGAATTACTTGATGATATAGGGATTGAAAGTGCAAAAAAGGTTATTGGTGAAGCAAAATATCAGCTTGGGGAAATAGAAGAAGTATCACCTAACGAAAATGTGGTGTTAGGTAATGAGGGCAATTATGACTTACTTATCATCGGTTCTGGTGGAGCTGCTTTTTCGGCTGCCATTAAAGCGATTGAATACGGGGCGAAAGTTGCCATGATAGAGCGCGGAACGGTTGGAGGAACATGTGTAAATATCGGTTGTGTTCCATCAAAAACACTTCTTAGAGCTGGGGAAATCAATCATTTAGCAAAAGTAAATCTGTTCACAGGGTTACAAACATCTGCTGGTGAAGTGGAATTAGCTCCTTTAATCAAGCAAAAAAATGAATTGGTGAGTGAGCTTCGCAATCAAAAATATGTGGATTTAATCGATGAATATGGCTTTGATTTGATTGAGGGTGAAGCGAAATTCGTTGATGAAAATACGGTTGAAGTAAATGGGAAGAAACTGTCTGCAAAACGTTTTTTAATTGCAACGGGGGCTTCTCCTTCTTTACCTCCAATTTCAGGACTTGAAGAAGTGGAATATCTAACAAGTACAACACTACTTGAATTAAAGAAAGTGCCAAAACGATTAACGGTGATTGGTTCAGGATACATTGGAATGGAGCTTGGGCAACTATTTCATAATTTAGGTTCAGAAGTAACGCTTATGCAAAGAAGTGAGCGACTTTTAAAAGAGTATGATACAGAGATTTCAGAAGCAGTTGAAAAAGCATTAATTGAACAAGGTATAAACCTTGTCAAAGGGGCAACATTTGAGCGTGTCGAGCAAGATGGAGAACTAAAAAAGGTTCATGTAACAGTAGATGGCAAGAAAAAAGTCGTTGAATCAGAGCAATTACTTGTTGCAACAGGAAGAAAACCCAATACGGAGTCTTTAAATTTAAATGCGGCAGGTGTTGAAGTTGGAAAACGTAATGAAATCGTAATCAATGATTTTGCTCAAACAAGTAATAAAAAGATTTATGCAGCAGGAGATGTGACATTAGGACCGCAATTTGTATATGTAGCAGCCTATGAAGGTGGAATTGTTACTGATAATGCTATTAGTGGGTTAAACAAGAAATTAGATTTAACGATAGTTCCTGCTGTTACGTTTATGAATCCATCGGTTGCAACGGTTGGTTTAACAGAAGAACAAGCAAAAGAGAAAGGGTATGAAGTGAAGACGTCTGTATTACCTTTAGATGCTGTTCCAAGAGCAATTGTTAACCGTGAAACAACTGGTGTATTTAAACTAGTGGCAGATGCGAACACATTAAAAGTATTAGGAGTTCATATTGTATCTAAGAATGCAGGAGATGTCATCTATGCAGCGACACTGGCTGTTAAATTTGGCTTAACCATAGGAGATTTAATAGAAACCCTAGCACCATATTTAACAATGGCTGAAGGGCTAAAATTAGCTGCACTTACGTTCGATAAAGATGTATCGAAATTATCTTGTTGTGCAGGGTAAGAGAACTTTTTTACAATACTCCTTATTCAAGTATACCAGCAAATAGAAGATTTTCTTATCGTGCTAAAGGGTGCATTAGTTAAGCAAAGTCTACAAAAGGAACATTTTCACACTATTTTACGATCATCTATTATATATAAATGCTTTATGGGATGTTCTAAGAGCATTTGTGCTCACGAAAAATAATTTAACAATGATGATTTCGATATTAAGCCTATACTTGATACCCTTAACACCACAGAGTAGTAAAGGATGAACATTATGTCAGACCTATTATTCCTACCAGACCTTAAAACAATGGAACCACCACAAGAAAATGAAACCGACATGATGTTTAAAGTGGAAGCAATCAAACCACCTGAACGTTGTCCTGAATGTGGTTTCGACAAACTGTACAAACACAGTTCAAGAAAGCAACTAATCATGGACTTGCCCATTCGTTTAAAGCGAGTGGGCTTACAACTAAACCGCACAAGATATAAGTGTCGTACATGTAACTCTACCTTTTGGGAACGCCTTATATCCGTGGATGAAAAGCGTAGCATGACCAGAAGACTGTTAAAGTCTATTGAAGATCAGTCCATGTCTAAAACTTTTGTGGAAGTAGCTGAAAGCGTTGGTGTAGACGAAAAGACCGTTAGAAACGTCTTTAAGGACTATGTGGCATTCAAAGAACGAGAATACCAATTTGAGACTCCTAAATGGCTTGGAATAGATGAAATACACATTATCCGTAAACCTCGTCTTGTACTAACTAATATCGAACGTAAAACCATCTTTGATATTAAGCATAACCGTAACAAAGCGACTGTTATACAACGGCTTTCAGAGATTAGTGATAGACATTATATTGAATACGTCACAATGGATATGTGGAAACCTTACAAAGATGCAGTTAATACTGTCTTACCACAGGCTAAAGTAGTCGTAGATAAGTTTCATGTAGTCCGTATGGCTAATCAAGCCTTAGACAGCGTCAGGAAGTCTCTTAAAGCCAATATGACTGCCAAAGAAAGGCGTACTCTTATGCGTGAGAGGTATATCCTTCTTAAACGCAAACATGATTTGAATGAACGAGACTTTTTCCTTTTAGAAACTTGGTTAGGTAATATCCCTGACTTAAAAGAAGCCTATGAACTCAAAGAAGAGTTTTACTGGATATGGGACACAGCTAATTCGGACGAAGGAAGAGATCGCTACAGATATTGGAAACAACGTTGTTTATCAAGCAACTCTAAAGATGCATATAAAGACCTTGTGAGAGCCGTAGACAACTGGCAAGACGAAATCTTCAACTACTTTGATAAAGGGCTAACTAACGCTTATACAGAGTCCATAAACAGCATTATTAGGCAAGTTGAACGAATGGGTAGAGGTTACTCATTTGAAGCCTTACGAGCAAAGATATTGTTTAATGAGAACCTCCATAAGAAACGTAAGCCACGATTTAATTCAAGTGCTTTTAGCAAAGCTATGTTATACGATACATTCAATTGGCATGAAGTAACAGACCACGTCATAACAGGTAATTATGGTGTCGATTTTTCCACACTTATTAAAAAATTGGAAAAGGGTGACTTATAAGCCCTTTCCACCATAAAATCCGAATACCCCTTTTTTATATAGCTCTTTTATTAAGGCGCTGTTAAAGTTCATTGTTGATCTATAGGTTAGAAAAAAGTGACCTCCATAACTTGTAAGTCATTTTTGAATTGATAAGGTGATTTTGACGAGGTATTATTTCCTTTCGACCATTGAATTAGCAACTTCAACCAAATCATCTATTGTATAATTACGTTCCTCTGAAGTTTGCATCAATAGCAGTGAATTAAGTTCTCCATTTTCATTGATCCATTCCAAAACTTTTCCTTGGCTATTCTTTTTAATATTTGCTTCTATACCATTTGTCAAAGTTACAGTTTCATAATCACTGCTATCCAAGTTGGGAACTTCCGAATGCCAAGTAGTGACGTGAAGCATCCAACCTTTCTCGTCACCTCCATAAGTAAATTCTGTAAATATGATATCACCATTTAGTTCATTATTTATATCGGTAGTTTGATAGGAAAACGAAACAAATGAAGGGTCGTTGGGAAATTCTGTTGGATATTTTAAGTTTGATTGTATTTCTTCAGGTAAGTTTTCAATTTTAGTCTTAACATCTGTTGGGAAATCAAGCGATACATTCTTTGAGCCAACTTCATTGGAACAACCGGATATCAGAAAGACCAATAGTAGAAAGGCCATAGTTATTTTTTTCAAATTGCCATCTCCCTTTCTTGATAACTCAAACTGCCCGGTTACTTAGAAAAATAATTATAATATCAATTTAGATATTCTAATCGTATCATAAGTTCCAATATTTTGAATTATATTCTTGTGAACCATCAAATCGTTTTTGATTGCTTTGTTTCTTTGAAGATGAATGCTCTCCAAAACTTTGTCCCGATCTCAGGCAACCAATACACAGTCTTTGTGCTTACTGATTTCACGTTTCATAGCAGAACCGCTTCGTTTGTAGGATTATCTTCCTTTTATTTTTCTTTATTCTATTCGGAATACAGGAAGTAAGTTCAAGGCAAAGAATAGGTCTGAGCAATAGATTACCATTAGATATATCAATTGATGATATGCTTGTAGACAACTATATCATATTGTGATACATTGATTTTAGATATATCGTTTTGTGATACATTATAGGGAGAATTAGAGGGTGATCAGTTGAAAGAAACGGGGCAATTAACAGAGTCAATGGCTTATATTATGGCTGCTTTGACTAAACCGAGACATGGCTACGGTATTATGAACTTAATTGAGGAAACAACAAAAGGAGCTGTTACTATAGGCCCTGCCTCCATGTACACCATTATTAAGAAATTATTAAAACAAGAATGGATTTATTTGTATGATAAGTCAGACTCAAGACGTAAAACTTATATGCTTACTAAAAAAGGGAAAAAAGTGTTGGAAGAGGATATTAAAATAAGGAAACAGATGATTGAACTAGCAGAGACAGGATTGAAGGAGGATGAAGAATGAACCAAATAAAATATATTACATCAGGCGGTTTAGCCTTTTCAGAAAATAAAGATATGGAAAAATTACGTCGATATTCTCTGAAGGGCAGGCACGTATTTGATTTTAGTTTTATGGGTTATTCACTTGAGAGAGGTAAGAAATCCGATTATATATACAGTATAGATTATCGTTGGTTAAAGGAGGATGAGAAAAAGGAATACTTTGACTTCTTCTCGTCTGCTGGATGGACACATGTTAACTCAGAAGGGAACATACATTTGTTTCGTGCACAACCCGGTACAAAACCGATCTATACTGACAGCGACTCTACGATTGAAAAATATAGAAGTTCAAGTAGCATGATGAAGAACTTAGCCATTCCATCAATGTTAATGACTGCACTTTCCTGGGTTGGCGTGATGAACAGCTCAGGTACATTAAAATCACTACTTATAGTAATAGCCACTATACTCAGTGCAATTTCTGTACCAGCAGTTTGGACGGCAATCACAACTTACAGTAACAAATGGAAGGCTGAAGGAAGAAGAGGGTTAGCAAATATAGGGTCCATCATACCATTCCTTTTACTCGTAATAGCTGTCATTATTTTGTTTTTTGTCAGTGGTACAGGTTCTGCAGTTAATATTATAGCAGCAGGAGTAATTGGGGGCATAGTACTTCCGACAGCAATTTGGATCATCGTGTCCCTTTACCACAAGCTAAGCAGGAATTAGAAATTATTGCTGCATAAGCATTCATGGTGAAAAGATGAAACGATTTAAATAAGTCAATAATGTGAATGAAAGAGAAATTATTTATTACAATTTTTCAAACGTTGGTTTTATGAGTCGAGTACAATGAAAAATTGTTGTATACTGAGGTAAATACGCTATAGACAAAACTCCCGAGGTGAATTCAAAATGTGGGATAAACTACAAATTTTTGGTTTCCAAGCACTTTGGAATCCATTAACGTTACTCATAACCATTTTATTAGGCTTATTATATTATTTATTTACAGGCCCGCTGAAAGAAAAGACAGGGTTAAAGGAAAGACCAAGCGGAAAGCAACAACTTTGGTTTTATCTCGCGCTTACACTATTTTATTTAGTCAAAGGCGCTCCTTTGTATATCATGTCCCATATCTTTCTGTCTGTCCATATGTTACAAATGGTAATTTTCTATCTTATTATACCCATGCTTGTGATTAAGGGAATTCCAGAACAATGGTGGAGAAATGTATTTAACAGTCGTTTGATTGGTCCAATCATGAACTTCTTTACTAAGCCACTGATTGCGATCATTGTATTCCATGCGCTGTTTTCGTTTTATCATCTACCTGTGGTTTTGGATTTCTCCAAAACGAATAACTTTGTCCACTGGAGCATTACATTGTTGATTTTTGTTGGGGCATTCTTTTTCTGGTGGCCACTAATGACACCGTTTAAAGAACGTGTCATCATTCGACCGCTCTATAAGATCTTTTATATCTTCGCAAGCGGCTTATTGATTACGCCATCGTGTGCGCTAATTATCTTTGCTGACGCGCCTTTATATGCGACTTACTCACAGCCGGATGCATTTATGAATGCGCTGGCCCTATGTGTTCCAGTTGAAGTATTGCAAGGGTTAAATTTAGGAGGACCACAAATTTTTATGAATGTTGACATCGTTAATGATCAACAATTAGCAGGAATTGTGATGAAAGTATCCCAAGAATTTATATACGGTGGTGTTCTAGCAGCATTGTTCTATCAATGGTATAACAGTGAAAACAGAGGAATCGATCCGTTGCCATCATCACAGCAAACCATCACACCAGAAAGAGGTTGATTTTAAATGCCATTTCTACCAACCATCAGTACATTTTTTATTGTTTTAAGTGCGATACTTGTGGCAATCGGTTGGATATTTATCGCAAAGAAGAAATATAAAGCTCATCGGATTTCAATGATTTTAGCATCGATATCAGCACTGTCTTTTTTCATCCTATATATGTCACGTACACTCTTTTTAGGAAACACGGCGTTCGGTGGTCCAGATGACATAAAAATTTATTATACGATCTTTTTAATCTTTCATATCTTTTTGGCTACTACAGGTGGGATATTCGGAATTATTTCACTGACCTTGGCATTCAAGAGAAAGATTACGAAACACCGAAAAATCGGTCCTTATACAAGTGTTATTTGGTTCTTTACAGCTATTACAGGCGTTGCCGTTTACTTGTTGCTGTATGTACTTTATGACGGAGGACACAGTACAAGTTTATTTAAAGCTATTTTTTAACGCAATCAATTCATTGACTCCAGTTAAGAGGCAGTTTGCTCTCTTACTGGAGTCTTTTCGTTTTCATAAAGGGCAATTTGTTGAATCGTATGAAGTAGAAGTGATGTTTTCAGCGGGAAAAGAAGTGGTGAAACATTTACTTGAAAAAGCCAATGTCCGATGTGTGCCACGCAAAAGTCAGCGGTCTGTTTTATTTTTCATAAAATACCCCCATTTCCAGTCGTGTTGATCATTAACAGATTGTTAATAACCATCAACACTCTTCAAATGGGGGTATTCATTCATTATTTAACTTAAAATTTTACTTTAAACCGAATGATTCCTGCTTCACGTGCCGAATTGAATAAGATGACAACCAATGGTCCAAGGAAAAATCCAACAAAACCAATTAATTGTAAGCCTAGATACATAGAAATTAATGTCGGTAACGCTCGTAATCCAATATGATGACCCATCATTTTCGGTTCAATGGTACGGCGGATTGCGAGTAAAACAATCGCTAATATAGAGAGTTGTATACCCATGCTCATATCTCCAGTTATGAACATATACAATGCCCAAGGTCCGAGAACGATAATGGAGCCGATAATCGGAATTAAATCGACAAGCCAAATGATAATTGACATTAATATAGCAATCTCAGGAGTGATAAATAACAATCCAACTAGAGTTACAGCCAGGATGATCAGAGAGACAAGAAATTGTGCTTTAAAAAAACCGAGGAACACATGAGATAACCGAGCGTTCATGTATTTCAATTTTTCTTGGGACTTTTCAGAAAGAAACGAATAAACTTTGTTTCGTAGTAATGGCAAATCGAGCATGAACAAGAATAGCGCAATTAAATAGACGATCAAACCAACTAAGAACTCTGGAATCTTAACGAAAATTTGGGCGATATTGTCTATTTCAATATATTCCATCAACTGTGATTGAAAGTTATCGAAGTTTTGAACAGCTCGCTTTTCCACTTCCTGTATAAATTGAGGTGGCCAATCCCGTGTATACGACTCAATATCTTCTCTTAGATCGACCAATACATCTTCAACATTTGAAATATAAGAAGGTGCATTTTCTGCCATGTGAACGACCTGGCCAATCGTTTTAACTGTTGTATATGTTCCGATCGTTCCCAGCAATATGATGAATATGAAGAAAACAATTAACACGGAAGTTAATCTGCTTAACCGAAGATTACGCATTGCTAAACGAATCAAGGGGTTTAAAACAAGAGCTGTCAACAATGCTAAGATGAGAGGTATTGAGATCGGCAAGATAAAATATAAAAATAAAATGAAGAGAATAATGAGTAAAATGATGATCCAATATTTTTTATTTAAATTTCTTACCACTTAACGATTAAACCCCCTTCATAATGCTGTGTATGTTCAATATACCACGTTCAGTAAAATGCTAACAACAAATAAAAGAAATAATATGAAATTATTTTAAAATCATTGTCAATTCAGTAGACATTACGAACAACGATCCATTATATAAATGGCCGATATTGAAAAGACGACTTTATCAATCCAGTATATACAAAAAAACTTCATCTCATTCTATTTTGAATGAAATGAAGTTTCACAAACAATTATTGATTGTTTTCTTTATATTTCTGTAAATCTTCACCGAGTTTTTTGACAACCCGGTCTACTTTGTCCAAGATTTGTTGCGGATATTCTTCATCTTCTCCGTATTCTACACCGTGTGGATAATAGTGAGTTCCTAAGTATGGTTCTTTTAAACGAATGACTGCTGATTTAAAATCAACATCACCTTCAATAGCTTCTCCCGCTACACGTAAGTAATAAGTAACATTTTTTAAAGTAGAGTTCATTTTATAATCAAAAGTCATACGTTCATAGTCCCACTGGGAACCCAACACAAATCCGTTTTTTTCCATGATGTGTGTCAATGGTTCTTGGTGAATTACTGTTCCATCAAAATTTTTATTCTCGATTTTCATTCAATCACCTCTTCTATATCTTCTCACTAAGATTATCATAGTATGAAACGCGACATTAATCAATTATTAATCCGGAATTATCATCAATGTGTAACAAATTAGACATAATTGATTTTTGAACCAATTTGCCTGGTTTGACGTAGTATATAGCATAAAAGTAAGGGAAGGGATGTAAATGTCAGGTATCATACTGCCGAAGCGGGTTCAAGAGTTTCGTGATTTTGTTCGTGATCATCCAAAATTATTCGAACAATTGAAGAAAGACGGATATGATTGGCAATCACTCTATAATGAGTGGGATGAATATGGCGAAACGGCTATCCTGTTTCAAAAAGACATTGAATCAAAAACAAAACAGGATGAACAAAAGGATTCCAACCAGAAAATTAAATGGCAAGATATTTTGCATAAACTCTCCGAAATGGATGTTGACCGTATTGAAAAACATGTCAAACAATTATCCACTACAATGGAACAAATTCAGCGGATATCAGAACAAGTGAATCAATCAAAGCGTCAAAACAAAAGATCAGATATGGGCCCTTTTTTCTAGAGATTAAAGCATGGTAAAATGTTCTTCATTTTGTTATGATAGCCCTATGGAGGTGTCAGAGTGCTAGCCAATATTGAAGTTATTGAATTGCTCGAGCAGGCTGAGAAACTTGGTCAAATGATCAAGCGTTCAGAAGAATACGAAGCTTATCAGATAGAGAAAGATCTTTTATATAAAGACGAGGGGGCTGCACAGCTGATTCATAATTTTGTTGCGATGAAAGATGATTATGAAGATGTGCAGCGCTTTGGTCGTTACCATCCAGACTATACAAAAATCATGAAGGAAATTCGAGGAACAAAAAGAGAACTCGACATGCATGATCGGGTAGCAATATTCCGTCAAAAAGAAACAGCTTTGCAAGGTTTATTGGATGATGTTTCTGAAATTGTGGCCTTCTCAATCAGTGAGAACATCAAAGCACCTCGTGAAGGGCTTGCTTTGAAGGATCATGGTTCTGGTTGTGGATGTGGCAGCGGCGGTTCTTGTGGCTGCCAAGCTTCTTAATAATTCGGTAGACGTAATCAGTGAAAGCGGGGGTAGATGATGTTCACAAAACGACAAGGTCTTATTATTTGGTTTAGACATATGAAAAATCTGCGAAAATTAAAGCGTTTGGGGCATCTGATCTATGCCTCTAAGAAAAAGAAATACGCATTGATTTATGTCAATCAAGATGAGCTTGAAAATGTAAAAAAAATAGCTGAAAACTATAATTTCGTCAAAAGTGTGGAGATCTCACATCGGCCAGAGGTTGAAATGGAATTTGAACAACTAAAAAAGCCGATTAAGAAACAAGGGGAGTTAGAAAGCTTTCCAAAATCCAGTTAACATAAAAGCTCCGGGCTTATTAGTGGTTCACTAAAGCCCGGAGCTTAATTTATACTGTTATAGAGGTGGCAATAGATGGTTAAGACGTAAGATGGATATCAATTGATTAAAATATAAGGTTAATTCGTGATAGCTTTCAGAAGAAGGAACCTCCATCTCGACAAGTTGGAAATTATATTTGTCAGCTAGCTGTTGAAATTGCTCAAAACGGATATTTTTATCAATCCCGTTAGGACGAGGGATTCCCTCTAAACAAATATAGATGGGTTGGAAATTTCCTTGTTCGGTGGGCTGGAAAGATGCCGCTAATGAGGTTCTTTCTTTGCCATCTATTTTTGTGTGAAACGCATAAAGGTGTTTCACCCGCTTATGCATATATTCGATCAAAGTCATTAACTCATAAAAATCACTGTAACCTTCACCTAGTTGAATAAATCGTTGTCCCATAATCAATCTCCTCGTGTTGCACAAAAGTTTCATGCAAATTCATTTTTTCCGTATGAATCTCTTTTAAATCTATCATGTTGAAAGAAGTTTGTGAATTCATTCG
Organism: Allobacillus sp. SKP2-8; assembly: GCF_007559355.1. NCBI lineage: Bacteria > Bacillati > Bacillota > Bacilli > Caryophanales > Bacillaceae > Allobacillus > Allobacillus sp. SKP2-8. The sequence continues at coordinate 485,446 of NZ_VMHF01000001.1, read as the reverse complement.
CAAGAGAGCAGACTTTTTGGTAAAATGAAAAAGAATTTGCTGAATGGTGGGACATTTTGTCGCGTGTTAGGTGAACAATTGAAAATAGTTGGTAAGTCACTATTATTAAACCGCTTCCAAATGGTCACGATGTTTTCTCATAAAAAAAGCTCTTTTTCAAAAATGAAAAAGAGCAAAAGGTCTCTTTGCATAACAAAGAGTACAAAAAGGGAGAGGAGAAACCGGAAGAAGTACTTATGGGGAATGATAAGACTTCTCCGTATAGAACGGTTCCTCTAATACCGCTCTTGTGAATATCCTTCACTGAATCGATCAAAGATATACATAAACTTTTAAAAAAAGGTGATTTTCATGCGTGTTATTTCTGGAAAATACAAGAGTCACCCGATAAAAACGGTATCAAATCAAAAGACAAGACCTACTTCAGATAAAGTGAAGGAGGCACTTTTCCATTCGATCGGACCTTACTTTCCAGGTGGCAGTGCATTGGATCTATTCGCTGGAAGTGGCGGGTTGGGAATTGAAGCGTTAAGCCGTGGAGTGGACCATGTAATTTTTGTGGACAAAGATTATCAAGCAAACCAATTGATCAAAGAGAATATTCGTCAATTGAATTTAACTGAACAGTGTGAGATCTATCGAACAGACGCTTTTCGAGCAATCAAGGCTGCAGGTAAAAGGGATAAAAAGTTTGATTATGTATTTCTCGATCCACCTTATGGAAAAATATCTTTTGACCCTTTATTTGAAGCCATGCATGATGCGGGTGTTTTAGCAGATCAAGCACTTATTGTGTGTGAACATGATCAGGATGAAATATTACCTGAGAGCACAGATTTATTTCATAAAGAGAAGCAATCAGCGAAGACATCCTTAACATCGATTACTATATATCGTTATTATCAGAGGGGGAATATAAAATGAGTAAGATAGCGGTTTGTCCAGGGAGTTTTGATCCAATTACAAATGGACATCTGGATATTGTTCGGCGAGGAGCTGAAATTTTTGAAGAAGTGATTGTAGTTGTATTCAAAAATCAATCAAAATCGCCGTTATTTACAGTCGAAGAGCGAATTGAATTGATTAAAGAAGCAACAAAAGATCTACCGAATGTATCAGTCGACGAAAGTAAAGGGCTTGTCGTTGATTATGCCAAAGAGAAAAACGCTTCAGCTATTTTACGTGGTCTACGTGCTGTCAGTGACTTTGAATATGAAATGCAGATCACCTCAATGAACCGCAAACTGAATGCGGATGTAGAAACGTTATTTATGATGACGAATAACCAGTATTCTTTTTTAAGTTCCAGTATTGTCAAAGAAGCTGCCAGATATCAATCCGATGTTTCTGATTTAGTACCAGCAGCTGTTGAAAAAGCGTTGAAAGAAAAATACCGCTAATAAAAGAGGTCGTTAACGCGAGTGCGATTTTTTGATTTGAATCATCATATACAAGCAAAATGTAATCAGCGTCAACACTGTGAAAATTGGCCCGAGTTGAGTGAACTGTTCATAAAATTGACTAAACCAACTCGGATTGGGTTCCGTTTGCATGACTGGTAATTCGTTCGTTGATTCCGAGAAACGGTTGACATAAAGCGGCTTATAGAGAATGAATGTTAACGTTGTTGCGAATAAAATATGCAAAAATCGAGCAAAGAAATAAGGGGCAAATCGTAAGTCCGTTTCAGCAACAATGGAAGCGATTTGCGCATGAATCGATAATCCATTAAATGCAAGTACTCCACTAACAACAATCAATTGTGCAAGTATTGTCGTATGTTCTGTTTGAGTGATTAACTGAGAACCGATAGTGACTTCAAATATGCTTGATACGATTGGTAAAGTGAACTGTTTGAGGTCCTCAAAGGAATAGAGCATGGTATTCAATAGATCTGCCAATTGAACGGTTATACCAGTAAGGTATAAAATTTGGTTAAGTACAGAAAAGAGAACAATAAATCCACCAATCATACATAATGTTTGAATGGCTGAGGTGACAGCTCGACCAAGCACATGTCCGAGTGTCTGCTTATGTTCCAATCGGTGAGTGTGGAGTTCGCTCCATGCTCTCTTGATAAGCAGACCCTCTTTTTTTGTTTTTCCTACCGCATTCACTGTTGAGCGTTCATTTTTTTTGTAAAAACGCATGCACAATCCAACCAAAATAGAGCCAAGATAATGACTGACTGCAAGGAGTAAACCAACTTTTGCATTTTGGAAAAAACCAATACTGACGGCCCCAAAAATAAAAAGTGGATTAGAAGCATTCGTAAACGAAATTAGACGCTCTCCTTCTGTTTTGCTAATCGCATTCTCTTTTCGTAACTGACTCGTTATTTTCGTGCCGGCTGGATATCCACTGGCTAACCCCATGCCTAATACAACGCCACCTGTCCCTGGAACATTGAATAATGGACGCATCATCGGTTCCAATAAAACACCAATAAACTTAACGACTCCAAATGCCATTAATAATTCCGCTACAATGAAAAATGGCAGCAGGGAAGGGAAAACTACCTCGATCCATAATTGAATACCTCGGAAGGAAGCCTCAAAGGATTGTTCAGGAAAAAGAATTATACTAACACCTAAAAAAGAAGCTGAAATTGCCATAACGAGTGATTTAATTTGTTCTTTCACAATGGTTCCTCCCTGAAGTACCCTGACTGTACGAATAGTCTTGTACATAGTAAAATAAACTTGTAAATAACTACCTGCTTCAAATATACGCTTGTACATCATTCAGTTATGCATTGAACTGACGAAGAGTGGAGGAGTTCATTCATATGGCAAGACCGAAAATTGGTTTAGCACTAGGTTCTGGAGGCGCTCGTGGCTTTTCTCATCTAGGTGTTATAAAAAAATTACAAGAAGCCAACATTCCCATTGATTACATAGCCGGATCCAGCATGGGGGCATTAGTCGGCGCATTTTATGGTGCAGGCCAAAAAATTGATGATTTATATATGCTTGCCTCGACCTTTAAGTTGAAATACTTTATGGATTTTACCGTTCCAAAATTGGGGTTGATCCAAGGTGATCGAATCAAATCATATATCCAAATGTTTACCTATCAGAAGCAATTGGAGGAATTTCCGATTCCTGTTCATGTCGTTGCGACAGATATTTACAATGGGGAAAAAGTTATTTTAAAGGAAGGGAACGCTGCTCAAGCTGTTCGCGCAAGCATATCCATTCCAGGTATATTTACACCTGAAAAGATAGATGGTCGTATGTTGGTTGATGGAGGAGTGATAGACCGGGTTCCAATCTCTGTTGTCCGTGATATGGGAGCAGATTTGATTATTGCTGTAGATTGTTCGAAGTTTGAGAACAATTCAGACGTAAATACGATTTATGATGTGATTATGCAAAGCATAGACATCATGCAAGATGATATAACCCAGCAAACCATCATGGACGCAGAAGTTGTTATGCGACCGCAAGTCTATCAATACAGTTCAAGAAACTATACACAAATTGAAGAAATCATTCGAGAAGGTGAGATTGAGGCTGTGAAATATCTCGATCCCATTAAAAAGATGATGGCAGATTGGAAGGATCAATAAATGTATTTTAGACGAAAACATATACTTGTCTTAGTGGTAACATTAGCCGTTGCGTTCTTTTTAAGCTTTTATAAATTAGACTATTACATTTATCAACCAGGAGATATACGAGCGTTGGATGGAGTAGTGAAAGTAGAAAACGGAAGCAAAAGTGAAGGTGAAATGAACCTTGTAACGGTCCGTGGCGGACAGGCAACTCCGATTTTTTATTTGATGGCAAAAATTCGTCCGTATTTCGAGATATATGATTTGGAAGACGTCCGACCGGAAGGAATCAGCCAAGATGAATATATGGAAGCACAGTTGCACTTCATGGAGAATTCTCAAGAAGCAGCGACAATGGTTGCTTTTCAGGCAGCAGATGAAGATTTGACCATTAATTATCAAGGCGCTTATGTAGGTTTGGTGATGGAAGATATGCCGGCCGAAGGGATCCTGAAATCGGGTGATCAAATTGTCGAAGTGGAAGGTGAACGAGTCAATTCTGCAGAAGAAGTCATTGAACTTACTTCAAAAAAATCCATTGGTGATCAATTGCATTTGACCATAAGCCGGGAAGAAGAGGAAATGGATCTACAAATTGAACTTGCTCCATTAGGTGAAACGCCTGATCGGCCTGGTATCGGAATCTCGCTTGTAACTGATCGTGAAATTGTTCATGATCGTGAGGTGACCTATGACAGCGGTCGAATTGGTGGCCCAAGTGCAGGGTTGATTTTTTCCTTGGAGGTTTACGATCAACTTGTTGATGAAGACATAACAAAAGGTTATCAAATTGTAGCAACAGGTGAAATTGATTACGACGGTAACGTCCATCCGATTGGTGGCATTGACAAAAAAGTCGTTGCAGCTGATGATGCAGGGGCTGACATTTTTCTTGCTCCAAACGAAGGTGGAAAAGAAGGCTCTAACTATGAAGTAGCTAAGCAAACGGCTAAAGACATCGAGACGGATATGAAGGTTATACCAATTGATGAATTTCAGGATGCCGTTGATTACTTGGAAGGCCTCCCTGTAAAAGGTGAATAAATCGATACAATATTTTCAATTTGATGCGAATGTCGGAAGCGAACCAACGAACCACAAAAGCTTCCGATATTTTGCGTTTATCGGAAGCAGGGAGTAAGTTTTTGTGAAGCTACATGTCGTTCGCTAATAAATTGATCTGGCGTTCTACAGTTAAAACAAAATCGGCCCCGTTAACTCTTGTTTTTTTAATTTCCGGGCCACTTCAGGTTCGATGATGGCGTAATAAGCATTTGTCGCCCGCTCTTCAATCGTCAAAAATTCATGATTCATTTGTTGTAAATTTGAGAGTAAAGGAACAGTCATTTCTTTCTTTTGTTTATTGATAAAGGCCCTACCTTGCGCATTCATGCCGAGAATTCGTACGTATGGAACTTGATTGATTTCAGTAGCTTCCAGCATATCTGTTGCTTTAAGCTGGGTTAATAGGTGGACAAACATCCGTTGAAGGCGAGTGTATGTATAGCGTTTCGTCTTTAGATGTTCCAACCACTCATGAAAGCTGTTGACTTTACCAGCCGTCTCTTTCAGTCGATATTCGAGGCCTTCAATGACGCCATGAATCTGTTGCAGGTCTTTAAGTGGTGTCACCTGAACGATATATCGAAGCAATGTGAAATAACCTTCCCATTCATGCCAACGACCGGTTGTTTGCTGATAAGCTTCTAATTGTTTGACTGTCGACTCCGGCATCGCTTGCTTTGCATGAGCTGTCATTGAATGTTGGTTGAAAAGTTCTTTTCGAATACTTGTTGCACTTGCGATGGAATACTCGATCTTCTCATCGTGATACTGACTTTTTGTTCGAGTAACCGTTGTGGGTTCGATGTTAGCATTTAGTTCTTTAATGGCTTTCACGTAACTAAAGCCAAGAATATTATTTGGCTGACTCAAATCAAAAGCTTCAGAGGTTAGGTTTAACTTTTGGTAAGCTTCTCGGCTCGCCTGCGGAAATGAAGCTCCGTTCGTCAATGATTCTTTTAACGTTTTCTCAAAAAAAGTTTTTTCATTAGACCACTTTTCATAACCATTCAAAAAGGGCTGTATATTGCCAGATTCACTCCCGAAACATATCTGATCTACACCTAGAGCATCCAATGTGGCTATTGCTCCTTTTGAAAAAAGGTCGGCGTATTGACAGGCAAAGACGTATGGTAATTCAACAACTAAATCAACACCACTTGTTAAAGCGGCTCTTGTTCGGGAAAACTTATCAGTAATTGCTGGTTCACCACGCTGAAGAAAATTTCCGCTCATCACTGCAATGGTGACATCTGCATTTGTTTTATGAATGGATTGTTCCAAGTGATATGCATGTCCGTTATGAAAAGGGTTATATTCGACAATCAGTCCACAAGTACGCATTTTCCTCGCCCTTTCTTCATTCTTTACGTATAATTTAGAAGGAAACAAAGGAAAAAATCAAGGATGGATAAAAATATTTTCCTGCTGTTAAGAAAAAATATTGACAAAAGGTGTATTTCCTTTTAAAATTACTCTTGTTGCCTTGAGGTGATAAACAATGATTATACCGCTTCAAAAAATCAAAGCACATGAACCGTATATGTTCCAAGGTAGTCTGGACGTTTCTGAATTGGAAGAGATGAATAATGATATTCGTCGGATTTCTGATGTAAAAGTTGACGGAAAAGCTACATTGGTCGGTAAGGTTTATCAATTTGATTTGAACCTAAAAGGGACGATGATTTTACCTTGTGCGAGGACATTGGTCGATGTTAAATATCCTTTTTCGATCGATGCGACGGAGAATTTCACAAAAGTGGATTATGTGGCATCAGAAGAGGAAGAGATTTTCTTAGTTGATCAAGAAGTACTTGACTTAGAGCCTTATATCAAGGAAAATATTTTATTGGAAGTCCCTGTACGGGTATATAGTGATGAAGAACAGCTGAGTGAAGCTGAGGATGAAGGTGAAGGTTGGGAAATGCGAACCGAAGATACCCACATCGAACAGCAAGAAATCACTCACGAAGAAGATAACGGAGAAGATAAACCGGTAGATCCGCGTCTAGCTTCGTTACAGAAATTTTTTGATAAAGATCAAAACAATGAATGATGAAATGGGTTTGTTGATTCATTAGAGGAGGTGTAGAATCATGGCAGTACCAAAAAGAAAAACTTCCAAAAAGGTGAAAAACCAACGTCGTACACATAAAAACCTACATGTGCCTGGTATGGTTGAATGCCCTAACTGTGGCGAAATGATGAAACCACACCACGTATGTAAAGAATGTGGACAATACAAAGGTGAAGAAGTTGTAGAAAAGTAAATCTACGATAAATGAGATGTCTCTTTTATAAGAGGCATCTTTTTTAACAGGACTAAGTATGTTGAATTAATTTCATAAGTTAGATCCCATCGTTGTTGGAGAAGTGCAAAACGTCGTTCCGAGAGTTTCGATGCCCTACCAAATCGCAATCAAAAGTCTGATTTTGGTCGAATAGAGGGCGTCTAATCACCCGAATCGGAAGTGAAAGTCTGATTTCGGTTGAATAGAGAGCGTCTAAACACCCGAATCGGAAGCGAAAGTCTAATTTCGGTCGAATAGAGAGCGTCTAATCACCCGGATTGGAAGCGAGAGTCTGATTTCGGTCGAATAGAGAGCGTCTAATCACCCGAATCGGAAGCTAAAGTCTAATTTCGGTCGAATAAAGAGCGTCTAATCACCCGGATTGGAAGCGAGAGTTTGATTTCGGTCGAATAGAGGGCGTCTAATCACTCGAATCGGAAGTGATAGCCAAGTTTCGGTCGAATAGATCGAGTATTAAGTAGGTTCTCAGCCGATCAAGTGTAAAATTAAAATGGGTACAAGGCTTTACGAAGAAGTCTCGATATCGAAGACCTGTTCAATTGAACGATCCCACTATCATTCGGTCGCTAATCGTGAGAATCACTGAACGTATGCTAACAAATATATTTGATTAATTGGCTTTTTTAAAATGTAGTCAATATTGTGCACAAGGGGGAATCCTTTATGGAAGAAGTGCTGAAATATAATCTTTATGATCATGGTCTTGCCGTCCTGACGATTAACCGACCAAATAAACGAAATGCGATTTCAAAAGAAGTTGTCTCCTTATTCGCTCAATACATAACTGAATTAGAAAATAATACTGACATAAAATTGCTTGTGATTACAGGTGAGGGACAACAAGCTTTTTGTGCAGGAGGCGACTTAAAAGATTTTCACGGTTACTTAAAAGCTGATGAAGCATTTGAGTTGTTGAAACCAATGCAAGAAGTTTTATATCGGATTGCCACACTTCCATTCCCGACGCTTGCATGGATGAATGGTTCTGCCCGAGGAGGCGGCTTGGAGATCGCATCAGCATGTGATTTTCGCTTTGCTACGGAGAATGGGGACTATGGATTTGTCCAAGGGAACCTCGGCATTGCTACAGGTTGGGGAGGGGGTTCTCTTCTATATAGACGAATCCATCCTCAACAGGCTCATTATTGGTTAATTGAATCAGGGATCAAAACGGTGAAGGAATTAAAAGAAGCTGGGTTTATTCAACAAGTTATACAGGAAAATATCGAACCTGATGCTGAAGAATTAACCATTTTTCTATCAAAAAGTGTGGACCAATTAAGACATTGGAAATCTCAATGGCTACATCACCATTCTATGGAAAAATTAAAGAATGAAATGGTTGAAGAAGTAGCAGGTTGCAGCAAACTTTGGGAAAGTGAAGCACATATCGAAGCTGTCAATCGATTTTTCTCGAAAAAGTAATCCTATAATTATTATATTTTTCGTCTATCTTCTCAAGCCTATGCATAAATATTTAATACAGTAGCTAGGTTAAGGGGGGAAGATGTGTGGTAACTCGCCAGGATTCTTGGACAAAAGATGAAGATTTATTGTTAGCCGAAACAGTCATTCGGTACATACGAGAGGGCAAAACACAGATGAAGGCTTTTCAAGAAGTCGCAAATAAACTCTCAAGGACACCTCAGGCATGTGGTTTTCGGTGGAATGCCAATATAAGGAAGCAATATAATAAAGCTATTACTTTGGCAAAAGAAGAGCGGAAAAATTTGAAAAGTGAACCTCCAGTCAGCAAGGCATTTTCAAAGCAGGTGAACGAATCGTCCGAAAAAATCGAATCATTCGATGAAGTAATCGATCAATTGGAACGATTAAAGGGAGAGTATTCACAGCGACCACATAAAAATGGCTCAGTTGACAAAAGGGTAGAAGAATTGACCAAGAAATTAGCTTTATATCATCAAGTCTTAGACGAAATATCCGAAAAGATCCAGTCATTAAAAGAACAAGAAGAATGATGAAAAAATAAGTGACATTGATCAAAAGGGTCAACAAGATACCGAAAAATCCGGAAATTGAAATCAATTCTTGTAGGACAACTAAGTGTTCAACACTCAGTTGTCTGCAGGAATGAAATCGGTTTCCGGATTGACTTGTTTTGAGACGTTATTTAATTAGGGTCAACTTGCTCTGAAACACCTTCTGGTAACCAAATATATGGATTTTCACCAAAATCACGGTCTACTTCATAGTGTGCTGGTTGAAAGCCCATTCTTTCCCAGAAATCGTGTGAATTCACTCGAGCATTCGTTTTAACAGGCAGATTAAAACTCTTGGCGTACTCCACTAATTCTTCGCCAAAACCTCTTCTACGATAGCCTTCTAATACTTCCAACTTCCATAACTCCAAGTAATCTTGTTTTGGTTCAAAATAATAATCATACTTCGCTTTAACTTTATACAAACTCATGCGTGCGACTAATGAATCACCGAAATAAATTCCATAGAACGGAGATTCACTATTATTTTCGATCATATCATGTTCAAGATCTTCCTTCATCGAAAGCTCTTGCATCCCGTACTGTTTAAACTTCTTGAATTCCTCAATCGTCCGGAAATTTATCAATAATCTTTCAACTTCTACCGACATAAGCTTGTTCCTCCTTTTGTTTCTCTTTATTATTATAGTATATTGGAGATTGAAATTAAATGAAATCGTTCACAATAAGTTGATAGAAAAAACAACTTACTTATATCTTACACTGAAATGAAAAGAGGGAACAATGGGATGAATATTGCCGTAATTGGAATGGGTGCTGTCGGTATGTTCGTGGCGCATCATTTAGCAAGGATCGGGTTGGATGTGACAGGTTATGTCCGGCGAGAAGAACAACGGATTGAATTGGAGAAGAATGGCATTCAATTGGATGGCGAGCGAATACATATTCCGGTTTACTCATATACCGATTTATCGGCTCAGCATGATTATCACATCATTGCGACAAAGAAAACAGCGAATGAAACCTTATATCCTTATTTTAAAAAACTGAATGCATCTAGCTATCTAGTATTTATCCAAAATGGAATAACGAATGCACAAGAACTAAGAAATCTACAAGCAAAAGTTTTTATTGGTGTTTTCGACCATGGTATTACCCGCTATGGAAATGATAAGATCCAGCAAAAAGGGGCTGGAAGACTATCTCTTGGAAGCTTGGGGGATGAACAAGAAGCATCGGTTAACAAATTTGTTACACAGATAGATGATCCGAAGTTTCCGGTATTTTTCGAAAAAAATATTCAAAGTAGGCAAGCAGAGAAGATGGTGATTAATTGTGTCATCAATCCGTTAACGGCATTATTCGAATGCTTTAACGGAGAAATTTTAAAGAATCCTTACTTGAAGCAACTAGCAAAAAAATTAAATGAGGAAGCTTGCCAAGCTTTAAATATACCAACAGAAGAAATGTGGCAAAGAACGTTAGCAATCTGTGAAAAAACAGCTCGGAATAAATCATCGATGCTAGCAGATATTCAGTCAGGTAAACGAACAGAAATAGACTATTTAAATGGCTATTTGGTTAACCATTTTCCAGGCAACGTACCGACCCATGAAACGATTACTTTATTAGTGAAAGCAAAGGAAATAATTCATAAGGATTAGCCAATAAGTGGTATGGAAAACGCCACTGTGTAAACTCTACTCTTTCCGATCCAATAACTAGTGGTAACGGAATGCAAGCCTGTTCATTCAGTCAAAGGACATACAATGGTACCGGTAATAAAAATGAGGGATGAAAATTGTAGAAGAGATATTTGAGTTACCATCATTGTGGTTGATTATGGCGTCTACAAATCCATCAATATCATTACAAACATAATTTGATGCAACTGACCGTGATTGAATATAATGAAAGGTGCTGTCTTAATTATGGCAGTTATCGCAGCATCATAGTCTGATATATTTTCTATAGGACTTTCTGGGATTATTTCTTGTCCGTGCGGTGTATAGAAGGCTTCTATAGGACTTTCTGGCAATATTTCTTGTCCGTTCGGGGTTATAGAAGGCTTCTATAGGACTTTCTGGCAATATTTCTTGTCCGTTCGGGGTTATAGAAGGCTTCTATAGGACTTTCCGGCATCAA
>NZ_VMHF01000001.1:445002-474379 GCF_007559355.1 Allobacillus sp. SKP2-8 | reverse complement strand
TTCTTGTCCGTTCGGGGTTATAGAAGGCTTCTATAGGACTTTTCGGCATCATTTCCTGTTCACTCGGGGGTATAGAACACTCCTATAGGACTTTCCGGCGTCATCTATTACTCATTCGGGGGTATAGAGCGCTTCGATGACTACGAATTCAGTTGGTCATATGGCAAACCATCGATATAGGTAATGAGGTGGCCGATGCAAGAAAGCGGCATGGACGACTTGGCGACTTGCTTTGTCCTGGCTGTCATTGCATACATATATTTCACTAGTTATACTCTATTCCTCAGCGTCACTAAACAGATTTAATGAAAGTCATTGTTTTTTTCGATAAAATAACAGCTAGGTATTGAACGAGTAAAGTAATAAAGGCAGGGTTATAGGATGCAGACAATTCCAATTCAGTTACAACCATCACAATTGTTACAGGATTATCGAGATCGCAAGGAATCGATTTTTACGCAATTTGAATATGATCCGTACCAGATTCAGAGTTATAAAAATCGGTTATCTCAGATCCAGCAAGCCGAATACCAACGGGAAGAGCTGGCGCAAGTATTGTTGGAGCAAAATCAAAAATGGGGAGCGGGCCCTGCTGTTGAAAAAAATATCGAAGCGTTAAAAAATCCAGCCTCATCGGTCATCATTGGCGGACAGCAGGCGGGTCTTCTGACGGGTCCACTCTATACCATTCATAAAATAGTGTCTATTCTTGTCCATGCAAAAGAGCAAGAAGAACACTTACAGCAACCTGTCATTCCGGTTTTTTGGATTGCGGGTGAAGATCATGATTTTGAAGAGATCAATCATGTTTATATTCAAAAAAATGCTAATCGATTAAAAAAGATTGCTATTGACGATGAGTTAGAATCCAAGAAATCTATCTCCTCAAGAGTGTTGCCGAAGCAAGAAACGGCCACTTTCTTGAAAGATATATTTTCTGCATTTCAGGAAACCGAACATACAAAGAAAATATACCAACAACTCCAAGAAGCTGCGGACCAAAGTGAAACATATGTGGATTTTTTTGGAACTCTTATTCATCAAATGTTCCAAGAAGAAGGCTTAGTATTGGTTGATTCAGACGATCCTAATTTAAGAAAGCTGGAATCAGCTTATTTTGTGCGGATGATTGAGGAACAACCAAACATTGCTAAAGCTGTCGTTAAGGACTTACAACTTCAAGAAGAAAAAGGATATACGATTTCAGTTGATGCTGCGAGTGACGATGGTCATCTGTTTTATCATATCGACGGCGAGAGGCAGTTACTCATAAAAGAAGACGATCAATGGAAGACGAAGGATGGAAAGGTTTCTTTACAAACAGAAGAGCTATTAACAATTGCAAAAAATGAGCCAGAGCGATTGAGCAATAACGTCATCACACGTCCGCTCATGCAAGAGATGGTTTTCCCTGTATTGGCTTTTCATGCAGGACCTGGCGAGTTGGCCTATTGGTCAATTTTGAAAAATGCCTTTCGATGTTTGAATTTGACGTTGCCAATCGTCATGCCTCGACTATCGATCACACTTCTCCAATCCAATCATCAATCATGGATGGATGAGATGGATATATCAGTCGAGTCATTAATTCAATCGGGTATTTATACGCAAAAGATGAACTGGTTGAAGCGGCAGACAAAACTGCCGATTGAAGAAACATTCCAAGAAGTTCAGAAACAAATAGAGACGATTCATCAATCCGTGCAAGAAATCGCAGAATCGATCAGCTCTGATATGGAAGGCCTTTCGAGTAAGAATCTTGAAAAAATCCAAAAAGAATTAGCTTTTGTTGAGAAGCGGTTCATCAGAAATGTTGAAAAAAACCATCAACTGCGAATGAACAGGTATGACACGTTAGATACGTATTACCATCCGGATGGTGGGTTACAAGAACGGAAGTGGAATATGATTCATTGGATCAACCAATATGGATTGGACTTGCCATCGAGATTGGCTACACTTCCACCAAAATGGGAAGTGGACCACCTATTGGTAGAGCTGTAACCACTCATCTACCACCACTCACCACTTTTTAATTAAATCAGAAAAAAGCTATATATATTAAGGTTTATAGCATGTTTAGTCGACTGGCTAAACATGCTTTTTTTATGTTTATATAAATTTTTATTAAAAAAGTGGTTGAAAGTGGTGGATTGTGGTAAACTATAAAAAAAGGTGGGGCGAAGTCTATGTTTATGGGTGAGTTTCAACATAATATTGATACAAAAGGCCGGATCATTATTCCATCTAAATTCAGAGATGGCTTAGGCCAGTCATTTGTGCTCACTCGTGGAATAGATCATTGTTTATTCGCCTACCCAATGGATGAATGGAAAGTCCTCGAAGAAAAACTGAAAAAGTTACCAGTTACTAAGAAGGATGCACGTGCATTTACACGTTTTTTCTTCTCTGGTGCTGTTGAATGTGAAATCGATAAGCAAGGTAGAATCAATGTTCCATCCCCCCTCCGGAAATATGCCAATCTGGATAAAGAATGTATCGTAATCGGCGTTTCAAACCGAATCGAATTATGGGCACGCGATGCTTGGACAGACTATGTAGAAGAATCAGAAGAATCGTTTGCTGAAATCGCAGAAAATATGATGGATTTCGATATTTAATGGTGGAGGGTGAAGAGATGTTTGAACACTTTAGTGTATTGAACCAAGAAACAATTGAAGGACTGTCTATTCAACCGAATGGCACCTATGTAGACTGCACACTTGGAGGTGCAGGACATTCAAAGAAGATTATTGAAAAATTGACAGAAAAAGGCCACCTGGTTGCTTTTGATCAGGATGAAACGGCTATTGAACATGCTAGAAAATTATTATCCGAATACGAGAATCAAGTTACATTCATCCACCGAAACTTCTCACAGTTAGAAGAAGCATTGGATGAGTTGGACATTAGCGAAGTTGAAGGAATTGTCTTTGATCTAGGCGTATCTTCTCCGCAACTCGACCAAATCGAAAGAGGATTCAGTTATCACAATGATGCGCCACTGGATATGCGAATGAATCAGACCCAGAAATTAAGCGCATATGAAGTTGTCAATCATTGGACGTATGAGCAGCTTGTTAAATCCTTTTTTAGGTATGGAGAAGAGAAATTCTCTAAACAAATCGCAAGGAATATTGAGCGTAAAAGAGAAGAAAAGCCGATTGAGACGACGCTCGAATTGGTGGAAATTATTAAAGAAGCTATTCCCGCACCTGCAAGAAGAAAGGGTGGGCATCCGGCCAAACGTATCTTTCAAGCAATTCGGATTGCAGTGAATGATGAATTGAATGTCTTTGAAGAAGCTTTACATCAAGCGGCAAGAAAAGTGGCGATTGGCGGTAGGATTGCTGTGATTACCTTTCACTCATTGGAAGATAAAATTTGTAAACAAGCAATGAAGAAATGGAGCACGCCAGAGGATGTTCCTAAAGAAATACCTTTATTGCCTGAAGAAATTCAACCACCCTTTAAGCTCATCAACAAGAAACCGATTGTTCCAAACGAGAATGAATTAGATGAAAATCGCCGATCCCGGTCGGCCAAATTAAGAATTTGTGAAAAAGTCACGGAATGGGACGAAAAATACGCACTGAATGGAAAGGGGAAGTAAATTAAATGAGTGCTGAAAGACTGAGACAATATCAAACATTGCCACACCGGAAGGACCAAACATCCCATCAAACGGAACATCATGTGGAACAAGCCAAAAAAACCTTATTTACAAAAGGTGAGAAGTTTTTGTATACTTTAGGAATATTGGTAATAACTTGTTTCGCCATTTACATGGTTATGTTTTCTACATCAGTCAATTCATTGAACCGTGATATTCAGCAATTGGACAGTAATATTGAAACGATACAATCCCAAAACGTTTCCCTTCATGCAGAAGTTCAAGAACTGAGTAATCCAACAAGAATTTTGACCATCGCAGAAAAACATGGACTTGATATTAAAAACAGTAACGTGAAACAAGCCAATAATACCCCTTAAGGGAAGGGATCTTCGGTGAGAATGAAACAAAAAAACATCATGCTGATCTTATTGGTTAGCATATTTACATTAGGATTTTTAATCATAATCGGCCGGTTTGTGTACATCCAAGTAGGAGGAGAAGTGCAATCGGTCGATTTAATTGATTATTCGAATAAGTATCGTCAGGTTGGTAAGGAATTGAGTTATGAAAGAGGGAAAATCCTTGATCGGACAGGTATGGTTCTGGCAGATAATCGGCCGACGTATAAACTTTATGCAATTGTTGATGAATCATATTCCGAAAATTCACCAACTCCTTTACACGTGAAAAACCCTTCAAAAACGGCTGAAAAATTAGCTGCGTTTTTGGAAAAAGATCCGAATGAAATTGAACAAACTATTACAAATGGCATTGAAAATGATCGATTCCAAGTGGAATTCGGCGTACAGGCAAATAATCTATCTGAGGCCAAAATGGAAGAAATAAAAGCGCTTGGATTACATGGAATCAATTTCGAACAACAAATGCAACGGTATTATCCAAACGGTGCATTTGCTTCTCATATACTCGGATACACACGAGCAGAAAAGGGGAAACCAGTCGCTGAATTTGGGGTTGAGTTAGAATGGGATGAATATTTACAAGGTGAAGCTGGCTCTGTTAGCTATAAGCGAGATAAATATGGGTATAAGTTATTGAACGCCGACGAAGTCGTTCAACCACCTGAAAATGGAGATCATGTGTACTTGACGATCGATCAAAAAATCCAAACCTTTTTGGAAGATGCAATGACAACGATTGAAAAAGAATATCAACCAGAACGCATGGTGGCTGCTGTTATGGACCCTAAAACAGGTGAAATGCTGGCCATGAGTAATCGGCCGACATTTAATCCAAACCAACCTGAAAATATTACCAATTGGTACAACGACGTCATATCCTACCCAATTCAGCCGGGTTCGACGATGAAAATGTTCACGGTCGCTGCAGCAATGGAAGAGGGCGTCTACAACGGAAATGAAACGTACCAATCTGGAAAATATCGTATCAACGAGAATCACCGATATATCCGTGACCATAATAACGTCGGTTGGGGTGAAATTACCTATGATGAAGGAATTCAACGCTCATCCAACGTCGCAGTGGCCAAATTATTATGGGAAAAAATCAAACCAGATACGTTTATGGAATATATCGAAGCTTTTCATTTAGACCGTATGACAG
Source organism: Allobacillus sp. SKP2-8 (assembly GCF_007559355.1). Taxonomy (NCBI): domain Bacteria; kingdom Bacillati; phylum Bacillota; class Bacilli; order Caryophanales; family Bacillaceae; genus Allobacillus; species Allobacillus sp. SKP2-8. Next base: position 469,179 of record NZ_VMHF01000001.1, on the reverse strand, counting down.
GGATAGACTTATCTGGAGAACGTCTTGGAAAGATGGTTTACCAGTATCCGATGGAGAAATTGACAATGGCCTATGGACAAGGATCTACTTTTACTCCTATTCAGATCATGAAAGGTGCTACAGCCATTGCGAACGATGGTAAGATGGTGAAGCCGTACGTCATTTCGAGTGTCGTTGACTCAGAAACAGAGGAAATTCTTCATGAAAAGAAAACGGAAATCGTAGGAGAACCCATTAGTGCTGAAACCTCAAAACAATTACGGGATTTATTCGAAACTGTCATTACCGGAGAACACGGAACAGGTAAAAGTTTTAAATTAGATGGTTACTCATCTTTAGGAAAGACAGGGACCTCTCAACTACCTGACCCTGAAACCGGTGGTTGGCTGACGGGACCTTCGAATTACCTGTTTTCATTTATGGGGATGGCGCCAAAAGATGATCCGGAATTATTGATGTTCGTCGCTGTCAAACAACCAAAACTTGATTATTCTTATGAAGGATCACGGACGACATCCTATATTTATAAAACGGTTATGGAAAACAGTTTGAATTACTTGAATGTACAACCAGACCAAGAAAGTTCTGACGAAATGGAACCGATCATACTCGATAATATTATAGGAGCATCAATAAAAGAGCTGGAAGCGTCCTATGAAGAAAAAGGTATCGAGGTAGTTCCTTTAGGTACAGGCGAAAAAGCTACAGATTCAAGACCAATAGAAGGAGATCGTTTATTTCCGAGTAATCACTTGCTCGTTAAGACGGAAGGCGAGGCTCAAATGCCAAATCTGTCAGGTTGGCCTTTGCGTGATGTGCTTCACCTAAGTGAATTACTTGATTTAGAGCTTGAATTTGATGGAAGTGGTTTTGTTATCGAACAGAGTATAAAGCCCGGAACAAAACTTAATAAAGGTGATCGGTTGGTCATAGAATTACAAAGCAAACAACAACAATTCGAAAAACAACAAAGTGAATCAGAAAACGACGAACCATCCGATCAAAATTCAAGCGCTGATGAATGATCAAGTCAATAAATGAACGACCTGATTGTATGTTATTTTCATTATTCAAATTGATATTAAAAAAGACAATGGTTGGTCTAAAAAGACAAGCTTTCTCATAAATTAGGTACTACGCTAACTTCAGGAGGATTCAAGAATGAAGCATGTATCGATGTTAACGGTGAGAAGGCGATTGATCATTGTCTTTTTTTTATTGGCCGTTTATTTTTTGATTATGTTTGGAAGGCTCGCTTTTGTTCAACTGGTCTCAGGCGATGAGATTATGGAAAGTGCTGAAGATTTGTGGACAAGAGATATACCATTCCAAGCTGAACGTGGAGAGATTCTCGATCGAAATGGTGAGGTGTTAGTAGGTAATACTGTAGCACCAAGTCTTGCAGTGGTACCCAAACAAATTGAAGACCCGGAAAAAGTGGCAGACGAGTTAATGAGTATTATTTCCATTGACCGAGAGAAATTGATGGAACATTTAACAAACAACGTTTCTGTCGAGATGATTCATCCAGAAGGAAGAAAATTATCGAAAACGCAAGCAAATGAAGTTCGTAATTTAAACTTACCTGGCATCTACTTGGCTGAAGACTCAACGCGATTTTATCCGTATGGGACACAACTTTCACATGTACTCGGATTTACAGGGATTGATAACCAAGGGTTGGCAGGTCTTGAGGCAAGCTATGATGATCAGTTAAGTGGTGAAAATGGCGCGCTTTCATTTTTTTCTGATGCAAAAGGGGGAAGAATGAATGATCGATCGAATCGTTATACGGAGCCAGCGGATGGTAAAAAATTATCGTTAACCATTGATGCCGAAATACAGGCAATTGTGGAGCGCGAATTAGATCAAGCTGTGGCAACTTATAACCCCGATAGTGCATTAGCTATTGTTATGGATCCGCAAAATGGAGAAATTCTTTCGATGGCGACAAGACCCACTTATCATCCGAATCAATATAAATCGGTTAGCCCAGAAGTATATAATCAAAATTTACCTGTATTCAATACCTTCGAACCGGGATCCACTTTCAAAATCATCACGTTGTCCGCAGCGCTGGAAGAAGGATTAATCGATTTGGATAAAGACACGTATTACGACCAAGGGTATGTAAAAGTGGATGGCGCTCGATTGCGATGTTGGCATAAAGGTGGGCATGGTGATCAAACCTACCTAGAAGTCGCAGAGAATTCCTGTAACCCTGGATTTGTTAACCTTGGACAAATGGTTGGCAAAGAACGTCTGTTTACGTATATTAAAGAGTATGGATTTGGAAAGAAAACCGGAATTGATTTGGAAGGTGAGAGCTCGGGTATTCTATTTAAGGAAGATCAAGTAGGGCCTGTCGAATTAGCCACGACATCTTTCGGTCAAGGTGTATCTGTTACGCCAATTCAGCAAATTACAGCTGTTGCTGCTGCGATCAATGGTGGATATTTATATGAACCTTATGTTGTGAAAGGTTTATATGACCCGAAGACAAATGAACCGGTTATGGAACGGGAACCTAAATTGAAAGAGCAAATTATTTCAAATGAAACTTCGAAGGAAGTAAGAAGGGCCTTAGAACACGTCGTCAGTAAGGGGACAGGTCGTGGAGCCTATGTAGAAGGTTTCCGAGTTGGAGGAAAAACAGGAACGGCACAGAAAGTTGGCGAAGATGGGAACTACTTAGAAAATAACCATATCGTTTCATTTATGGGTTTTGCACCAGCTGACAAGCCGGAAGTCTTAGTTTATGTTGCGATCGATAATCCAAAGGATACCGTTCAATTTGGGGGTGTCGTGGCCAGTCCAATTGCTGGAAGAATTATCGACGATGTTTTGAGTCATAAAAACACGGATAAACAACAAGGATTGGAAAAGGAGTATCAGTGGCCTGAATCCCCACCAGTAGAGGTTCCGAACTTAATCGGAGAAACAACGAACGATCTACAACAATACTTATCAAGCTTGGCTATTGACGTAAAGGGTGAAGGGGAAAAAGTCATTTCCCAATCACCGGAAAGCGGAACGAAGGTGAAACCTGGCTCAACAATCAGAGTTTTCATGGGAGAGTAATGATTTTTTAAGCTGAAAAAGAATCCTTCGACACGGAGCACTCCCTCCGTGTCGTTCACTCTTTGTGACGATCTACTTCTAAAGCTTGGAAAAGCATCTACAACCGACGTACATCAATATAAAGAGTCAAAGCTTATATAAAAGAATTATCCGCTTGAATAACGTTCATTATCGAACTGCTAAACGAGCTAAAATTCATTTCCAGTTTGATGACACTTACCATGCATTAATCATAGCAGCTGAGTGCATTCAGAAGAATACAGATAGCATGACTAAAGCTTTTTAAAAGACTTTGTTAAAGTCCGTTGTTGATGATTCAAAATTGGTCTCTCCACGTTTTATCAGCGGCTTCGCCCGTTTTATCGACGGCTTCACACGATTTATCGACGGCTTCACACGATTTATCGACGGCTTCGCACGATTTATCGTCGGCTTCGCACGGTTTATCAACGGCTTCGCACGGTTTATCAACGGCTTCGCTCGTTTTATCGGCGGAAAGCTTTCACCCTAGGATGTGTGCGGTTTTAGCGGAAGTTCCTTTATTTTCTGGCCGCTGTAGTCGCCACCAATGCGATTCACAATACAACTACTCAGTGCTATATCAATTGAAAATCAAAACTAATCTTTAACAGAGCCTTTTAAAAAAAGAGTAATTATGGCATTGATTCACTTAGTAATCATCGTTTTATCAATTAAAGTTTGCTATAATAACCAATACAAAGATACGATTCGTAAGGTAGGAGATATGTATGCAGTTAAAGAAATTGATCGATCAATTGAAGATCAAAAAAATAGAGGGAGAGATATCTGATCAAACGATCACATCGATTGAGATGGACTCTCGCAAAGTGAGTAATCACTCACTTTTTGTTTGTATAGATGGTTTTACTGTCGATGGACATGATTATACGGATCAGGCAACTGAAAATGGAGCCGTGGCAATTATTGCTGAAAAACAAGTGAAAGCGAGCGTTCCTGTCATCCTAGTACCTGACACATCAAAAGCGATGGCCCAATTAGCTGATTATTTTTACGGACACCCTAGTAGCCAGCTGAATGTAATTGGTGTGACGGGGACAAACGGTAAAACAACATTGACATATTTGCTGGATGATATTTTCACGCTTTACGGTCATAAGACGGCTGTTATCGGAACAATCGATATGAAAATCGGAGACCAGCGTTACCCGGTTAAGAACACAACACCAGATGCTTTGTTCTTACATAAAAACTTCCGTAAGATGGTCGATGAAAACGTCGATACGGTCATCATGGAAGTTTCTTCGCATGCACTGAGCATGGGACGTGTGCATGGGGTTGATATTAACACGGCTACCTATACGAATCTGACGCAGGATCATTTGGATTACCATTTGGATATGAATGACTATGCACATGCAAAATCACTGTTATTTTCACAATTAGGGAATCGATTTGATGAGCTGAAAACAGCCGTCATCAATATCGATGATCATTATGCCGGCATTATGGAACGAGCGTGTGCTCAACCGATTGTGACTTATGGATTAAGTGAAAAAGCATTTATCAGAGGAGATGCTCTGCAATTAGGCGCAGATTACAGTTCTTTCACTGTCAGTTCGCCATCATTTACAACAAGAATTGAAACGCAGCTCTCGGGAAAATTCAACGTTTATAATATGTTGGCTGCAATTGCTGTAGCTTATACGTATGATGTGCCGATCGAAACGATTAAAGAAGCGCTGCAGCAAACAAAAGGAGTACCAGGTCGTTTTGAATCAGTTTCCAATAATTATCCGGTCTCTGTCATTGTTGATTACGCACATACGCCTGATTCATTGGAAAATGTATTGCAATCGATCTCTGAAATTAAAACTAATCGAGTGTTCACTGTCGTTGGTAGTGGTGGCGATCGAGATCGAACAAAACGACCTAAAATGGCAGATGCAGCAATGAAATATAGTGATTATGTTATTTTTACGTCAGATAACCCACGGACTGAAGATCCACAAGCTATTTTGGATGACATGACAAGTCATTTACAAGAAGGTTCGTTTACCGTCATTGAGGGCAGAAAGGCTGCCATACAATATGCGATTGACCGGGCTGCGGATGATGATATCATTTTGATAGCCGGTAAAGGGCACGAGACATATCAAGAAATTAACGGCGTAAGAAATCACTTCGATGACCGTGAAGTCGCAAAAGAAATGATTGCCGAAAAGTACGAGGAGTCTTAGAATGGAAAAATTCACATTACAATTCGTCGCTGAGCTATTTGATCACCGACTAACAGAGCAACAGAAGAATATATCAATTCATCACATTTATACAGATAGTCGTCAATCAGTAGAAAATGGACTTTTCATCCCGATTGTCGGAGAAAGATTTGACGCACATGACTTCATTTCCGGAGCAATTGAGCGTGGGGCGGTGGCTGCTTTATGGTCACGTTCGGAACAACCAGAAGGCATACCGAAAAATTTTCCGCTGATTTATGTAGACGATACGTTGAAAGCATTACAAGAATTAGCGAAAGCATATCGTCAAGCGCTCGATCCAACCGTAATCGGTGTCACAGGATCAAACGGAAAAACAACGACAAAGGAACTGATTGCAGCTTGTTTAAGTGCCACATATAAAACAGCGAAAACAGAAGGAAATTTAAACAATCACATTGGACTTCCCTTAACGATTTTACGGATGGAAAGGGATGTCGAAGTATTAGTTGCAGAAATGGGAATGAGTGCATTCGGTGAGATTGAGTTATTGTCTTCCATTGGACAACCTGATCATGCAGTCATTACGAACATTGGTGAATCACATATTGAATTTCTAGGAAGTCGTGAAGGAATCGCAAAAGCCAAATTAGAGATAACGGCAGGCTTACGAAAACAAGGACAGTTAATCATTGATGGTGATGAACCATTGTTAACAACGAATGCCTACCCGAATAAAATTCGTTGTGGATTCACTGCTGAAAATGATTATCGCGTCGAAGCGTATGAACAACTTCAGGAAGCATCCAGTGTGACGATCAATCAGACAACGTTTACGTTACCATTATTGGGGCAACATCAAGCGTTGAATGCGGCTTTTGCAATCGCGCTAGCTGAATTAATGGGGGTTCCAACTGACCAAGCAATCAATCAATTGGAATCTGTCGTTATGCCTGGAATGCGTTTTGAAAAAATAGAAACAAAGCAAGGCGCATTAGTGATTAATGATGCGTATAACGCTTCAGCCACATCAATGGTTGCATCGATTGATGTCGTCAAGCAAATGAACTACCAACGTAAGGTTGCCGTACTCGCGGATATTCTGGAATTGGGTGACTTTACAGAACAGGCGCATAATAAGGTTGGACAATCGATTGATGATCAGTTTGATGCTATTTTTACATTTGGGACGAGCAGCCGATTTATTTTGGAAGGATTACCTGAAACATTTTCAGGAAAGCAAAAACATTTTACGTCTAAGCAAGCATTAATCGAAGAATTGACCTCAGAGCTCGATGAAAATACAGTCGTACTATTGAAAGGCTCGAGGTCAATGAAACTAGAAGAAATAATTGAAGCACTACAATAAGAAAAACGCATCAATAGAAGGGGAAAAATGCTGTGAGTGTACTAACAATTATCTTAACAATCGCGATATCATTTTTAATTACGGTTTTGCTATCACCGATTATCATCCCTTTTTTGCGTCGATTAAAATTCGGCCAAAGTATACGGGAAGAAGGTCCAAAATCCCACCAAGCTAAATCAGGTACTCCGACGATGGGAGGCGTCATGATCATCGTATCGATTGTTTTGACAACCTTGATCATGATTGTGAAGGATGGAATGAGCGAGTTCACAAGTTCAACGTTCATCTTGCTTTTTGTTTTACTTGGGTATGGATTAATTGGGTTTTTGGATGATTTCATTAAAATTAAGAATAAAAGAAATCTAGGACTAACCTCGAAACAAAAAATGCTCGGTCAAATAATCATTGCCATAATTGTATTTATCATTCTTGACCGGCAAGGATATAACACGGAAGTTGCTTTACCAGGTACAGCGTTATCAATTGATTTCGGTTGGTTTTATGCCGTGTTTTTATTGTTAATGCTTGTAGGAGCATCTAATGCCGTGAACTTAACCGATGGATTGGATGGACTTGTTGCAGGGACTGCCTCTGTAGCATTCGCGGCCTTTGCTGTTATCGGTTGGTATCATCAAATGCCACCTGATTTGATCATTTTCACTCTAGCTGTTGTTGGTGCATTACTCGGATTCTTAGTTTTCAACAGCCATCCAGCAAAGGTTTTTATGGGAGATACGGGATCATTAGCATTCGGAGCTTCATTAGCCATGGTTGCCATCTTAATGAAACTTGAAATCTTGCTCGTTTTGATTGGTGGCGTATTCGTCATCGAGACGCTTTCTGTCATTATTCAAGTGATCTCTTTTAAAACAACTGGCAAACGTGTGTTTAAAATGAGTCCACTACATCATCACTATGAATTGATTGGTTGGTCAGAATGGAAGGTTGTTACAAGTTTTTGGCTTGTCGGTATTTTATGCGCGGCGCTAGGTATACTTATTGAGGTGGGGATCTGATGAAAACATTGACGAACTTCCCATATAGTAAAGTTTTGGTCTTAGGCTTGGCCAAAAGTGGTGAAGCAGCTGCACAGTTATTATATGATTCTGGCATTGACTTTAGAATCAACGATCAACTTCCGTTGGATGAAAATGAAACGGCAAAGCGATTCACTGAATTGGGTTGTGACGTGATAACTGGCGAACATCCACTGACTGTGTTGGATGATATCGATCTTGTCGTTAAAAATCCAGGAATACCTTATGATAATCCAATTATTCAAGAAGCTTCCGAGAGAAAGATTCCTGTGATCACTGAAGTTGAATTGTCGTATTTATTGGTGGATGGCCCGCTAATTGCAATTACCGGTTCGAATGGAAAAACAACGACTACGACATTGATTTATGAATTACTTCAGGCAGGCGGGCTCGATCCACTCATTGCAGGAAATATTGGTAGTGTTGCATCCGAAGTATTGCGAAAGCAACAAAGAGGCCAGCCTGTTGTGATGGAGTTGTCATCATTTCAATTAAAAGGTACGAAAACGTTCAAACCTGACTATGCAATCTTGCTGAATTTGACAGAAGCTCACTTAGACTATCACCATTCCATGGATGATTATATCGGTTCGAAATTAAAGTTATTTCAAAACCAAACGGACTCTGATGTTGCTATTTTGAATCGGCTTGATTCTTTGATTTCCGAACAGCATATCCCTGGAGATGGAGAGCGTTTCTATTTTTCCGTTAGTAATGATTCCGAAAACGACATTATAGTAACAGAAGATGATCAAATCCAATATCGTGGAAACAATTTGATGAGCAAGCACGAGGTCGGTCTACCAGGAGACCACAATCTCGAAAACATTCTAGCAAGCATTGCAATCGCCAAATCATTTCACATACCAGATGATTTGATCATTGAGAAACTACGGACATTTACGGGCGTTAAGCATCGTCTGCAATTTGTAGATCGGATAAATGAACGGTTGTTTTATAATGATTCGAAAGCGACGAATATACAAGCTACGTCAAAAGCTGTCCGCTCATTTAAACAACCGGTAGTGCTAATTGCAGGAGGCTTGGACCGTGGTGGTGAATTTGATGAGTTATTCGATTCATTTACAAATGTTACGAATTGCGTTGTTTATGGCGAGTCCAAAGACAAACTGTACGAAGCAGGAAAAAGAAAAGGATTTAATCATATAACCATTACAGATAGCTTAATGGAAGCTACAAAAAAAGCATATGAATTGAGTGAACCCGGTGACATCCTTCTACTTTCCCCAGCCTGTGCCAGTTGGGACCAATTCCCATCATTTGAAGCACGCGGTGACATGTTCATTGAAACTGTGCATAAACTTAAGTAGGGGGCTTTGGACAAGGTAGTATATGTCTTTTGTTTCTTACCGGACTCATTGAGCCCCTGACTTCCGAATGACGAAGTAAGGGGATGTTTTTTATGGGTAAAAATCATACAGAAAAATCGATTGACCTCGTTTTGATGACGGCTATTCTGATCCTTCTGTTTGTGGGTGCAGTTATGGTTTACAGCTCTTCTTCCATTTGGGCGGGTTATCAATTCAATGATGAATTTTTTTATTTGAAAAGGCAGATTTTATTCATTGGATTTGGTTTGTTTGCGATTTGGTTTACGATGAAAGTATCTTATCATCATTGGTTACGATTTTCTTTGTGGATTTATTTGCTTTGTTTACTTTTATTGATTGCTGTGTTGATTCCTGGAGTAGGTCTTGTGCGCGGTGGAGCGCAAAGTTGGATCGGCGTAGGTGCATTCAGCATTCAACCGAGTGAATTTATGAAAATTGGCCTGATTATTCTGTATGCATCGTTACTTCCTAAAGTCCAAAAGAAATTAAAACATTTTACAAAAGGATTTCTGCCGATTTTATTGTTCATTGTGGTCCCTTTTGGCTTAATGATGTTGCAACCTGATTTAGGAACAGGTCTCGTTTTCATTTGTACCGGGATTTTCATGATTTTTATTTCCGGAGCTAAAATAAAGCACTTTGCGATTTTGGGAGGTGCTGGCTTTGCGGGTTTCATCGGATTAATCGCTTCTGCGCCTTATCGGATGAGTCGAATTCATGCATTTTTGAATCCATGGGAAGACCCGTTAGGCGATGGTTTCCAAATCATTCAGTCATTATATGCCGTAGGACCTGGAGGATTAATGGGGCTTGGGTTCGGTAACTCGATGCAGAAGTATTTTTATTTACCAGAACCGCAAAACGACTTTATTTTTGCAATTATCGCTGAAGAGTTAGGATTGATTGGGTCAACCTTTATCCTCTTTCTATTCTTTGTGATTATCTGGCGTGGTGTGCTGATATCTTTACATACAGAGGACATATCTGGCTCGTTACTTGCCTTTGGTGTCACAACGATGATAGCGATACAGGTGATGATCAATATTAGCGTCGTCATCGGGTTGATTCCAGTGACCGGAATCACTTTACCATTGTTAAGTTACGGGGGATCTTCATTGACCATCACATTATTTGCTTTAGGTATTTTATTGAATATTAGTAAATATGCTAAATTCCCCGTTCGTTGATTTGATATTGTCGTTTGAATAAGGCTGGGACAAAATCTTTAAAGTTGACTCAGATACGAACATTCTAATTTAGCGTGGCGGAAATAACCGCTTCGGAAATATACTGCGCTTTTCGCGGGCAGCTGTTGAGCCTCCTCGTGCTTCGCACTGCGGGGTCTCACCTAGGCTTTTGCTCCCGCAGAAGTCTCCGTATATTTCCTACGCTAAGTTAGATTGTTATTCGTGTTTCTGAATGTAAAACTTTGATTTGTCCCAGCCTCGTTTTTATGTCCAGATTTTAATGCTCGCAAATCGTCAAATTGTCAATTGTTATAAAACAGTAAACTTATCCCTCAAAGATTGGATAAAAATTGAGCAAAAAACCATATTTTAAGTCAATCAAACTATGCTATAATGAAAGAATAATAAATTTGAAATGTACTGTTTAGGAGAAGCATTTCATGACTGATAAAAAAATTGTTTCAATTGAAGATCGAATTCCGCAACTAAAAAAAGCGAGAAAACGAAAAGCAAACCGACGTTTTGTCATGTATTTAACCATGATTCTGTTGTTGGTTTTAGTGATTGTTTATATTCAATCCCCTTTGAGTTATGTAAAAAGCATAGATGTAAAAGGCAATCATCGCGTCGAAGAATCTGAAATCATTGCTATGAGTGAGATTTCGATGGATGAGAATTACTGGGGAGTTGAATTGGAGCAGGCAAAAGATCAAATTTTACAGCATCCAGAAATTAGCAGTGTAGAAATCGACCGAAAGTGGTATAACGGTTATGACATCACCATTAGTGAACTGGCACGAGTGGCCTATATACGTGAAGGTGATTATTATTATCCTATTTTGGAAGACGGAACCATGCTGAAGGACCAGCAATTAGACCAACCGCTAGGTGACGCGCCGTTATTACATGACTTTGAACGCCCAGAAATGTTAACATTATTAACAGAACAACTTAAAAAATTACCTGAATCTATTAATCAACTATTGTCAGAAATTTACTGGATCCCTAACGAGATCAACAACTACAAAATTTTAGTCTATACAGCGGATGGTCATGAAGTCATTGCCTCGATCCGTGATTTTTCAACAAAAATAAAGCTTTATCCTTCGATTGCCTCACAAATCCAACCGAATCAGGAAGGTGTCATTCATATCGATGTCGGTGCTTATTTTCAACCATATTCGAGTGAGGGTGAAGCAATCACACCAGAAAATCAAACGGAATCTGATCAATAAAGGAATACCTCTTCATTCTATAGATGTGGAATTTTGTTGAATTTGCAGGGATTTAAAGAAATCAATCGAATTAGTATGGAAGAAGTAAATGAATTATATTTGTTTTGCAAAGCAAATTTGAATAATGACGGATGAGCCTTACATGGAGGTGCAGGCATGAATCGCAGTAATGTATTAGTTAGTCTAGATATTGGTACATCAAAAGTAAAAGTAATCATTGGTGAAGTAACCAACGACGGTTTAAATGTCATTGGCGTAGGTACAGCCGAGTCCAATGGTATGAAAAAAGGAGCAATTGTTGATATTGACCAAACTGTCCACTCCATTCAAAATGCCGTTGAACAAGCTGAACGAATGATTGATATGGAAATAAAAAATGTAATCGTGTCGATAAATGGAAGCCATGTTCAATTGCAAAACTGCCATGGTGTCGTTGCTGTTTCGAGCGAGACAAGAGAAATTGGCGATGAAGATATTCGAAGAGTCATTGATGCATCCCAGGTAATCTCTATTCCTCCAGAAAGAGAGATTGTCGATGTATATCCACAACAGTTTGTTGTCGATGGCCAAGATGAAATCAAAGATCCACGCGGAATGATTGGTGTTCGTCTGGAAATGCATGGACTTCTTGTCACTTGCGGAAAAACGAACCTACATAACATTCTGAAGTGTGTAGAGCGAGCTGGTTTGGAAGTTGAAGATATTTGTTTACAACCTTTAGCAGCAGGTGAAGTCGCCCTCTCAAAAGATGAGAAAAATCTAGGTGTAGCTCTTGTGAACATCGGAGCTGGCAGTACTACTGTCTCTGTATTTTTGGAGGGTCAGATGATTGATACTTTGGTCGTTCCATTAGGTGGGGACAATATAACCAAGGACTTATCCATCGGGTTGAAAACAACAACCGAAGAAGCTGAAAACGTGAAAAAGGACTATGGACATGCTTATGTTCCAGAAGCCCAAAAAGATGTTACGTTCTCAGTCACAACCATTGGAAGTAATGAGAAAAAAGAATTCGATCAAGTGTTGATTACGGAGATTATTGAAGCCCGACTCGCCGAGATCTTTGATTTCGTCAGAAAAGAAATCCGACGTATGGGTTTGCTCGAATTACCTGGTGGGTATGTGATGACAGGTGGCGTCGTGAATATGCCTGGTGTAACGGATCTTGCCAGAGACATTTTCCGGACAAATGTCAGAACATCGATTCCTACTTACATAGGTGTTCGTGAACCACAATTCACTGTAGGTCTGGGAACCTTGCAATTCGCTCATCGAAATGCGAAAATACAAGGTAAAGTTTTTCAGGAAGGTATTGGAAATCTAAATCAAGCTGAGCCGGTTCCTTCCATCGAAAAACGAGAAAAACCTCGTCGAGAACAAAAGAATAAGCCAAAAAAAGAAGAAAAAGAACCGATTCTTAAAAAATTGCAAAATTATTTCTTTGATTAAGATAAAGCGTCTCCTACGATACAGAAAAAGTAAAAAGGGATAATGAATGGGAGGAACGAATCATGTTGGACTTTGAATCAAATAATGATCAATTAGCCACAATAAAAGTCATCGGTGTCGGTGGCGGTGGTAGTAATGCTGTTAATCGTATGATAGAAAATGGTGTACAAGGTGTCGAGTTTATCGCCGTTAACACAGATGCACAAGCTTTGAATTTATCAAAAGCGGAAACAAAACTACAGATTGGTGAAAAACTAACCCGCGGTCTTGGAGCAGGCGCGAATCCAGAAGTTGGTAAAAAGGCAGCTGAAGAAAGCAAAGAAGCTATTGAAGAAGTTCTTCAAGGAGCAGATATGGTTTTTGTCACTGCTGGAATGGGTGGCGGAACAGGTACTGGAGCGGCTGCTGTCATTGCACAAATTTCAAAGGAATTAGGTGCTTTGACCGTTGGCGTCGTGACACGTCCTTTCTTATTCGAAGGTCGCAAACGCTCTGTCCAAGCAGGCAGTGGTGTAGATTCCTTAAAAGAAAATGTTGACACATTAATTGTCATTCCAAATGACCGGTTACTTGAACTCGTAGATAAAAACACGCCGATGCTTGAAGCGTTTCGGGAAGCCGATAACGTTCTTCGACAGGGTGTCCAAGGCATCTCTGACTTGATTGCTGTACCAGGATTGATCAATGTGGATTTTGCAGACGTAAAAACGATTATGCAAGACAAAGGTTCTGCATTGATGGGAATTGGTATAGCAACAGGAGAGAGTCGTGCTGGCGAAGCTGCGAAAAAAGCTATTTCATCTCCATTATTGGAAACATCAATCGATGGTGCACACGGTATTTTAATGAACATTTCCGGTGGAACCAATTTAAGCTTGTTCGAAGTACAGGAAGCCGCTGAAATTGTTACTTCTGCAGCAGATCAAGAAGTGAACGTCATTTTCGGTTCCGTAATCAACGAAAACTTAAAAGATGAAATTGTTGTAACAGTTATCGCAACAGGGTTCGATGAAAGTACGCAAACAAGTGAGCAAAGACCGCACACACAGCGACCAGCTACAGGTCCAGCTCCATCAGCAGCTCCTCAGTCACAGCGTAAACCTGAGCGTCCAACTGCACAACAACCAGCCTACGAAGAAGATACGTTGGATATTCCGACATTCTTGCGTAATCGTAATCGCGACTAAATTTATAATAAAAAATAATCAAAAGCCTGATTTAACTGGTAACAGTTAAATCAGGCTTTTTTGCTGTTAATCTTGGTATATTCTTAACTTCAAAACATTCGTCAAAAAAGACCAAAATAAGAAAGAAGATGCACTGATAAAGTGACAGTTTTTTTATCAAGTCTCAGCTATACTTTTGTTAAATGCTTGTCAAAAGGATGAGTGAGTGGATGCAGCTGTACTTGGACTTAATTTGGTTACTCAATTTATTGTTCGATTGGACAATCCTACTTTTGGTTGCTTGGTTAACGAAATCTATTTTTTCCAGGTGGCGAATTTTCTTCGGTGCACTTTTTGCATCGATGATCATTCCATTATCCATTGGCCTAGGGATTGATTGGTTGTTTCATCCGTTAGCAAAACTCATTTATTCAATTGGCATCGTTTGGATTGCTTTCTCTTATCGTCAATTGAAGACATTGGTTACACAATGGATCAGTTTTTACATTGTTAACTTTTCAATTGGGGGTGGAATCTACGGTCTTTATGCATTTTTGGATGGAACCGTACCTTTAGCTAATCTTTCTCAAGGTTATGGATATATTTATAGTTGGATTACCGTAATGGCCTTATTCCCAGTTGTACTTTATTTAACAAAAGAGCAATTTCAGCGACTCACCATCCATCGAATCAATGAACAGCAATTATATCCAGTTCATTTGTCATATAACAATTCGCGAATCAAAGTCAATGGATTTTATGATTCTGGAAATCAATTGACGCATCCAATATCAAAAAAACCTGTCATTTTATTAGATGAATCGACTTCTAATCGGCTATTTGGAAAGTCAGTTACGCACAAGTTGCTTCAAACATCATCTTTATCTACAAACGAGCAGTCACAACTATCAATTCAGCTTATTCCATATAAAGCTGCAGGAGGAGGGGAGAATTATTTGCAAGCGATTTTATTAGATCGTGTGAGCATTGAATATGACTCCATTACTTATACAACGAAGGACGTCTATGCTGGTGTGCAACCAGGGCAATTCTCAAGATCAATTGACTTTAATGTGTTGTTGCATTCAATGGTTTTCCAGTCAAAGAGAACGAAAATATTTCAATCAGAGGGGGCATCTTAATGTTTCGTAAACTTCTAAGTGATCTTCAACGTTTTATCATTAAACTATTGGTTAAATTAAAGATTGTTAAGAGAGATGAAGTATATTATATCGGTGGAAGTGAAGCATTGCCACCGCCATTATCAAAAGATGAAGAAAGGCATGTACTTGAACGGATGACAAATGGAGATCAAGCAGCCAAATCAATGTTAATTGAACATAATTTACGTTTAGTTGTTTACATTGCAAAAAAGTTTGAAAACACAGGTATTCATATTGAAGATTTAATTAGTATTGGTTCTATTGGTCTGATTAAAGCAGTAAATACATTTAATCCTGAAAAGAAAATTAAACTGGCAACCTATGCATCTCGCTGTATTGAGAATGAGATTCTCATGTATTTAAGAAGAAATAATAAACGAAAAACAGAAATTTCATTTGATGAACCATTAAATGCAGATTGGGATGGAAACGAATTATTGTTAGCTGATGTACTTGGAACAGATGACGATCTCATTACACGAGAGTTAGATCATTCTGTTGATAAATCGCTATTATTAAATGCATTGACAAATTTAAATGGTAGAGAAAAGCAAATTATGGAAATGCGTTTTGGATTAGCAGGGAATCAAGAACAGACACAAAAAGATGTCGCTCAGGAATTAGGGATTTCGCAGTCTTATATATCTAGACTTGAAAAGAAAATCATCAAACGATTAAAACGAGAGTTTAATAAAATGGTCTGATCTGATTTTTATTTGTCGAATAAAATCCGTCTTGCTGGAGAAACTGATAGATGACATCAACTCCAGTGGGAGGGGTAAACATTGGCAAAAAATAAAGTCGAAATTTGTGGTGTAGATACGTCAAAATTACCTGTTTTAAAGAATGACGAAATGCGTTTTTTATTTAAAAGAATGCAAAAAGGTGAGCTCGATGCAAGAGAACAGCTGGTTAATGGAAATTTACGATTAGTATTAAGCGTCATCAAAAGATTTAATCATCGTGGTGAAAATATGGATGATTTATTCCAAGTTGGCTGTATTGGACTGATGAAATCCATTGATAATTTTGATTTAAGTCATAATGTGAAGTTTTCTACTTATGCAGTTCCGATGATTATTGGTGAAATCAGAAGATACTTACGGGATAATAACCCGATTCGTGTCTCTCGTTCATTAAGAGATATTGCATACAAAGCTTTACAAATTCGTGAAAATCTAATCGGGAAAAACAATGCTGAACCGACGACGAGACAAATAGCGGCAGAAATGGAGTTACCACATGAAGATGTTGTGTTTGCTTTAGACGCAATTCAAGATCCTGTTTCTCTATTTGAACCAATTTATAATGATGGCAGTGATCCGATTTTCGTTCTCGACCAACTCCGTGATGAAAAAGAAAAAGCTTCTTCTTGGGTCAATGATTTAGCGATTCGGGAAGGCATTCAAAAGCTAAACAATCGTGAAAAATTAATCATTAATCAACGTTTCTTTGAGGGAAAGACACAAATGGAAGTAGCTGATGAGATCGGCATCTCTCAGGCTCAAGTATCTCGACTGGAAAAAACAGCTATAGAGGAAATGAATAAGAATGTGTTAGAAAAAATGGATGAAGCATAGTTTTCAAACTCTCCATTCGCACATGTATAAAAAAGTCCAGAATTTCTGGGCTTTTTTTGTTGTCTAGCAACATATTATTGTAATGAGGTGAGAGAATATGTTGCTTTCTGAATTGCAATCAAAAGATATCATTAATATTGACTCGGGGGCAAAAATCGGGTTTATCGGAGATATTGAAATTGATGTAACGGTAGGTGTGATTACGTATTTGATTGTAACGATCAGTCAAAAATGGTTCGGTTTGATCGGTAGCGAAGAAGAGTTGAAAATACCTTGGACGAATATCGTCAAAATTGGAACGGATGTAATCTTAATTCGATTGGATTAAGCATTGTTTGATGAGAAAAATCCGAACAATTATGATAAAATAAGCGTATGTAAGGAGCGCTCAGTGTGAAAGATGTATTTAACTACAATGAAACGACAGCGATGTTACTCATCGAAGAATGGAAAAAGTATGGAATCGTCGCAGGCTTCACAACGAAAGGCAACGGGATCAGCAATCCCCCATTTGATGGCTTGAATCTCGGGTTGCATGTGAATGACCGACGAGAAGATGTGTTGGAAAATCGAAGACGCACATCAGCTATTTTGAGTAGAGATTTAGCTGAGTGGAGGTGTATCAACCAAATACACGGCGACCGGATCGTCGATTTGACGAGCGGGAAAACGGAAGATAAACAGCTGCAACATGATGAACCGTTGATTGATGCCGATGGAATGGTATCAGGTAATTCAAAAGATTTCCTGGTGACCTTCTATGCCGATTGTGTGCCATTATATATGATAGACGTCAATAAACGCCTCTTCGGCTTGGCACATGCTGGTTGGAAGGGAACGGTTAAAGGGATCGGCAAAAGATTGGTTGAACAATTTCAACAAATGGGAAGCAATCTATCGGACATGCATGTAGCAATCGGTCCGTCGATCTCACAGGCTCATTATGAAGTGAATGATGCTGTGGCTGAAAAAATACCAACGGAACATTCACAAGTTCTTATGGCTACGAAACCAGGTCATTATTTGCTTGATTTAAAAACACTGAATGAGCGAATTTTTGTTGAAACTGGTATTCGAGCGAATCATATTTTAAAAACAAATTATTGTACATTTGAACAAGATCGTCTTTTTTATTCTTATCGTAGAGACGATGGCAAAACAGGCAGGATGGCTGCTTTTTTAGGAGTACTATAATTCAAAGGAGCGTTAAACGTGTCTGTACAAAACAATCTTGCAAATATTCAAGAAAACATTCAGAAAGCATGTGAGAAATCAAATCGAAATCCAGAAGATGTTCAAATCATTGCTGTTACTAAATATGTAACTGTTGACAGAGCACAAGAGGCCATTAAAGCAGGGGTTAGCCATTTAGGAGAAAACCGAGCAGAAGGTTTCCAAGAGAAATATACAGCGATTGGTGATCAAGTGCACTGGCACTTTATTGGAACACTACAATCTCGAAAAGTAAAAGAAATTGTTCACCAAGTAGATTTCATTCACTCATTGGACCGAAAGTCATTGGCGAAAGAAATTAATAAACGAGCGGAAAAACCAATCTCATGCTTCGTTCAAGTGAATGTAAGTGGGGAAAGTTCAAAGCATGGATTGGAACCCGATGAAGTAAGTGACTTTATTCAATCATTGAAAGACTATCCAAAAATTAATATAGTTGGTTTGATGACGATGGCACCTCATACGGATGAAGAAGAAGTGATTCGAAACTGTTTTCGTTCATTACGGCAAATACAATTAGAAATTCAACAGCTATCGTTAGACTTTGCACCTTGTCAATATTTATCGATGGGCATGAGCAATGATTATCAGATTGCCATTGAAGAAGGAGCCACACACATCCGAATTGGTTCAAGTCTTGTCGGTGAGGAATAGGAGGAGACGAATGATGGGTTTTATGGATCGAGTGAAAGGATTCTTCGATTTGGATGGGGAAGAAGAGAATTACTATGCGGGGAAAGAACAGAGTAAAGAACCTGCATCTCATGAACAAAAAAATGTCGTCAGTATACACTCCGTCCAACAAGATTCACGAATGGTTCTTTGTGAACCGAGAGAGTTTGATGAAGTAGAAGAAATTGCAGACCACATAAAGAAGAAAAAATCGGTGGTTATTAATATGCAACGCTTAGACCAAGCCAATAGTAAGCGTATGGTTGATTTTCTAAGTGGTACAGTTTATGGCTTGGGTGGAACGATTCAAAAACTAGGAAGCCAAACCTTTTTATGTACACCAGAGCATGTGAGTATTTCTGGTAGTATCACTGGTTTGATTGAAGAAGAGTTTGAGTTTCAACGAAAAGGAAGGTAACGTGTATGTTATTTGAAGTATTTAAATTACTCTCAACCGCTTTATCCATCTATTCCTGGGCATTGATCATCTATATTTTGATGTCTTGGTTTCCAGGTGCGCGGGAAAGTGGAGTCGGTGAGTTCCTTGGAAAAATTACCGAACCGTATTTAGAACCTTTCCGGAAAATCATCCCACCAATCGGTATGTTGGATATTTCACCAATCGTAGCAATTATCGCCTTGCAATTAGCGTCCAATGGTTTGTGGGTCTTGTATGGGATGTTAGCTTAATTCGTTGAGAAAGAGGAGAACCATGAAGATTTATCAGCATTTCAGACCAGAAGAACAGCATTTGATCGATCAAATTTTAGATTGGAAAGATCAAGTGGAAAGGACTCATATCTCTGTATTGACGGATTTTTTGGATCCACGCGAGCAAATCGTTTTTGAATCGGTAATTGGACAAGATGAAGAATTTCGTTTGTCCTTTGAGGGTGGTTATGACGAAGCAGAACGAAAAAGGGCAATCCTTTCTCCTTTTTATCTGGAAACCTCTCAAGAGGATTTTCAAGTGACTGCACTACAGGGTACTTATCCAGCGAAATTTGTCTCATTAAGTCACAGGGATGTATTGGGAAGTATGATGTCATTAGGCATACATAGAAAGAAACTCGGTGATTTAACAGTATCTGAAGGCGAATTTCAAATCATATGTGATGCAAGCTTAGCACCTTATTTTCAAATGAACTTGACACAAATCAAAAAAAGTCGTGTATCATTGGAAGAAGTAAGGTTAAATGAAGTCATTGTTCCAAGTCAAAATTGGGAAGTAAAAGAAAGTACGGTTTCATCGGTCCGATTAGATGTCGTCATGAAAGAGATCTATCGAATGTCCAGGCAGCAAGCACAAAAAATGATTGAAAAAGAAGCCGTAAAAGTTAATCATCAAGTCATACAGCAACCGGCTTATCAACTAGAACCTGGAGATTTATTATCCGTACGTAATAAAGGAAGAAGTAAGCTGATGGAAGTGCTTGGAACGACGAAAAAAGATAAGCAGCGAATAAAAACCGCATTATTAAAATAAATCGCCGAAATTGCAGGATTTACACTGTTTGTGTCGAAAGTTAACCAATAATCGATAGTGAACGTACAATAGGGGGAGATTACATGGCATTAACGCCACTGGATATTCATAACAAGGAATTCACTCGCGGATTTCGAGGATATGATGAAGATGAAGTCAACGACTTTTTAGATCATGTCATCAAGGATTATGAAAAAGTCATTCGCGAAAAGAAAGCACTTGAAGACAAACTCTATGAAATGGAAGAAAAATTGAGCCATTTCACCAACATAGAAGAAACATTGAATCGCTCTATTCTGGTTGCACAAGAATCAGCCGATGAAGTGAAAAGTAATGCCAATAAAGAAGCGAAGTTAATTATTAAAGAGGCTGAGAAAAATGCCGATCGAATCATTAATGATGCATTGGCAAAATCAAGAAGTACAGCCATGGAAGTGGAAGAACTTAAAAAACAAGCAAAAGTATTTCGTACTCGCTTGAAAATGTTAGTGGAAGCTCAATTGGATATTATCGATACGAATGACTGGGAAGAATTATTTGAAATTGACTCAGAACATGACCAAGAAGAAGAGCCAAGACTAAATCAATACTCCACATCCGAAAATTAATTGGTCCAATTGCTTGACGGATTATTTTTCTTTCCATATAATTTTCATGCAATCAATAAATCTTTTATACACATAAACGATGATGGGAAAAGTACTTTATGACAACGTCCAAAGCGATCCAGGGATGGTGAAAGCCTGGTGACTTCACATAAAGGAAAATCGTCCTTGAGTTTTCAGGTCGAAAAAAAGTAGGCTTGAACGTATTGTTCACGTTACGAACGAACGAGTGGAACAGGGAAGCAATTTCTGTTCAATTAGGGTGGTAACGCGAGCTTTCTCGTCCCTTTACAGGGGATGAGAAGGCTTTTTTATTTGTTTTAAAAACGATGACTTAGAGGAGGAATACAATGAGCTATAAAGATACATTACACATGCCACAAACAGATTTTCCGATGCGTGGAAATCTGCCAAAACGTGAACCAGAAATGCAACAGAAATGGGAAGAAGAACAAATTTATCAAAAAGTTCAAGAGAGAACGAAAGGTAGACCAAAATTCATCTTGCATGACGGACCACCTTACGCAAATGGTGATTTGCATATGGGTCATGCTTTGAATAAGGTATTGAAGGATATTATTGTTCGCCATAAATCAATGGCTGGTTATGATGCACCTTATGTCCCTGGTTGGGATACACACGGTTTGCCAATCGAAGTAGCGTTGACAAAGAAGAAAAAGATTAACCGAAAAGAAATGTCTGCCGCAGAGTTCCGTAAACTTTGTGAAGAATATGCGTTGCAGCAAATTGATAATCAACGAACACAGTTTAAACAAATCGGTGTACGTGGTGACTGGGATAATCCATATATTACACTTCGACCAGACTTTGAAGCGAATCAGATTAAGGTCTTTGGTGAAATGGCGAAACGCGGATATATCTATAAGGGTAAAAAGCCGGTTTATTGGTCCCCTTCATCAGAATCTGCATTAGCTGAAGCGGAAATCGAATACCAGGACAAACGCTCACCATCGATCTATGTCGCTTTTAATGTAGCAGATGGAAAAGGTGTGCTCAATGGTGACGAGAAATTTATCATTTGGACCACTACTCCATGGACCATTCCTGCAAATATGGCGATTGCTGTACATCCTGAATTGACATATGTGTCCGTTGCAGTCAATGGAGAACAATATATTATCGCTGAAGAATTAATCGACGAAGTTTCCGAAAAATTGGAATGGAATTCTCCGGAAATCAAGAAAACATGGAAAGGATCAGAACTTGAAAACATCGTGGCGAAGCATCCGTTCTATGATCGGGACTCCTTGGTGATTCTTGGTGATCACGTCACGACAGACGCAGGTACTGGTTGTGTGCATACAGCACCAGGACACGGGGAGGATGACTTTTGGGTAGGAAAGCAGTATGGATTAGAAGCTCTCAGCCCTGTTGATGACAAAGGTGTATTCACAGATGAGGCGCCAGGCTTTGAAGGTGAATTTTACGATAAGGCAAATAAATCAATTACAGAAAAATTAGAAGAAGTGGGTGCATTGTTGCACTTAGAATTCATTACACACTCTTATCCGCATGACTGGCGGACAAAGAAACCGACAATTTTCCGCGCGACCTCTCAATGGTTCGCTTCCATCAAAGCGTTCCGAGATGATATTTTAGAGGAGATCAAAAATGTGAAGTGGCATCCGCATTGGGGCGAAACCCGTATGTGGAACATGGTGAAAGATCGTGAAGATTGGTGTATTTCCAGACAACGGGTTTGGGGTGTGCCGATTCCTGTATTCTATGGAGAAACAGGTGAGCCAATCATTACCGACGAAACGATTAAGCATGTTTCAGAACTATTCCGTGAACATGGTTCAAACGTTTGGTTCGAGCGTGAGGCGAGAGACTTGCTACCAGAAGGGTTTACACACCCATCCAGTCCAAATGGGAAATTTACAAAAGAAACAGATATTATGGACGTTTGGTTCGATTCTGGTTCTACCCATCAAGGAGTACTTGCGGAGAGAGAAGAATTGCAGCGACCTGCTGATTTATATCTTGAAGGTTCCGATCAATATCGTGGTTGGTTCAACTCTTCTTTATCTACAGCAGTAGCCGTTACTGGAAAAGCGCCTTATAAAGGAATTTTAAGTCATGGTTTTACACTGGATGGTAAAGGCCGTAAGATGAGTAAATCAATGGGGAACGTTATTGTACCTTCTAAACTAATGAAACAGTATGGTGCTGATATTCTCCGTTTATGGGTCTCCAGTGCGGATTACTCAGGTGACGTACGTATTTCAGATGACATCATGAAACAGGTAGCTGAAGTATATAGAAAAATCCGTAATACGATTCGTTTCTTACTTGGAAACTTGAAAGATTTCGACCCTGCAAAAGATGCTGTATCTTACGATGAATTAGAAGAAGTCGACCAGTTTATGTATATTCGCCTTCAAGAGACGATTGATAAAGTGAAGAAGGCTTATGATGAATATGATTTCTCTGTTATTTACCATACAATCAGTAATTATTGTACCGTTGACTTAAGCTCATTCTATATGGATTTTGCGAAAGACATTCTATATATCGAAAAAGCAGATCATCCGAGAAGACGAAGCATTCAAACGGTCTACCATGAAATTGTTGTAAGCTTAACAAAACTATTGTCACCGATTCTTTCTCATACAATGGACGAAGCTTGGTCTTATATTCCAGGAGTGGAAGCAGAAAGTGTCCAATTAACGGACCTACCGGAAGTGAAACAACTGGACAATGCCGAAGCTGTCAAAGAAAAGTGGGCAGCATTGATGGAAGTACGTGAAGATGTATTAAAGGCTTTGGAAGAAGCACGTGAGGATAAAGTGATCGGCAAGTCACTGGAAGCTCTCGTAACAATCGTTCCTAAGAATGAAAAAATCTTTGATATCTTAAAAGAAACAGAGAATCTGCATCAATACTTTATTGTTTCTGAAGTACGACTAGAAGAAGCCAATCAATTAGCGAAAGCATATGAACATGTATCTGTTGCTGTTGAAGAACATCCTGGAGAAAAATGTCAGCGCTGCTGGGTATCTTCAGAGACAATCGGCAACGATCCGAACTATCCAGATTTATGTGAGCGTTGTGCACCAATCGTTGAAGACATGAGAAGTGAATAGTCGCCGTTGATTTAAGGCGCTATGAAATTTTACAGAAGACTTGAGAACCCGAACGATTTATTTACGCCTAAATCGTTCGGGTTTTCTGTTTGATATTTTCTCTATTGCCTCAAATTTCTTGGGGAAAATACGCAACTTAGGGTAGGTTACGATGAAATCCGTTATCCGCTTACGGCGGGTGCAAGGACATACGGCGACATCTGTGATCTGTGTCGGAGGACGCTTTTGATGCTAGTTCTTAGAGCTTCAGTGTTAAA
>NZ_VMHF01000001.1:304659-444906 GCF_007559355.1 Allobacillus sp. SKP2-8 | reverse complement strand
CTTCAGGGTTAATTCGAGTGGCTTCAGGGTTAATTTGTGAATCTTCAGTGTTAATTCACGAACCTTCAGGGTTAATTCACGATCCTTCAATGTATATCTACAAACCTTTCGTAACGCCTATTTTCACGATCATCTGCTTCTTGTACCCCTCTTTAAAAAAACACTGGCACCAAACGAATTAACAGACTACTCGGTTGATGCTGTTTTTGCGTTCATTCACTAACTCGATCGAAAGCTTCTTTGAGGTTCATTTATTTAACAGGCAACTCACATTTTTATCGAATGCAAGGTTTTCTTATGCTACAATCAAAGAGTGGAAGGAGCGAATAAGTGTGTTTAAATTCTACATACTTGCGTTATTTTTAATAGCAATCGATCAAGTAACAAAGTATATAGTTGTGAGCAGAATGGAAATTGGTGAGCAACTAGAATTGATCCCGAACTTTTTATATTTTACTTCCCATCGAAACAGTGGGGCAGCCTGGGGAATGTTGGAAGGCCAGATGTGGTTTTTTTATATTGTTACAATTATCGTAGTCGGTGTCGTAGTTTATTTTATCCAAACGAATCGTGACCAACCGATGCTACAATTAGGATTCAGCTTTATTCTAGGTGGAGCAATCGGAAATTTCATCGATCGAATTTTATTTCAAGAGGTCGTCGACTTCATCGATGTTTATATTTTTGGTTATAATTTTCCGATTTTCAATATCGCAGACTCAGCTTTAACAATCGGTGTAATTCTAATTATCATTCTCATTTTATTTGAAGACTACAGTGGAAAAGGGAAGGTCAAGAATGGCTAAACAATCTATTCAAGTAGAAGAAAGATTTCATACAACTCGACTGGATAAGTTATTGACGAATTTGAATCCAGAAGAATCACGAAGCCAAATCCAATCATGGATTAAAGAAGGTTTTGTACAGGTGAATGGAAAAAAGGCAAAGACAAATTATAGGTGTCAGCAAGGTGACTTCATTGAATGGGAAATACCAGAAGAGGAAGCATTCGAATTAATACCTGAGTCGATGGATTTAGATATCCGATATGAGGATGAACATCTTTTGGTTGTCAACAAGCCGAAAGGGATGGTCGTTCATCCGGCTGCTGGACACTCAAACGGTACCCTTGTGAACGGATTAATCGCATATACAAAACTATCGGACATAAACGGAGAATTCCGTCCTGGAATCGTTCATCGTTTGGATAAGGATACAAGTGGCTTAATGGTTGTGGCAAAAACAAATGACACACATGAAAAACTCGCCACGATGTTAAAAGAGCGAACTGTAAAACGACAATATCAAGCCATTGTTCATGGGGAAATAGAACATGAATTAGGCACCATTGAAGCTCCAATCAATAGAGATCCGAGCGATCGTAAAAGGATGGCTGTCGTAGATGATGGTAAAGAAGCGATTACCCATTTCCGGGTCCATGAACGCTTCCCGAACTATACACATGTCGTTTGTGATTTGGAAACAGGTCGAACGCACCAAATACGTGTACACTTTAAATATATCGGTTTTCCGATCGTAGGAGATCCGAAATATGGACCAAGAAAAACATTGAATACAGAAGGACAAGCACTCCATGCCAGACGCTTAGAATTCACGCATCCGATTACGATGGAAAATATCATTGTGACGGCTGAAGCTCCGGCTATTTTTCAAGAGGCTTTAAAGGAAATTGATCGGTGGACTTGACTTTTTTCTCAAAGCAAGTAAAATAAACATTGAATAAAGTGAACCTTTAAGTGTGGTCCAGAGAGACTAGCAAGGTGACGGATGAACCTACACATATTGTTGGTGCAGAAATCCTCTTTTGTCATCTTGTGGCAAAAGAGTTTTTTTATGCCTAAAACCGTCAAAGGTTCGATTAAAAGTAAGCTGGAAAAGGGGGGAGGAACAATGAACGAAAAAACGAAGATTTTAGACGAAGCAGCAATTTCTCGAGCAATTAAACGAATCTCTCATGAAATTTTGGAAAAAAACAAAGGCACGGAAGATCTTTTACTTGTTGGCATCAAAACAAGAGGAACACCTTTAGCAAATCGAATTCAGCAACAAATTAAGGAAATTGAGAGTGTCGATGTCGAAACAGGAGAATTGGATATTTCACTTTACCGAGATGATTTATCGAATAAAGACACGCAGGATGAAGCAACGGTGAACCAGACGAATATCACATCTTCAGTTCAAGGGAAAAAAGTCATTTTACTTGATGATGTGCTTTATACCGGCCGAACCGTGAGAGCCGCGATGGATGCAATCATTGATCTCGGACGTCCGAAGACCGTTCAATTAGGCGTATTGATTGACCGAGGTCACCGAGAGTTACCGATTCGTGCTGATTATGTTGGAAAAAATATTCCTACTTCAACCAATGAAGTGATTAAAGTGAAGTTGTCAGAAGTTGATGAGCAAGATGAAGTGAGTATATACGAATAGGTTAAATAATGTTCAAACAATGAAAATGAATGACCTTTAAATCTCAGTCCAGAGAGGCTGGTAAGGTCGCATAAGGAAACGTATACGGGACCCGTATGACGTCTACCCTCTTTGCGACCAGCAGAGAGTTTTTTTATGGTCAAAATTACAGGTCGGAGGGGTAAAACGATGTCAAATCAAGAAAAAGTTTTAGATATTCACGATGTACCTAAATGGAATCAATGGTTGATCCTTAGTTTGCAGCACATATTCGCCATGTTCGGGGCAACAATCCTCGTTCCATTTTTAACGGAAATGCCACCGAACGTAGCATTGATTACTAGTGGGTTAGGAACACTCGCTTATATCTTTATTACAAAAGGAAGAATACCAGCATACTTGGGATCCAGTTTTGCTTTTATTGCGCCGATTATCGCTGCAAGTATGGCAGATGGCTTGGCTGGAGCGATGGTTGGTGCATTCCTTGCAGGGATTGTATACGGATTAGTTGCCTTGTTAATTTCATTAAGTGGTGTAAATTGGTTACTCTATCTTTTGCCACCTGTTGTTGTCGGTCCGGTAATTATGGTCATCGGGCTGGGTTTAGCACCAACCGCAATTGAAATGGCCATGTATGATGGTGAAGGGAATTACATTACAACCTATATATTAATTGCACTTGTAACGCTCGGAATTACCGTGATTGCATCGATTTACTTTAAAGGATTCTTTAACTTAATCCCGATTTTAATTGGAATTGTTGGTGGCTATGTTTTTGCTCTATTTATGGGGGTTGTTGATACGACGAACTTACAGGCTAGTTGGAATGAGTTAACATCCAGTTCCTCCATAGGTGAATTTTTTGGAGCACTGATTGCAAAGCCTGATTTCCTGATTCCGTTCGTTGATTATGCACCAATGGACGTATTAAACCTATCCATTGTCGCGATCATGGTACCTGTGGCTCTCGTGACGATTACTGAACATATCGGGGATCAAATGGTCTTATCGAAAATCGCCGAACGAAACTTTTTAAAGGATCCAGGATTGCATAAATCCATTTTAGGTGATGGTGTTGCAACATTGATCGCGTCTGTATTGGGCGGTCCACCTAATACGACTTACGGAGAAAACATCGGTGTTCTGGCAATTACGCGTGTATTCAGTGTGTTTGTCATCGGTGGCGCAGCCGTTTTAGCGATCACCTTTGGCTTTATCGATCTCGTTTCTGTCTTAATCGAATCAATACCAACCCCTGTAATGGGCGGTGTATCGATTCTACTGTTCGGAATTATCGCATCAAGTGGACTACGAATGTTAATTGATAATAATATTGACCTAGGGAAAAAGCGAAATCTGATTATCTCTTCTGTTATTCTTGTAATTGGTGTAGGCGGTGCCTTCATTCAAATTAACGAAAACGTACAAATTGCAGGAATGGCACTTGCAGCGATTATTGGAGTTATATTGAATCTGATTTTACCTGGAAGAGACAAAGTTCAAGATACAGAGGGAATGTTCGAATCCGAGGAAAATAATAAATCAACTATGAAAGCAAGTTGAAAATAAGGAAATCTACTGAATGATTTAATTCATATTGGGATGCATGCAAAAGTTACATGCATCCCAGTATGAATTTTTTATAAGTAAACGAGTGAACTTCACCTTAGGAGTGATTGCGATCCGATCTAAACAAAAAAACACTCCTAATCGCCCGAATGAAAGTGGTGATTCAGTATTCGGTCGAATAGGCGGCTCCTAAACGCCCGGATGGCAACGATGATTCAATATTCGGTCGAATAGCGAGTCTCTAAACGTCCGAACGGCAAAGGTGGTTCACTATTCGGTCGAATAGGCGGCTCCTAATCGCCCGAACGGCATCGGTGATTCAGTATTCGGTTGAATAGGCGGCTCCTAAACGCCCGGACGACAATGATGATTCAATATTTGGTCGAATAGCGGGTCACTAAACGCCCGAACGGCAATGATGATTCAGTATTCGGTCGAATAGGCGGCTCCTAATTGCCCGGACGACAATGATGACTCAATATTCGGTTGAATAGCAAGACCCTAAACGCCCGAATGATAGCAATGAGCGGTCATCCGGGCGTTGAAAAACTTTTTTAATGAGGATACAAACGAATCCTGTTTTATTATTCTTTCAATCTTAATTTTTCAATTTCGCTTTCAACAGGTGTTACATAAACCGTCTGTTGGTTGTCATAGGTGACGTATCCTGGTTTTGCGCCATTTGGTTTTCGGACGTGCTTCACTTTCGTGTAGTCTACCGGAACAGAGGAAGAGTGTTTCGATTTGCTGTAGAAAGCCGCAATTGTCGCAGCTTCTACAATCGTTTCTTCGCTTGGACTTGTTGATTTAATGATGACGTGTGAACCAGGTATGTCTTTGGTGTGTAACCAGATATCTTCTTTATCTGCTTGACGGTTCGTTAAGTATTCGTTTTGTTTATTGTTTCGCCCAACATAAATCTCCGTACCATCTGTTGCTTGAAAACGATCAAAACGGATGACTTTCTTCTTTTTCTTTTTGTTTTTCGTAGATTTTTTCTTTAAATAGCCTTCATCTTCAAGCTCAGCTCGGATATCTTCCAGATCTTCTTCACGAGCGTCTTCAAGCTGTTGGATCAAACGATCTAAATAATCAATTTCTGCTTTCGCTTTTTCAATTTCTTTTGTAACGACTTCTTTTGATTTTTTAAGTTTTTGATATTGTTTAAACAGTTGCTGTGCATTCTCACTGGCAGATTTATTCGGGTTTAACTCGATTGTAATCTTTTTTTGATCGGGATCGTAGTAATCAATGACTGTAACTTGATTGTCGCCAGGTTTCACAAGATGCATATGAGCAGTCAGTAGTTCACCAAATTTTTGGTACTGTTCTGCATCTTCGGCTTTTTTCAATGTTTGTTGCTGTTTTTTTATTTTACGTTCATTTTTACTGCGCTCATTTTTAAGCAAACGCATAATGTCATGTGTTAACCCCTTGACTCGGTCACGTTCAGCTTTTCCTTGGTAAAAGGCATCGAGCATTTCACTGACTGTTTCATATGAGGTAGTCGGTTCTCCAAGTTGTACGTTTTTCAACACATGAAAATCATCTTTTTGGCCACGACCTATATGGGGATGAAAATCGTTCTCCATTAATTGAGTTTGAAACTGTTCAAACACTTCAATATATTTCTTTTCATCTCCTAAATAAGCGAGGTCTGCAATTGACTGACTGACCAATGGAGAAACACCCATCAGAATAGATAGGATTTGTCGATCAATTTTACCTGTATTAAAGTCTAGCTTTTTGACAAACTCTGTTGGGTCAAGCTCTAATGGATTGATCTTACCTTGTTCAGGTGGAAAAATGTACGTTTGGCCAGGTAACAGTGCCCGGTATCGATTTTGAGAGAAACCAATATGTTTCATGGATTCAAGGATTACATTTCTACTTGGATCAACTAGCACGATATGGCTATGCTTGCCCATTAATTCAATATACAAATCATAATCCAACGAATCACCGATTTCATCTTTGCTCGTTACTCTAATTCGGATGATTCGTTCCATACTAATTTGCTCAACGGATTTAATAAAACCTGAGCCTAAATATTTTCTTAATACCATACAGAATAATGGTGGTTCTTTAGGATTGGTATATTTCTCACTTGTTAAATGAACCCGAGCATAATTCGGATGCACAGAGAGTAATAAATTTTTGTTCTGACCATTTTTTCGAACGGTAATGATTAATTCATGGTCGGTTGGCTGATGAATCTTTGTCATACGTCCAGTGACTAATTCTGTTGATAGATCGTTGACTAACGCATAAGTGACGATTCCATCTAATGGCATAAAAACACCTCATTTCTTTCAATAGTGTATCATGAACACAGACTCAATAGAATGTGTGATGCTTTATAAACAAAAATATTATTTCTGTATAAATCATTCAATTGCAAGATTATAAAATCAAACAATCACTCGAAACAGTTGAAAAATACTTTTCAATAGTGCAAGAATAATAAGAGATGAAAAAGGTAAGGTGATTCAAATGATTAAGAGTATGACAGGTTATGGTCGCTATGTTTCACATGATCAAAAAAGGCAAATCACCATCGAAGTGAAAACAGTCAATCATCGATATTTAGATATTTCATGTAAAATTCCACGAGAGCTTTATCCGTATGAAAATGAATTAAAAAAACAAATGAAAGGCCAACTAAAAAGAGGAAGAGTCGATGTCTATATTTCTTGTGCCGGAGAACAACTGACGGATAAAAAAATGCAGGTTGATTGGGATGTGTTTGAACAATATTTAAACAATATCAATGCGCTTCAAGAAAAGGGGAATGTACAAGGGTCTTTATCGATTGAACACATTCTATCGATGGAAGATTTATTCTATATCGAAGAACCTGATCATTTGGATGAACAGTTATTTGAAATAATCAAAGACGGACTACAAAAAGCTTTAGAACAAGTGGTTGAGATGCGGACCGTTGAAGGGGAAGCGATTCAAAATGATTTTCATAGCCGCATTCGCTTGTTGAAAAGCTATACAGCTCAATTGGAAAAGCATGTTAAGTCGATGGAAACACAACAATTCAATTCCATAAAAGAGAAGTTGGAAACGATGCTTGATGGAAAAGGAATTGATGAAGAGCGAATTGTTCAAGAAGCCGCTATTCAAATAGAAAAAGCAGATATAGCAGAAGAGTTGACACGACTTCACTCGCACATGGATCAATTTTTAGAAACAGTAAAAAAGAATGATTCCATTGGTCGTAAGCTTGATTTCATTGCACAAGAATTATTGAGAGAAGTAAATACCATCGCTTCAAAATCAATTCTCTCGGAAGTTAGCCGAGTAGCTGTTGAAATGAAGAGTGAAATAGAGAAAATCAAAGAACAAGTACAAAATATCGAATAGAATTTGAGTTTTCAGTTGTTTTTAGCGTATAATAGGTGTATTCACAAAAAATAAAAGAGTATGTACTGAACTAGTTAGGGGAGTAGAGAATGAATTTGAAACTGATTAATATTGGATTTGGAAATGTTGTATCAGCAAACCGAATCATTTCCATTGTTTCACCAGAGTCGGCTCCAATTAAACGAATTATTACTGTAGCAAGAGATGAAAATAAACTTGTCGATGCAACTTATGGCCGCCGGACAAGAGCGGTTATCGTTACAGATAGTGACCATGTGATTCTATCTGCTGTTCAGCCAGAAACAGTCGGTGGCCGAATTGATAATGACGATATGAACGGAGATAATTAGGAGGAACGTTTGTGGAAGATGAAAAAGGAATCCTGTTTATTCTATCCGGTCCATCCGGTGTAGGAAAAGGAACGGTCAGAAAAGCTTTATTTGAACAAGATCCCGCATTGCAGTATTCAATTTCCGTTACAACCCGTAAGCCGCGCGTCGGTGAGGAAAACGGTGTCGATTACTTCTTTAAGAGTAAAGAAGATGTCGAGGAAATGATTGAGCAAAATGAATTAATTGAGTATGCTGAGTATGTAGGAAATTATTATGGAACCCCAAAAGCTTATGTGGAAGAAACACTTAAAGAGGGTAAGGATGTATTTTTAGAAATTGAAGTGCAAGGTGCCATGCAGGTGAAGAAAAACTTTCCTGAAGGTGTCTTTATCTTTTTGTTTCCACCAAGTTTGGAAGAACTAAAAAACAGAATTATCGATCGCGGTACTGAGACGGAAAACTTGGTTAAAAACCGCTTGCTTGAAGCAAAAAAAGAAATTGACATGATGGATGAATATGATTATGTCGTCGTCAATGATCAAGTTAAGAAGGCTGTTTCACGCATTCAGTCAATTGTCGTGAGTGAACATTGTAAAAGAGAGCGAGTCTCCAAACAATATAAAAAAGCATTAGGAAGGGTGGATTTGTAATGCTCGAACCATCTGTAGATAACTTATTGAAAAAAATCGATTCCAAATATGCAATCGTCACGATTGCCGCTAAACGTGCAAGAGAACTTCATGAAAAAGAAAACCATATGCTTGAGCAACCGACATCCAAAAAGTTGGTCGGAGTTGCACTAGAAGAAATTCTAGATGAAAAATTGGCAATCAAACAGCAAGACTAAGAAAAGACCCGACTTCTCATTTACAAGAGAAGTCGGGTTTTTCTTGTCCAAGTATCATCTAGTGGAAACAGATATTCGATTCACGTATAATTGTAATAGTTTATATAAAAGCACCGTTGGTTAATCAGGTTTTCTTTTCTTCCACACATCGAAAACGTTAACATAGTAAGCATGGATATATATGGTTTTTAAAAGTATATGTCACGAACGATGAAACGAAATAATACGAAAGCCTTAATCCATCCTAATTGACGGAGGTTATCATATGTTAAATGGAAAAAATGTTGTATTAGGTGTCTCTGGTGGGATCGCTGCCTATAAAGCTTGTGCGCTAACAAGTAAGTTAGTCCAACAGGGAGCGAATGTAAAAGTGATTATGACAGAAGGCGCGACAGAATTTGTTCAACCACTTACCTTCCAAGCATTGTCGAGAAATCCAGTTTACACGGATGCATTTGATGAAAAAAATCCAGAAAAAATTGCCCATATCGATTTGGCAGACTGGTCAGATCTCATTATTTTGGCACCGGCAACTGCCCATTTACTGGGTAGAATAGCGAATGGTCTGGCAGATGATATGTTGACGACCACATTATTGGCAGCAACGTCACCCGTTTATGTCGCACCTGCGATGAATGTTCATATGTATGCTCACCCATCTGTTAAAAAGAACTTGATTGAACTTGAAAAAATGGACTACCGTTTTATTGAACCGGGGGATGGCTATTTGGCATGTGGTTATGTAGGAAAAGGTCGTTTAGAAGAGCCTGAACGAATCATTGAAGTGATTAATGACCATGAAAAAAAGACAGAATTGATGAAAGGTAAAAAAGTGCTGATTACAGCCGGACCTACACAAGAAATCATCGATCCGGTCAGGTTTTTTACGAATCACTCATCAGGAAAGATGGGCTATGCCTTAGCTCAAGCGGCAAAAGATCTAGGGGCTGATGTTACGCTCATTTCCGGACCTGTGTCTTTAGAAAAAATTGCAGGTGTCCGTACAATTGACGTTCAGTCAGCGGATGAGATGTATCAAGCAGTAATGAAAGAATTCCACGAACAGGATTTAGTGATTAAGTCAGCAGCGGTTGCAGATTATCGGCCAAAACAAACGTCTGATCAGAAAATGAAGAAAAAAGAAGGCGACCTTATCATCGAGCTCGAACGAACAAAAGATATCTTGGCGACGTTA
Organism: Allobacillus sp. SKP2-8; assembly: GCF_007559355.1. Classification (NCBI taxonomy): domain Bacteria; kingdom Bacillati; phylum Bacillota; class Bacilli; order Caryophanales; family Bacillaceae; genus Allobacillus; species Allobacillus sp. SKP2-8. The sequence goes on along the minus strand of NZ_VMHF01000001.1, from coordinate 435,161 downwards.
GGTGAAGAAAAATCGAATCAATATTTGGTTGGTTTTGCGGCAGAATCAGAAAATCCGCTGGCGTATGGGCAAGAAAAATTAAAACGAAAGCAACTCGACGCAATTGTTATCAATGAAATTGGTTTTCAGAAAGGATTCCAATCCGATCACAATGAAGTTGTTTTTTATTCAAAAGACGGAGAAGAGCATCGAATTCCTTATGCAACAAAAAAAGAGATTGCCGAGGAACTGATGCAGTTAGTTAATCGAAAAATGACGGAGGAATAAGCATGGCGGTAGCAAAAGTCGTCATCGATGTTGCAGCTGCAGCAATCGATTCTTTATTTGATTATGAAATTCCTGAAAATCTAGAAGGTAGTGTACAGCCAGGAGTCCGTGTCGTTGTTCCATTTGGACCACGAAAAGTAATGGGGTTTGTGACCGAATTGACGAGTGAAAGTGATTTTGAATCGTTGAAAAAAATCATTAGCGTTATGGATCATATTCCTGTCCTGACAAAAGAATTACTTGACCTATCAAAGTGGCTACAAGAAGAAACTCTTTGCTATCGAATCTCCGCCATGCAGGCGATGCTTCCGGCTGCCTTTAAAGCGAAGTACAAAAAGGAAGTTTGGTTGCTGGCTGACGAAGACGAACTTCCGGATCTGTGGAAAATCGCTGCAGAAGGACGCGAGGTATTTCCTTTTGAAGAACTGGAAAAACATCAAATATCTTCGAGCCAAGTCACTCGGATGGTTCAAGAAGGACTTATTGATATTAAGTATATCGTTAAAGGAAAAAATCGTGTAAAAAGAGACACATATATTGAGTTAGCTGTTGATGAACAAGTTTTACTTGAGGCGATTGAAGATTTAGGAAATCAAGCAAAGAAGCAGCGATTAGTTTTAGAATTTTTTTCGAAAAATCCTCGGCCTATTTTACTCAATGACTTAATTAAGAAGCTCCAAACAACCAAGGGACCAATCGATCAACTGATTGAAAAAAAGATTTTAAAACGTGTAAAAAAAGAAGTCTATCGCGATCCTTATCAAAAAGACACAACAGAACGCACAAAACCGTTAATTCTCACCGATCAACAACAAGCAGCCATTGAACCGATTCACCAATCGATTGATCAAAATAAGCATGAAGTTTTTCTATTGCATGGTGTTACAGGTAGTGGGAAGACAGAAATCTATTTACAATCAATTGAACGAGTGATCAATGAAGGAAAAGAAGCGATTGTGTTAGTGCCGGAAATCTCCTTAACACCGCAAATGGTTACGCGGTTCAAGGAGCGTTTCGGTGGAGAAGTTGCTGTTTTACATAGTGCGCTATCCCAAGGTGAAAAATATGATGAATGGCGGAAAATTCAACGAAAAGAAGTGAGCGTTGTTGTTGGAGCGCGTTCAGCTGTGTTTGCTCCATTTGAGAATTTAGGGATTATTATTATTGATGAAGAACATGAGACAAGCTATAAACAAGAAGATTATCCAAAATACCACGCACGTGAAGTAGCAAAGTACCGAGGACGTGCTCATCAATGCCCTGTTGTCTTAGGTAGTGCAACACCGACGTTAGAGTCCTATGCCAGGGCATCAAAGGGTGTTTATAAATTACTTGAATTAACAGATCGTGTAAACGAACAAGATCTACCGAACATTGAAATCGTTGATATGCGTACGGAGTTGGAAAAAGGAAACCGGTCGATGTTTTCTGAATCATTAACCGAAAAAATCCAAGATCGTCTAGATAAAAATGAACAGATCGTTCTTCTTTTGAATCGTAGAGGCTATTCATCATTCGTCATGTGTCGCGAGTGTGGTGAAACGATACAATGCGAACACTGTGATATTTCGATGACCTATCATCAAAGACAACATAAACTGAAGTGTCACTACTGTAATGCTGAACGTAGAATGCCAAAAACATGTCCGAATTGCGAAAGTGATGCCATCCGATTTTTCGGTACCGGAACACAAAAGGTGGAAGAAGCACTGAATACCCAGTTTGAAACGGCTCGTGTTATACGGATGGATGTCGATACAACGTCGCGAAAAGGTGCTCACGAGAAGTTATTGAATCAATTTGGACGAGGCGAAGCGGATATATTACTTGGAACCCAAATGATTGCCAAGGGACTTGATTTTAAAAATGTGACGCTTGTCGGTGTCATAGCGGCAGATTCAATGCTTCATTTACCAGACTTTCGCGCAAGTGAACGTTCATTTCAATTACTGACACAGGTCAGCGGTCGGGCAGGACGCCATGAACTTCCTGGAGAAGTAGTTGTCCAGACCTATACGCCTGAACATTACTCCGTTGTATTAGCGAGTGAATATGATTATGAAGGATTTTTTCAGCGAGAAATGAACTTTCGAAAACAGGTTGGTTATCCACCGTATTATTTTATGGTGTTGATCAACTTATCACATGAAAATCACGTACAAGTGAACCAAATGGCCAATGAACTTGCCAATGAGTTAGCCAAAAATTTATCGCAAGAGTCAATTTTATTAGGCCCAACCCCATCGCCAATGCTACGGATTAAAGATCGCTATCGTTATCAATGCATGATAAAATATAAGCGAAAAGAAGAAGTCGATCAGGCTTTGCGAAGCGTATTGGAGCATTTTAAAAGAGAAGTGAATCAAAATAAACTTCAAATGACGATTGATTTTGATCCATACTACTTTATGTAAATCAGAAACAATAGATTGGAAAAGGAGTATTCGATGACGAAAAAAATTGTGTTTATGGGTACACCGGATTTCAGTGTTCCTATATTGAAAATGTTGGTTGAATCGGATTACCAGGTTGTAGCTGTCGTGACGCAACCAGACAAACCAAAAGGAAGAAAGCGTCGATTGACCCCTTCGCCTGTTAAGGAATTCGCTTTGGAACGTGATCTGCCGGTTATTCAACCGAAAAAGATTCGAACGGATTATGAAGAAATTTTACATTATGAACCGGACCTTATCGTTACAGCTGCCTATGGCCAAATTTTACCGAAGGAATTATTGGATGTACCACCTTTTGGATGTATTAATGTCCATGCTTCCTTGCTCCCTGAGTTACGTGGAGGCGCACCGATTCACTACGCCATCATGCAAGGCAAGAAGGAAACAGGCGTAACCATTATGTATATGGCAGAAGGAATGGATACAGGAGATATGATTAGTCAAGAAGCTATTCGGATCGAAGAAAACGATCATACCGGAAGTCTTCATGATAAATTATCGACTGTAGGAGCAGGCTTATTGAAAAAAACACTGCCAGAAATTTTTGGAAATGAAGTTAACGCAATCCCTCAAGATCATGGACAAGCAACATATGCATACACCATTAAACGAGATGAAGAAAAAATTGATTGGCAAAAAAGTCAAGAGGAAATCTATAACCATATCCGTGGACTGCACCCATGGCCAGTTGCGTATACGACTTACAAAGACCAAACAATTAAAGTTTGGTGGGCGGAGAAGGTCGAACAACCCTCAAGTGGAAAACCAGGAGAAATCCTCCGGGTTGATGATGGTTTAATTATCGGAACAGTTGATGGAAAACAACTGAATATTACAGAGATTCAGCCTGCAGGAAAGAAACGGATGAAAACTGAAGACTTTTTGCGTGGCAGTAAGAATTACTTCACAGTAGGTGAGCAGTTAGGATGATAGGATGAAAAACGTACGAGAGGTTTCGCTCGATTTATTGATGAAAGTTGGCGACCAAGGTGGTTTCAGCCACTTATTGATCAATCAAGCGATACAAAAGAATCAGCTTAGTCAGGAAGATAAAAATTTAATGACAGAGCTTGTTTACGGGAGTTTACAACGAAAATTGACGCTTGAATATTTCATCAATCATTTTACAAAGAACAAAAAAATGGATTCATGGGTTTCATGGTTGCTCATGTTGTCGTTTTATCAAATGATCTATTTGGACAGAATCCCTGACCATGCAGTCATCAATGAAGCTGTAAACATTTCTAAACGACGTGGACATAAAGGGATTTCTGGATTTGTTAATGGTGTGTTGAGAAACTTGCAACGTCAAGGGCCGCCAGATATCAATAATATTCAAGACCCCGTGAAAAGACTTTCTATCCAAACAAGTCACCCAGCATGGTTAGTGAAACGCTGGGTTGATTCATATGGATATGAGATAACAGAAAAAATGTGTTGGTCTAATATCGACCGTAAAAATGTTTCCGTGCGTGTGCATCCATTGCGAACGACAAGGGAAAAAGCTCAGTCATTCCTTTCAAAAGAAGCTATTGAAACGAGACCTTCACAATTGTCTGAACAAGGGCTAGTCGTTACGTCGGGAAATGTACTAAACAGTCACTTATTTCCTGACCAATTAACAATCCAAGATGAAACTTCTATGCTCGTATCCGAAATGGTAAATCCTGAACCGGGTATGACTGTACTAGATGCTTGCAGTGCTCCAGGTGGAAAAACGACGCACATGGCTGAAAAAATGAATAATGAAGGCAGCATCCATGCATATGATTTACATGAAAAGAAGGTGAAGTTAGTAGCAGAAAGAGCTAAACAACTAGATTTATCAATCATTAAAACAGGTGCAATGGATAGCCGACAATTAATGAATCGATTTGAAAACTTTACGTTTGATCGGATCCTTTTGGATGCACCATGTTCTGGTCTTGGTGTCCTGCGGAGTAAACCGGATATTAAATATGCCAAGAAGGAAGAAGATATTTTATCACTAGCCAAGATTCAAAAAGAACTGCTACATGCAGTGCTACCTTTATTGAATCAGGATGGTAAACTTGTTTATAGTACTTGTACGGTCGACCGGCAAGAAAATGATAAGCTGATCGCGCAAGTTCTGAAAGAAATGGATGAATTTGAAATCGATCAATCATTTTTTGATGAATTGCCTGAGTCGTGTAAAGAATTATCCGGCTTAACACCCTATGGTTTACAACTATTTCCTCATGATTTTGATGCCGATGGTTTCTTTATGACGCGAATTAAACGAAAGAAATAAAGGAAGATTTGAAGAAATGAGGTGCAGAAATGACTGCATATTTTAAATCAGACCGAGGAAAAGTACGCCCGATCAACGAGGATGCGGGCGGTGTTTTCAAGCATCCTTCAGGCCAACTTCTTACCGTGATTGCCGATGGAATGGGTGGACACAATGCTGGTGATGTGGCTAGTCAAATGGCCATATCCCAGTTACATAAAAGATGGGATGAAACATCAACGTTTTCATCTATTGAAGACGCGCAGTCTTGGTTACAGCAAACAATCCAAGAGGCCAATCAAGAAATCCTTGCCTATTCCAATGAAAATGAAGATTGTGAAGGAATGGGGACTACCTTGACAGCTGCCGTTATCTTAAATAGGGAAGTTGCAGTTGGACATATTGGTGATAGCAGACTATATACAGTAAATCGCGAACAAATTGTTCAGCAAACGGAAGACCATTCTTTCGTTCATGAGTTAGTTCGAAGTGGACAATTGACAATCGAAGAAGCTGAAGTTCATCCGAAAAAAAATGTTTTAACCCAAGCAGTAGGAACAGAAGAATCACTGAATGTTCAATTGCTTAGTTTTTCACTCGAAGCAGACGAATCCTATCTCTTTTTATGTACGGATGGGTTATCCAACAAAGTTTCCGAGGAAGAGATTCAAGAAATAATCTTGCAAGATCTCGGACACGAAGAAAAGCTAGAAAAACTGATTCAACTGGCAAATGATCGTGGCGGCGAAGATAACATATCTTTGGTGCTATGGGTAGATGACGGGGACGAAGAAGGTGTTTCAACGTGTTAACAGGAAAAATCTTAAATGAACGGTATAAAATTTTACGAACCATTGGTGGCGGCGGAATGGCAGATGTCTATCTTGGTGAAGATTTAATTCTGAATAGGGAAGTTGCCATTAAGGTCTTGAAGATGGAGTACTCCAACAACCATGAATTTATCGAACGATTCAGAAGAGAAGCGGAATCTGCCATCAGTCTATCCAATGATCATATCGTCAATATATTTGATGTAGGCGAAGAAAATAATATTTACTATATGGTCATGGAATATGTTGAGGGAGATACGTTAAAGGAACATATTCAATATCATGGACCATTATCTGCCTCAGATGCTGTTGCGATTATGCTACAACTGACATCCGCATTATCTCATGCACACAGAAACGGCATTATCCACCGTGATGTAAAGCCACAGAATATCTTAATGAATCAGTATGGCAATGTGAAAATTACGGACTTTGGCATTGCACGGGCACTTAGCTCAACGCAACTGACAAAAACGAATGATGTCATTGGCTCTGTTCATTATTTATCACCCGAACAAGCAAGAGGTGGAACGGCAACAAAGAAATCAGATATTTATTCACTGGGAATTGTATTGTTTGAATTGTTGACCGGCAGATTACCTTTTTCAGGAGAATCAGCTGTATCTGTGGCATTGAAACATATGCAAACGGAGACACCATATGTGAGAAGTTTTCAACCGAGTGTGCCTCAGAGTCTTGAAAATGTGGTGTTAAAAGCAACGACGAAAAATCCACTTCATCGTTATCAATCGATCGATGAAATGCAAAGGGATTTGGAAACGGTATTGGATCTGGACCGCCAGGAGGAGGAACGATTTATCCCTCCAAAAGAAGAGGGAGAAGATACAAAAGTCATGCCGGCGATTCCACCCAATATGAAACTTGACGATGAGAATGACCCAACAGTCGTCAAAGCAGAACAACAAGCAAAAGACAAACCAAATAAAAAATCAAAGAAATGGATGGTTTTTTTAATTTCTTTCAGTGCACTCGTTCTAATCGCAGCAATAATTGCGCTTTTTGTGCTACCGAAGATGTTGATTCCTGATGACATCGAAATTCCAGAGGTTTCTGGAAAAACGTATGAAGAAGCTTTCAGCGAATTGACTGAACTAGGCTTAGAAGTTGAGCGAGAATCGGTTTATGATGAAGAGATTGAAGAGGACTTAGTTGTAAAAACCTCACCACGTGCAGGTAACACGGTGAAGGAAGGCGCAACGGTCACTATAGTGACAAGTATGGGGCAAGAAAAAATTGATTTTCCCGATTATGTCGGTAGCTCTTTTGACCAAACAAAAAAATTCCTTGAAAACAACGGTTACCAGGAAGTCATCGGCTATAAAAAGGATTCTGATCAACCAGAAGGTGAAATTATTGCGCAAATTCAACCAGAACCAGGTGAAGCGATCATCCCAGAAAATACACGGGTCATTTTTGACGTCAGTAATGGACCACCGACTATAAGCCTTCAATCCGTGGAAGGATGGTCACTTGAGGATGTACAAGACTATGCAAAAACAAATAATTTATCTTTAGTGACCGAGGAAGAGTTTTCAGATGATGTACGTGAGGGAAGAGTTATGCAACAGAACCCTAGTCCGAATACAGAGCTCGAAGAAGGGGATGAGTTGCGTGTGATCGTCTCAAAAGGACCGGATTTAAAACCAGTAACAAAGACGGAGACTTTTGAAGTTGTATACGATCCACCTGCGGATGAACAGCCTACAAATAATGATGAGAATAACCAAGATGAAAACAGTCAAGCGGATGAAAATAATTCTCCAGATGAACCTGTTGGACAGGAAGTCGTCATTTACATCGGAGATGCCGAGAGAAATATGAATAATGTATTTCATAAAGAAACAATTTATGCGGATACGACATATGAGATTGAGTTAACGATCAATCCGGAAGAAATGGCCAGTTACCGTGTAGTAAGAGATGGGGAAACGTATATCGAAGAGTCGGTTCCCTATGAGGAATAAAGAAAGGGTGAACAGATGAAGGAAGGTAGAATCATTAAAGCATTGAGTGGCTTTTATTACGTACTTTCCGGAGACGAGCTGATTGAGTGTAAAGGAAGAGGATTATTCAGAATGCAAAAAATCACACCTCTTGTTGGTGATCGAGTGAAAGTCGAAGTTCAAGCGGATGGTAAAGGGACAATCGTTTCTGTTGATGAGCGCGTCAATGAGTTAATCCGTCCACCAGTTGCTAATATCGATCAAGCGATCATCGTCAACTCACTTGCCGAGCCAGACTTTAGCCCACTGTTGCTAGATCGATTTTTAGTTCTTATTGAGCATAAAGAAATCAAACCGCTAATCATATTAACGAAAACCGACTTAGTCAAAGAGTCGAAACAGGAATCAATTGAGCAATATATGAGTGATTATCGTTCACTTGGTTATGATTTATTGGCGTTTTCAAAGAATGATCCAGCCAATACCATCTATGAAGCAATCCAGCCTTATCTTGCAGACAAAATCAGTGTCATTGCTGGGCAATCCGGTGTCGGTAAATCCACTCTTTTAAATGTGCTTGATCTATCCTTGCAATTGGAAACGGGAGATATATCGAAAAGCCTCGGTCGCGGTAAGCATACGACAAGACATGTAGAATTGTTTTCAATTGCTGGCGGGTTAATTGCTGATACGCCTGGATTCAGTTCACTCGATTTCTCTGAGATTGAATTAGATGAATTACGTTATTGTTTTCCAGAATTCGTTGAACTACAAGACCATTGCAAGTTTCGAGGCTGTATGCATATGAAAGAGCCTAAATGTGCAGTGAAAGCTGCAGTGGATGCAGGAGATATTCCTGCGTTTAGATATAAACACTACAAAACTTTTTATGAAGAAATTAATTCCAGAAAGCCGAGGTATTGAACTATGGTTAAAATAGCACCTTCTATTCTTTCAGCAGATTTTGCTAAATTAGGGGAAGAGATTAAAGAAGTAGAGTCTGCGGTAGATTATATTCACGTTGATGTGATGGACGGTCATTTCGTGCCGAACATCACGATCGGACCACTGATTGTGGATGCCATTCGACCAGTTACCGATTTACCATTAGATGTGCACTTAATGATTGAAAATCCAGAACATTATATCCAAGCTTTCGTTGATGCTGGTGCCGATATTATCACGGTGCATCAAGAAGCTTGCCCACACCTTCACCGAGTCGTGCAACAAATTAAACAAGCAGGTGTCAAAGCGGGTGTCGTCATTAACCCAGCGACTCCGGTTGAATCGATTGAATACGTACTGGAAGACGTGGACCTCGTATTGGTCATGACGGTCAATCCAGGTTTTGGAGGCCAGTCATTTATTCCGAGCGGACTGAATAAAATCAAGCAGCTTTTTGACCTACGTTCTGAGCACGGTTACTCATATGAAATCGAAGTCGACGGTGGCGTTAATCAAGAAACTGCTAAGCAATGCATCGATGCAGGTGCTGATGTTTTGGTCGCGGGCAGCGCCATTTTTAACAAGGATAACCGCATAGAAGCCATTAAAGCCATTAAAGAATCGTTGTGATTTTTAATGAGTGACTCACTGCAAATCGGAATTGTTGCTGGTGGACCAATAGAAAAGATTCCAAATTTGAATGATTATCCTTGGATCAATTATTGGATCGGCGTCGATCACGGAGCTCTTTATCTAGCAAGCCATCGGATGGAAATTGATTTGGCTATCGGTGATTTTGACTCGATTTCCCAAGCCGAGTACGAAACCATTCAAACGCATGCAAAAAAGGTAAAGCAATTTCCGTCAGATAAAGATTCGACAGACTTGGAGTTAGCCATCGATGAATCCATCGAATTAAAAGCAGAAAACGTATCAATTTTCGGTGCGACAGGCGGCCGCTTAGATCATGCTTGGATAAATATGTTCTTGCTCAAGAAGCTTGCTCATGCAAATATTACAGCCAAACTGGTCGACCGGCAAAATCAACTGTCGCTTCATTATCCAGGTGTTTATTCTATTGAAAAAGAGCAACAGTACCCTTATGTTTCTTTCCTTTCCATTACCGAGCAAGTAGAAGACTTAACATTAGAAGGTTTCCGATATAACCTTAACGCTGAAACGATAACATTTGGATCCTCGTTTACGGTTTCGAATGAGTGTGTTGAAAAAAAGTGTACTTATTCATTCAGTAAAGGCATATTATTAGTTATAAAGAGTCGGGATTAAGCAGGAATGTGGATCGGTAAGGAATAGGAGGGGGAAAATGAAATTTTATACGTTTAAACTCCCACGATTTTTAGGTGGCATGGTTCGTGGGGTCATGAATTTATTTAAAAAATAATAACGGCGCAAAGCGAACTTATCTATTCTTGTGAAATCAATTGGTTGAAGCTCTAAATTGGGCTTTAACCAATTTTTTTCATTTAAATAGACGAGCTGAGCTTGGTGGATCGTTAGAGCTATAGCAGTCAAGCGCGGAAGTCCAGCAGTTAGGCGTCGAATTTCAGCAGTGAGACGCGTCAGTTCAGCAGTTAGGCGTCGAATTTCAGCAGTGAGACGCGTCAGTTCAGCAGTTAGGCGTCGAATTTCAGCAGTGAGTCGTGTTGGTTCAGCAGTTAGGCGTCGAACTTCAGCAGTGAGTTGTGTCAGTTCAGCAGTTAGGCGTCGAATTTCAGCAGTGAGACGCGTCAGTTCAGCAGTTAGGCGTCGAATTTCAGCAGTGAGACGCGTCAGTTCAGCAGTTAGGCGTCGAATTTCAGCAGTGAGTCGTGTTGGTTCAACAGTTAGTCATCGAACTTCAGCAGTGAGACGCGGAAGTCCAGCAGTTAGGCGTCGAACTTCAGCAGTGAGACGCGTCAGTTCAGCAGTTAGTCATCGAACTTCAGCAGTGAGATGCGTCAGTTCAGCAGTTAGTCATCAATCTTCAACAGTGAATTGCGCCAGTTCAGTAGTTAGGCGTCGAACTTCAGCAGTGAGACGCGGAAGTCCAGCAGTTAGGCGTCGAACTTCAGCGGTGAGATGCGTCAGTTCAGCAGTTAGGCATCGAACTTCAGCAATGAGTTGTGTCAGTTCAGCAGTTATGCAACAACCTTCAGTAATCAGCCAAAATTCTTCTTCGCAGGGCCTGAAGGTACAACTTTTAACCACAAAAAAAGCAGCCTTCGATGAATACTTGATTCAGTCGAAAGCTGCTTTTATCGAACATGATTAAACACGTTCTACTTTACCTGATTTTAGGGCACGAGCAGAAACGTATACGCGTTTAGGTTTACCGTCAACCATGATACGTACTTTTTGAACATTCGCTTTCCAGTTACGTTTATTGGCATTCATTGCGTGAGAACGCTTATTACCAGTATTTGTTTTACGTCCAGTAACTTGACATTTACGAGCCATTTTAAAATCCCTCCTGCTATTCGTGAATTCATACTCATATAATTTATCACATGCAACACTAGATTTCAATCGAAAAATAATGGAATATCAAGAAATTTAACTTGACAGAAGGACTATTCTACAGATAACCTTTTAAAAGAGAATGCGATATAGTAAAATAGCTGTAGTTTAGGTGCTTTATAAAAGGAGGAGTTTACGTGTCAGTTGAGATCACGAATGAATATGGACATGTAACAATATCAAAAGAAGTCATTTCAACAGTTGCTGGAGGCGCAGCAACCGAATGCTATGGTATTGTTGGAATGGCCTCCAAAAATCAATTCAGAGATGGTCTTTCAGAGATATTAGGTAAAGAAAATTTCTCTAGAGGTGTCGTCGTTACAAACGATGAAGGAGACTTGACGATTGATATGTATATCATTGTGAGCTATGGTACAAAAGTATCAGAGGTGGCTCATAACGTACAAAATCAAGTAAAATATGCGTTGAAACGAATGATTGGCTTAAACGTTAACGCTGTAAATATTTATATTCATGGCGTACGAGTAACGGCATAGTTGATAGGATTGGATTTAAGGGAGGAAATAGAACCGTGACTATACAGAAATTAAACGGAAAAGATTTTGCGCAGATGGTTCTTATGGGTGCGAACCATTTGTCGAATCAATCACAGATGATTGATTCATTGAATGTTTTTCCTGTTCCGGATGGAGATACAGGTACAAACATGAATTTAACAATGACTTCTGGAGCAAAAGAAGTTGAAAAGGTTACAGAGGATCATGTAGGTGAAGTAGCTGCTTCATTTGCAAAAGGTCTATTGATGGGAGCTCGTGGAAATTCTGGTGTAATCTTGTCACAGATATTTAGAGGTTTTTCCAAGAGTGTTGAATCTAAGGAAAGTCTAACAGTGAACGATTTAGCTGAAGCACTTGAAGCGGGCGTCGAAACAGCCTATAAAGCTGTTATGAAGCCGGTCGAAGGGACGATTTTGACTGTCGCGAAAGATGCTGCTAAACAAGGCACAATCACTGCAAAAAACACCGATGACGTCATTGAATTTATCGAAGAGGTTTTGAAAGAAGCAAAAGCTTCACTAGACCGCACACCTGACTTGCTTCCTGTGTTAAAAGAGGTCGGTGTAGTCGATAGTGGTGGACAAGGTCTCGTTACGGTTTATGAAGGCTTCTTAGCTTCATTGAAGGGTGAAGAATTGCCTCAGACGAGTGCTGCTGCTCCATCCATTGATGAAATGGTCAGTGCTGAACACCATAAAATGCACCAAGACTTTATGAATACGGAAGATATTGAGTTCGGTTACTGTACTGAATTTATGGTTAAATTTGAAGAGGATAAACTAAAGGATCATCCGTTTGATGAGGAAGAATATCGAAATACATTAAGCGAACACGGTGATTCACTATTAGTCGTTTCCGATGATGATGTTGTGAAAGTACATATTCATACCGAGTATCCTGGTGAAGCTATGACAATCGGGCAGAAATATGGAAGCTTGATCAACATCAAAATAGAAAATATGCGTGAACAACATACATCTATTGTCGGTGAAAAGCCGAAAAAAGAAGAGAAACCGGCGAAAAAGATTCCATTGGGCATAGTAACCGTAGCGATGGGTGACGGAATTAAAGAAATGTTTGAAAGTCTTGGAGCAACAGTTGTCATTGAAGGCGGACAAACGATGAATCCGAGCACACAAGATATTGTTGAAGCAGTACAGCAAGCTAACGCTGAAAACGTACTTATTTTACCTAACAACAAAAATATTGTCATGGCAGCAGAACAAGCTTGTGAGCTAGTTGAATTCCCTGCGAAAGTAGTTCCGACAAAAACGGTTCCACAGGGAATGAGTGCTATGCTGATGTTCAATCCAGAAGGGGAACTGGAAGCGAACCAAGCAGAAATGACTGAGGCAACGAATCACGTCAAAACGGGTCAAGTGACTTATGCCGTTCGTGATACATCGATTGATGGCAAAACCATTGAAGAAGGCAACTTTATGGGAATCCAAGATGGTGACATTGAAGCTGTCAATCCAGATAAAATGGAAACCGTTAAAGAATTGCTTAAAAACATGATTGATGAAGAAGAAAATGAGATTCTCACAATTCTTCAAGGAGAAGAAGCGACGGAAGAAGAAGTCCAAGCGATTGAGTCCTTTATCGAAGAAGAATACGATGAAATCGAAGTTGAAATCCACAAAGGAAACCAGCCGATCTATTCATTTATTTTCTCAGTAGAATAAGAAAAATGAAACAGCGGGTGGATGAACTGCTACCCATCAAGTAGACAATGAAAATAAGTCAAATTAATCCTAAATGGCCTTCGTCCGATATTCAATTGGACTAAGGCCATTTAGTCTTTTTTGGTACCTTTGGTGATTGTAAAAATGAATGTATCTTTCAAAGGCTTCTTTCAGATCTTCAAAGGTGTCGTACTTCTGTTAGGTAAATAATACTCCTCGCTCTTCAATATACCGAAAAAACCTTCCATAGAACCATTATCAATACATCTTCCTACTCCATTTACGTAAAACGGTGGAACTGGAGATGTTATAGTGATAAACAACTTCACTTAGGGAGTACTTACCGCTTTCATAATCTTTCACAGCCTGTAATTTAAGTTCTTGCGAGTAACGATTCCAAGTCTTCGATTCTCTTAATCCCTCAACACCCTCAGTCTCAAATTTATGGAGCCACCTCTTTAAAGTGCTTTCTGATATTCCGTTATATGAGCAGTAATCAACTACAGAACAATTCCTCGAGTCAGATGACTGAACAACCTCTATCTTAAATTCATCAGAGTAGGATCGTTGAGATATAAAAATGCCCCCTTTAAAGTTAGTTTTTTTAACTGTCTACATTCAGGAATGCTCGCTGTTTTTTATTTATACTATTTTTTAATTCTAAACTTTAAGAATATTTTAACGATTAATTGACAACCATATATAATTAATGTAATATTATAGAAAAGAAGGTGGATTATAGTGAGAAAGCTGATTGTAAGTATTTTGACTATTACACTTTTTCTTCTCATATCATCTACAACCATAAGTGGTTATGCAACAATCACTCCGCAAGAACAGACAATTGAAGGCAGTAGTGGAACGGCTTATTGGACATTTAGTTGGGGAACTGGATCTAACCCTTGGCGTGTTGATTTTGCGGCAGATACGGATCGTTCATACGTAACTATTGACCGAAATACGAATAGCACCGCAATGACTCACCAACAGTATTATAGCTTAGGGTATGGTACTAACTATGATAATTACACACCTCGCCTTAGAGTAATGGATAGTAATTATATCATCACAGGGGTTGACACAGCCACTGTTTATCAAAACAGATAGACTAATAGAGGCTGGGACAAAATCTTTAAAGTAGACTCAGATGTGAACATTCTAATTTAGTGTGCCGGAAATACCCGCTTCGGAAATATACTGCGCTTTTACCCACAGGGCATAAGGCGACATCTGCGATAAATCGCAGTGTCTTCTATATCGCGGGCAGCTGTTGAGCCTCCTCGTGCTTTGCACTGCGGGGTCTCACCTAGGCTTTTGCTCCCGACGCCCAGGACAGGCTAGTGTCAACGTTGGCCACAGGACGTACTTCTACAGGATGTGTTGGTTTCCCCGTTGCACACAGGACGTGTGCGGTTTTTGTGGAATTTCTTTTATTTTCTGACCGCAGAAGTCTCCGTATATTTCTTACGCTAAGTTAGATTGTTATTTGTGTTTCTGAGTTAATAACTTTGATTTATCTCAGCCCCTATTAAAAAGGGGAGAAATTCATGCTCATGGAAGCTAAAGGAATTCAGGTTACATATGAACAAGGTAAAAATCAGCAAATTTTCGCACTGAGCAACGTTGATTTGGTGATTAACAAACAGGATTGGATTTCCATATTGGGACCTTCAGGCTCGGGCAAAACAACGTTATTGAATGTGTTGGCAGGATTACATACCCGTTTTGAAGGCACAGTTGAATTTAACGGTAAGAAGTATAGTGACTTTACAAAAGAAGAGCTTCAACAAATGCGAAGAAATAAAATAGGTTATATTTTTCAAGATTATCGACTCTTTGATCAGTACACTGTCTTGGAGAATGTAATGATGCCTTATTGGCCGTATGAAAATAAGCTACATCTGAAGTCAAAAGCTAAAGAAATCATTGGACACTTAGGACTAACTGAACGCATAGACGCATTACCAAACGAATTGTCTGGAGGAGAAAAACAAAGAACCGCAATTGCCCGCGCGTTATTAAATGAACCTGATGTATTATTATGTGACGAACCTACAGGTAATTTAGATGAAGACAATCGAGACCACATATTGGAAATATTGAAAACATTGAACGAACAAGGTATTACGATTCTTCTCGTAACACATGATTCATTAGTCGGAAAGTTGGGTAACAGAGAATATTACATGCGTGATGGCAGGCTACAAGAGGTGCAGCCTACATGAATCGTTTGAGTTTTTTAAAGGCTAAACGAAATAAATGGTATTCTGGTATTTTCATGATCGCTTTCTTTTTCATTTTACTTTGTTTTCCTGTAGCCATCCATTCTGTTTTCAACTTACAACAAGATGTAGAAAGTAATATATCCCATTATGCACGAGGCAGTTATGATTTATTGGTTAGAGCAGAAGGCAATCAACATCCATTGGAGGAAGAACTGGGTATCGTACCTGAAAACTATATTGGTTTTGGTCAGGGTGGTATTTCGATTGAGCAATGGGAACAAATTCGAGATCGAGAAGATATCGAAATTGCCGCACCTGTCGCATCTCTAGGTTATTTTACAGGGGTGACTTCGAATTTTGGTGTTATGTTTCTGGATACAAGCAGCTATTATGAAACAACGTTTTTCACAGAAGATGGAATTAATTCTTATCCAGTCGGTAACCGGCAAATGTGCTATTTATTAGAGTCTGGAATTGAAGTAGATGGTAAACCAGTTCATCCAAAATATGAATTCTTCACGGATAACCGTGAACTACTGAATTATTGTAAAGATGAAGCGCCAAATTTTTTAATGCCTAGCACGTATCAACTTGTCGTGGGAATTGACCCGGAGGAAGAGGAAAAACTGGTCGGTGTTTCTTTTGATAAAATTGATCCTGAACAGACCATCAGAGGCCCAGCCTATCAATTTCAGCAAAATGGATTCCCCAACTCACCATTATTGCCAGTACTAGAGATTGAAGGTCCATCACCCACCTTGAAAGCCAACGTAACAGCTGCAACGCTTGACATCGAACCTACTGAAGTTGTCGCATTAAGAGAAAGATATGATATAGGCAGTACAGTTGATGATTATCCTCATGATTTCTATCAGTTACTTGATCCGGAATATGCAGAAAAGCGTCAGTTACTCATCAACGATTTACAAGCCATACCAAGAGATGAAGTTTTTGAGTTTACCGCCGACTTAGGTAAAGAATTGAAGTCCTTTCATCAAAATGGAATCATCCTTTTTGAAGATGGATCTGTTCGCCATTTGGCTGATCATCCAGAATTATTTGGCGGACGCTATTTTGAAATGTATGACTTCTTAAATAACCCAATTTATTATCAAGCCGGATATCCAAGTTATGATTTAAGCGGTGAAGGTATTCAAATCAAGCAAGCCGGTGAAGAAAACGGTATTCCGACGTATCGGGAAATTATCAAGAAAGGGATGACAAGTGAAGAAGCCTCCGATCAAGGAGAAGACGTTGTTATACTCGATCCAGTTGATACCATAGATTTTGAGGAAAGGGATATCGATTTGGCATCCAGTCCGCTCGGAATCTATCAATTTTCTCCGGTATACGGGAAAGATGAAAATGGCAATGAGGTGGAATTGAAACCGACCTTGACACCGGGAAGTTTTATTACTCCCCCGGCTAAAGGTGTAACGAATATCGAGAGTTCTGTCCTTGTCAAAGGTGATCAACCGATTGATGCAATCCGGATTAAAGTTGCTGGAATTACGGGTTACACGGATGAATCAATCCAGAAAATTGATGCCATCACTGATGAACTGGAAGAGATAGGTCTCATGGTGACCAAGATTGCAGGGTCATCACCGCAAACGATGGAAATGGACGTTGAGAATATCGGTACAGTCAAAGAATCGTGGACGACTTTAGGAGCAGCTGGAACTATTATCTCTGAGTGGAGTTTGACCAACCTGCTTCTTGGCTTATTGTTTGTCTTAGTTGTGTTAACTTACATGCTGAATCGTTCACATTTTTGGTCTGTCGTTAATAAAAAAGACATTCTTTTGTATCAACAAATGGGTTGGTTAAATCGTGATATCAGACGAATTGGAAAACAAGAGAATCTATTATTGATATTGGCGAGCATCGGAATAGCCGTTCCTTTTATTGTGGCAATCCCTGCTTTTTCAGTCATGGAATGGGATTTACTTTTCTTATTTATTTGTTCAGCGATTTCATTTCTCATTTTCATGCTTGTAATGAATCATTACTATACGAAACAAATCACCAGTTCAAAAGGGAAGAAGCGAATGAATGGTGAAAAAATCAAAAGAAAAAATTCTTTAGTCAGTAAAAACTTAGCTTTTTATCAAAAACATATTCGGACAACCTTTGTACAACTGTTTTTGGTCAGTAGTTTAAATTCAATTGTTTATTTGGCGTTAACAGGTACGGTGACGACGACCAATGTAACCGCATTAGGTGAATTTGTTAATGTCCAGATTAATGCTTGGCATACAATCATCCTCGTAGTTACGTATATTCTAGGAATAATCACCTTGTTAGAAAGTAACTATTCTTTATTAAGAGAGCGGGAAAAAGAAATTACAACCTATCTCTCAATTGGGTGGAGTTTAAAAGATATATCCCGCTTATTATTAAAAGAAATTGCCATTTGGAGCTCAGTGGCCGTTGTATTGGGGATGATCTTAAGTACGTTTGTCTACGCTATTTTATTTTCGATTAGCTTAAGCCATATCATCTTAATTATAGGTGTTTGCTTGGTATTGTTTAGCGTAGTCATGTTCATATCTAGAATCTTTATCGAAAGGTTATTGCGCAGGAAACATATCAAAACAAACAGTCTATCTGCTTAAATGTCTATCCTAATTAGACTAAAAGAAAGCACCTCAAATCCCTGAGGTGCTTTCTTTTACATCGTTGCCTTGACGATAAACTCCAAGACAAATAATCCGGCAATCACCCATAGAATCGGAGTGGTTGCTTCTTTATTTCCTGTAAAATATTTAATTAATGGGTAAGCGATAAACCCAAATGCCATTCCATCAGCAATGCTATACGTGAATGGAATCATGAACATGATCAAGAACATCGGAAAAGCTTCCGTCAGATCATTTACATTAATGTGTTTAATGTTTTGCATCATCAACACACCGACGATGATTAAAATCGGGCTGATTGCATTTGCTGGAATCATGCTGATGTAAGGGATCAGTAAAATGGTTGATAAAAAGAGTATACCGGCAACGACACTTGCCAGGCCCGTTCGTCCTTTCGCGGCAATTACTGCGGCGTTTTCTGCAGCTGGGATTGTCGGTGATGTACCGAAAAATCCACTAAATAAAGCAGCGATAGAAGAGCTTTTACTGCCTACTTTATATCGCTCAGGCTTTTCGAGCATGTCAACCTGTCCTTGTAGAATGCCAATTGTTTCGAAGATCAAGACAAGAGCAAGGGGTAAAACAGCTGCCCAAAATGTTATTTGTCCGATGTGATGAAACTCAGGTGCAACCCATCCATCTGTTATGCTACTGAGTGAAATGGTAATCGGCTCCTGTTCTGAAAGTCCGAATACGAAAGTAAGCATCGTACCAACAATCATTGTAATCAAAAAGTTCGCTGGTACATTTTTAACAAATAAAAGTACACCAATGAGTAACGTCACTAAACTCACAATGACATATGGCGAAGAAAGATCACCTAAAGAAATAATAGAATGGTTCCCACTGACAATGAGTTGGGCATTTTCCAATCCAATTAATATTAAAAATAATCCTAAGCCGATTGTAATACCATGTTTCAACGTATTAGGAATTGCACGGCTTAAGTACGATCCCATTGGTGTAAAAGCGGTAATAACGAAAATTAGACTTGCAATGACCACTACACCTAAGCCTTCTCCATACGAATAATCATATTGTTGAACGATGGAGTAGGTGAATAACGCATTGACACCCATGCCAGGTATGATGATGAGTGGCAGCTTTGCCCAAATCCCCATCAATATACAACCGAGTGTACTTGCTAGAATCGTAGCAATCATACCGAATTCCATGTCTAACCCAGCGTCTGCCAAGATGGCACTATTGACGACGACAATATAGACAGTCGTTAAGTAGCCAATTAAACCAGCAGAGATCTCTTGTCCCAAATTATTATTTACTCTATTCATTATTTTCCTTCTTTTTAAATAACCCTCGACCCACCCGGGATGAAACCCAAAAGACATTATATAGGTACGTAGACTGTCAATGCAAATGATTTTGTTTCTGTTATGCCGAATAAGGTTGGGCTTTTCCGTATTTCTTGGTAAAATAAGAATAAGACAATAAGTAAGGATGGTGCCTTATGAAGTTTAGATCGGTTTTTGATGTAATTGGTCCGGTAATGATTGGTCCGTCAAGTTCACATACTGCAGGAGCTGCAAGAATTGGAAAGATGGCGCGTCAATTATATGGACGTCAACCAAAATGGGCCAAAATCCATTTGTATGGTTCTTTTGCAAAAACATATCAAGGTCACGGTACGGACGTAGCGATTGTCGGTGGGTTATTGGATTTTGATACATTCGATGAACGCATTAGAGAAGCTTTCCAGTTAGCAGAAGAAGCAGGGATGACAGTTGAATTCATCGAAGAAGAAGGAGCTTCGGACCACCCGAACACAGCACGTATAAAAATCGGGGATGATGAAAGCGATTTCGAACTCGTTGGCATTTCAATTGGTGGAGGAAAGGCCGAAATTACGGAAATTAACGGATTTGAATTGCGATTAAGCGGTGAAAATCCGGCAATCCTTGTCTTGCATAATGATCGCCATGGTGCCATTGCATCTGTGACGAGCGTTTTGGCAGACAACAAAATCAATATCGGTCATATGGAAGTATCTCGTCGCGACAAAGGAAAAGAAGCAATGATGATTATCGAAACGGATCAGCGGATTCCAGTTGAGATTATGGAAAAGCTAGAAGGCTGTGAACATATTTTAAGTGTCATTTCTATTTCGGAATAAAAAAAGGGGGAGGGATGCAGTATGTTATTTAAAAACGTAAGTGAATTGATTCAGGCAGCTGAAGAAAATAATGTCTCTATTGCTGAAATAATGATTCGACAAGAAGTGGAAGAAACCGGCAAACCACGGGAAGAAATTTTTGCAGAAATGGGACGTAACTTGGACATCATGGAAAAATCCGTAAAAGATGGGTTAAATGGTGTGCAATCGACCTCTGGCTTAACAGGTGGCGACGCTGTACTACTGAAAAATTATATGGAAAAAGGCAATACATTATCTGGTGAATTAGTACTCGATGTCATTAGTAAAGCCGTTGCAACGAATGAAGTGAATGCAGCGATGGGCACGATTTGTGCAACACCTACCGCTGGAAGTGCGGGATGTGTTCCGGGTGTGTTATTTGGTTTGAAACCAAGACTGAATCCAACGCGAAAGCAAATGATTAACTTTTTATTCACAGCGGGAGCTTTTGGCCAAGTGATTGCTAATAATGCGATGATCTCCGGTGCAGCAGGTGGATGTCAGGCAGAGGTCGGATCAGCAGCGGGGATGGCAAGTGCAGCTGCCGTCGAAATGGCAGGCGGAAGTCCTCAGCAATCAGCTGAAGCAATGGCGATGACACTTAAGAACATGCTCGGCCTTGTTTGTGATCCTGTTGCAGGGCTAGTAGAAGTACCTTGTGTGAAACGGAATGCGATGGGATCTTCCCAAGCTATCGTTTCAGCAGATATGTCTTTAGCAGGTGTAACGAGCCGTATTCCGTGTGATGAGGTCATCGGAGCAATGTTTAGAATCGGAAAATCAATGCCATCGACACTTCGCGAAACGGGTGAAGGCGGTCTTGCGGCAACACCAACAGGAAGAGCACTTGCAGCGAAAGTTTTCGGTCCAGCTGCAGCATCGAAAGAAGGGTAATAAGTGATTGAGGAACCAGTAACCAATATACCAAGCATCGGAGATAAAACAGCCGAACAACTACAACAGATGAACATTGAAAAAGTGGGGGATCTACTCTTCCACTTTCCTTTTCGTTATGATTTTCATGAACTGAAACCACTCACAGAAATTGCACACGATGAAGTTGCTACCATTCAAGGAATCGTCGCATCACAACCACATGTGCAATTTTATGGACGGAAAAAGTCTAGATTAACGTGCACACTTACGATTGGTCATGTTGCAGTAAAAGCGGTTTTTTTCAATCAGAATTTCTTGAAAGATAAACTCATTCCAGGTGAACAAGTTACCTTAACAGGAAAGTGGGATGAACGAAGACTGCAAATAACGGTACATAAATATCATCCAAAAGGTTTTGAAGACCAAACAATTCAGCCCGTTTATTCCACAAAAGGAAATATTACGACGAACCAACTAAAAAAGTGGATCTCTTATTCATTGAAGGCTTCGCTTTCTGAAGTCGAAGAATTACTACCAGATCAGTATTTAAAGGAATATAAAATACCCGGAAGACAGCAAGCGATCCGTGAAATTCATCAACCGAGTTCTAAAGTAGGTTTGAAGCACGCTCGCAGGCGGTGGATTTATGAGGAATTATTATTGTTTCAACTGAAAATGCAGTGGATTCGAAAAGAAAACAAAAAACGGATGGAAGGGCTCGTCAAAAAATATGACGAGAATCAATTAGACAAATTCATCCAATCCCTGCCATTTCAGCTAACGAATAGTCAACAACGTGTGTTGGACGAGATTTTAACCGATTTGAAAAGTGAATCACGGATGAGCCGATTGCTTCAAGGCGACGTTGGTTCCGGAAAGACGATTATTGCTGCAATTGCTTTGTATGCAACAGCGTTATCCGGTCAGCAAGGAGCATTGATGGTCCCAACAGAAATTTTGGCTGAACAACACGCAGAATCTTTACAGTCTTTACTCGGTGACCATTTATCAATCGAGTTATTAACCGGTTCAATTAAAGGTAAAAAACGACGCGAAAAATTAGAGCGATTACAAAGTGGAGAGATTGATTTATTGATTGGGACACATGCGCTAATCCAAGATGATACTGTGTTTGATCAATTGGGCTTAATTATTATTGACGAGCAGCATCGTTTTGGTGTGGAGCAGCGTAAAACATTGCGAGATAAAGGTGTTACACCGGATGTTTTATTCATGACAGCCACACCAATTCCTCGCACACTATCGATTACTGCACTTGGTGATATGGATGTATCGACGATTGATGAGATGCCATCCGGAAGAATTCCGATTGAAACGTATTGGGTAAAAGAAAATATGCTAGAACGTATTTTGGCTTTTATGTTGAAAGAAATCCAAGACGGCCACCAAGCCTATGTCATTTGTCCACTCATTGAAGAATCTGAACAACTAGACTTATCGAATGCGATTGAAGTTTATGAGCAATTGCAAGCATGGATGCCGGATTCGATAAAAGTTGGACTCATGCACGGAAGACTTCATCCCGATGAAAAGGAAGAAGTGATGCGAGCTTATGCTGAAAATGAAATTCAAGTGCTCGTATCAACCACTGTCGTTGAGGTTGGTGTCAATGTGCCGAATGCGACCATGATGTTGATTTACGGCGCTGAGCGATTCGGATTAGCACAATTACACCAGCTAAGAGGACGCGTTGGTCGGGGGAGCAGCAAAAGTTATTGCATCCTGATGGCTCACCCGAAAACAGAACAAGGTAGAGAACGAATGAGCGTGATGACAGAGACGACTGACGGATTCGAGTTATCAGAACACGACTTGAAGTTACGTGGACCAGGCGATTTCTTTGGCAAAAAACAAAGCGGTTTGCCAGAGTTTAAAGTGGCAGATTTGACGGAGGATTTCCGGGCGTTGGAGGTTGCACGAAAAGACGCTGTCCGAATTATTCAAGATAATTTGATCGAAGAACCTGAATACCGTGTATTGAAAGAAATGATTCTCTCAGATCCACTAATTCAAGAGAGGATTTTTGATTAATTGATTTATAGAATGACGGCTGGAACAAATCAAAGTTATGAACTCAGAATCACGAATACCAATCTAACTTAGCGTAGGAAATATACGGAGACTTCTGCGGTCAACTAAATGCGGCCACGTCCTGTGGCCAACGTTGACACTAGCCCGTCCTGGGCGTCGGGAGCAAAAGCCTAGGTGAGACCCCGCAGTGCGAAGCACGAGGAGGCTCAACAGCTGCCCGCGAAAAGCGGAGTATATTTCCGAAGCGGTTATTTCCGACACGCTAATTTAGAATGTTCGTATCTGAGTCAACTTAAGAGATTTTGTCCCAGCCATTTTTATTTCATCATTCATTTTTATCTTGTTTAACGGACAAGTTCATAAAATGGAGTGAGTCACAGAATTGCTTAAAAAATCATTGCAACAATGAGTTCTGTATTATATATTACTATTAGGACCTAGTCATAATACTGGACGGTGGAGCATCAAATGAAATTAAAAAAGAAAGATCGACAAGAACAATTAAATCAAGCTATTGAACAGACCCCGTTTATTACGGATGAAGAGTTAGCGGAACAATTTCAGGTCAGCATTCAAACGATTCGGTTAGACCGTATGGAGCTGGGAATCCCTGAAGTAAGAAAAAGAATTGAATCTGTTGCTCAGGAAAATTGGGATGAAACATTAAAAGCACTTCCCGCAGATGAGGTAATTGGTGAAGTGATTGATCTTGAATTAGATCAGTCCGCAATCTCCATTTTAGATATCCAAGCGGAGCATGTTTTTTCAAGAAACCATATTGCCCGTGGACACCATTTATTCGCACAGGCTAACTCGTTATGTGTAGCCGTTATTGATGACGAGCTCGCATTGACTGTCAATGCCTCTATTCAATTTAAACGGTCTGTGCGCTTACATGAACGGGTTGTCGCAAAAGCAAAAGTAATCCATACCGATAAAAAAAGAACTACCGTTGAAGTGAATAGCCATGTTGAAAAAGAACTTGTATTTTCGGGGACATTCGAAATGTATCGCTCAACGGATTGATAAAGGAGTATTAGCTGATGAAAATTGCAATTGATGCAATGGGTGGCGACAATGCACCTGAAGCGGTCGTCAAAGGAAGTTTATTAGCAGTCAAAGAGTACGAAGAACTTGAAATCACGTTGTATGGTGATGAAAACCAGATTAAGCCCTTTATGAATGAGTCACATGAACGAATTTCCATCGTTCATACCGATGAAAAAATCGAAAGCACAGATGAACCGGTGCGAGCAGTTCGTCGCAAAAAGAATGCTTCGATGGTTTTAATGGCTGAAGCAGTTAAAGAAGGACAAGCAGATGCTTGTATCTCAGCTGGAAATACTGGAGCCCTCATGAGTGCAGGGTTGTTTAAGGTTGGCCGAATCAAAGGGATTGAACGACCTGCATTGAGCCCGACATTACCAACCGTTAATGGCGGAGGATTTTTATTCCTGGATGTCGGAGCCAACGTCGATGCGAAACCAAATCATTTGCTGCAATACGGAATAATGGGATCCATTTATGCCAAAAAAATTCGTGGCATCGATCAACCGCGCGTAGGTTTATTGAATGTCGGGACTGAAGAACAAAAAGGATCGGAATTAACGAAGAAAGCATTTGAACTTTTACAGCAAGCGGACTTGAATTTCATTGGAAATGTTGAGGCGCGCGATCTGCTTGATGGTGTGGCGGACGTCGTTGTAACGGACGGTTTTTCTGGGAACGTTGTCTTGAAAACCGTTGAAGGAACAGCTTCTACGTTGTTTTCTATGGTCAAAGATGTATTTATGAAAAGTACGAAAACAAAGATTGCAGCCGCTATGGTCAAGACGGATCTAAAAGGATTGAAAGATCGACTGGATTACTCAGAATATGGTGGAGCAGGTTTATTTGGACTTGCAGCGCCAGTCATTAAGGCACATGGATCATCAAACGATCGGGCGATTTTTAATGCAATCAGACAGACACGTCAGCTAGTCGATGAGCAGGTGATTGACGCGATTACTCAAGAAGTGAAAAAACTGCAAACTGAGGAGGGGTCGGATGAGTAAATTGGCATTTCTTTTTCCCGGACAAGGGTCACAAACGGTCGGAATGGGAAAAAGTTTCTTTGATCAAAATCAAGAAGTGAAAGATGCATTTCAACGAGCAGATGATGTACTTGGCTATTCTTTAAGTGATTTAATGTTGAACGGTCCTGATGAAACGTTGACAAAGACGGAAAATGCTCAACCAGCTTTATTATTGATCAGTGCAGTGATTAATGATCAGTTGAAGCAAAAAGGTGTTGAGCCAGCGTTAGTGGCTGGTCACAGTTTAGGAGAATACAGTGCATTATATGCTGCAGGTGTTTTAAGCTTGGAAGACGCCATTAAAGTCGTCCATGAACGCGGTAAATTAATGGAAAAGGCTGTACCTTCTGGAGAAGGCACGATGGCAGCTGTGCTGGGGATGAAGGATGAAGAGATTCGCCAAGTAACCGATGCAGTTACGGAAGCGGGTGACGTTGTCAACATCGCGAACTATAATTGCCCTGGTCAAATTGTGATCTCTGGTAGTGTAGCTGGAGTTGAAAAAGCGAGTGAGCAATTGAAAGAGAACGGTGCAAAACGAGTATTGCCATTGAATGTAAGCGGACCTTTCCATTCAGCGTTAATGAAACCAGCCAGCATTGAATTTCAAGCTGTGTTGGATTCAGTAAACTTCCAAGAAGCCAATATTCCAGTTTATGCGAACGTTCACGCAAAGCCAGTTACAACAAGTGATGAGATTAAGCAATTATTGATTGAACAACTTTACTCTCCAGTTCAATTTTCACAAACTGTCGAAAATATGTTGGAAGAGGATGTAGATGCATTCGTTGAAGTCGGCAGCGGAAAAGTGCTCTCAGGCTTAGTGAAAAAAGTTCATCGTCGTGCAAAGGTTTTTGCTGTCCAAGACGTAGATACCTTTGATAAATTTCTCGACTGGACGAAGGAGGAAGCGTAAATGTTTGAAGGAAAAGCAGCTCTTGTAACCGGTGCTTCAAGAGGAATTGGTAGAGCAATTGCACTTAATTTAGGTAAAAATGGTGCAAATGTTGTCGTTAACTACTCTGGAAGTAAAGAAAAAGCAGAAGCCGTAGTCGAAGAAATTAAGTCATTCGGCCAGGAGGCAATCGCTGTTCAAGCGAATGTTGCTGACGCTGATGATGTAAAGCGAATGGTAAAAGAAACGATTGATACGTTCGGAAGTTTAGATATCCTTGTCAATAATGCGGGGATTACACGTGATAATTTACTTATGCGTATGAAAGAGGAAGAATTCGATCAAGTCATTGATACGAATCTAAAAGGTGTATTTAATTGCACGAAAGCCGTCACCCGTCAAATGATGAAGCAACGAGCTGGAAAAATTGTCAATATTGCTTCCATTGTTGGTGTGAGCGGAAATCCGGGTCAAGTGAACTATGTTGCCGCCAAAGCAGGTGTGATTGGCATGACAAAATCAGTCGCTAAAGAATTAGCAACTCGGAATGTCCACGTGAACGCGGTCGCACCGGGTTTTATTTCAACTGAAATGACAGATGAGTTGACCGATGAACAAAAACAAAGCATGTATGACATGATTCCATTAAATCGACTGGGAGACCCAGAAGACGTGGCTAATGTGGTTAAATTTTTAGCTTCCGAGGAATCAGATTATATGACTGGCCAAACAATTCATGTTGATGGTGGTATGGTTATGTAGTTATATGTTTTAATAAACATGCAACCTTTGAAGGGAGGTGACGTGAATGGCAGACGTATTTGATCGTATAAAGAATATTATCGTTGAACGATTGGATGTTGATGAAAGCAAAGTTACAGAAAATGCTTCATTTAAAGACGACCTTGAAGCAGATTCTTTAGATGTTGTTGAATTAATCATGGAATTAGAAGATGAATTTGATTTGGAAATTGCAGATGAAGATGCAGAGAAAATTGAAACCGTTGGTGATGCTGTTAACTACATAAACAGCAACCAATAATAAAACTGCTGGCCCCTAACTACTTGGAAAGGGGTCAGTTATTTCTTTTGAGAGCAGGACGTTCCTTTTGTCTCCTAGCACGATTTCGTTATACAA
The DNA here is from genome assembly GCF_007559355.1 of Allobacillus sp. SKP2-8. Taxonomy (NCBI): domain Bacteria; kingdom Bacillati; phylum Bacillota; class Bacilli; order Caryophanales; family Bacillaceae; genus Allobacillus; species Allobacillus sp. SKP2-8. Next base: position 407,676 of record NZ_VMHF01000001.1, on the reverse strand, counting down.
TACAGTAAGATTAACTTTCAATTTAGAAAAGGTGAGTCAAGTGGACCTCCAATCATTTCAAGAAAAATACAACGTTACATTTAAGAATGAGCAATTACTCAAACAAGCATTTACACACACATCGTATGCGAATGAGCATCGAAAAAGTCAAATCAAAGATAATGAGCGCCTTGAATTCCTCGGCGATGCTGTATTGGAACTAGCTGTTTCTCAGTATCTGTACCGTGGGTATCCATTAATGAGTGAGGGAGAACTGACGAAGCTTCGTGCCAATATCGTTTGTGAGCCTTCTCTCCATAAGTTTTCCGTTCAGTTAGGAATGGATCAACTGGTGTATATCGGAAAAGGCGAAGAAGCGACAGGTGGCAGAAGTCGTCCTGCACTATTGGCGGATGTCTTCGAAGCATTCATCGGCGCATTATATTTAGACCAAAATTTTGATGCCACACTCAATTTTTTGAAGTCGAATGTATTTCCGCGAATTGAAGTGGGTGCTTTTTCGCATGCGATGGATTACAAAAGTTCTTTACAAGAATTTGTTCAGAAACAAGGCCAACAAGTCAGTTACCAAATCGTCAATGAAATTGGACCTGATCATGATCGGCAATTCGTTGCCGCTTGTTTTATAGAGGACCGTCATTGTGGTGAAGGTAAAGGCCGCTCAAAAAAAGAGGCTGAGCAACGTGCGGCTGAACGTTGTTTAACTGCACTGAAGCAAACAGAACAGTGAATTGAAAATAAACTCCATTCCCAATATGGTTAAGGGAATGGAGTTTATTTTGTGAAATTACGATTTTGGGATTCTCAACACCCGAACGAAGCAATTCCCACCTCGAAAGGTCGTCGAGAGGGTGTCTCAATGGAAAAGACATCCGCATGATAAATATCTCAATGAAGTTAGTTTCTCCGAAATTTTTTTAATTCATCAATGATTGCATGAATTTCTGGAACACTCACTTGGCCTTTTGCCTTCACCATGTCGTAAAGGTCCTTAATATCTTGATAGTTTGATAGGTCAAAGTTGTCAGGTTTAACGACTGATCGGTTAATGATCTGAAGCTCTTCAGCTAGATCGTTAATGATAAATTCCAGATTTTCTTCTGTTGGTTCGTTCAAATTCATTGTATTCACCTCTTTAGCTTCTGAAGTCGACTTTTTGTAGCCTAGTATTTATGATAAAATAAATAGGTTGAAATGTTAAGTGAGTTCGTGAAAATGAGTAGGTGTATACATATGTATTTAAAAAAATTGGAGTCAGTCGGTTTTAAATCATTCGCAGAACGAATATCTGTCGATTTTGTTCCTGGAGTTACTGCAGTGGTGGGACCGAATGGTAGTGGGAAATCGAATATTACCGATGCGATTCGCTGGGTGCTGGGTGAGCAATCAGCGAAATCTTTACGTGGCTCAAAAATGCAAGACATTATTTTTGCGGGAAGTGATTCAAGGAAACCACTGAATGTCGCAGAAGTCACACTCACATTAGACAATAAGGATCAACGCTTGCCAATCGATTATGAAGAAGTGGCAGTGACAAGACGTGTCTATCGTTCAGGGGACAGTGAATATTTGATCAATAAGCAACCGTGTCGACTAAAAGATATTGTAGATCTATTTCTAGATTCTGGACTCGGAAAGGAAGCTTTTTCAATCATTGGCCAAGGACGTGTTGAAGAGATTCTTAGTTCAAAGTCAGAAGAACGAAGAAGCATTTTTGAAGAGGCAGCGGGTGTCCTAAAATATAAGAAGAGGAAACAAAATGCCGAAAAGAAGTTAATCGACACAGCGGATAATCTCAGTCGCGTCGAAGATATCATTCACGAGATAGAAGGACAGCTAGGACCTCTACAGGAACAGTCAGCGATTGCCAAGGAATACTTGGAGAGAAAAGATGAGCTGGAGCAATATGAAGTTTCGTTATTGGTTACAGAAATTGAATCCTACCATGAAGAATGGCAACAACTATTATCCAAAATTGATAAAAAGAAAGAATACCTACTCAACTTAAAGACAGAAGTGAATAAAGATGATGCTCAGTTGGAAACTTATCGACAAACCATTACGGCATTAGATCAAGAAATCGAAGAATGGCAAGAGAAAAAGTTAACACTGACACAGCAGATTGAACAACTGGATGGTCAACGAAACTTATTGACTGAGCAATTAAAGCACTTTGACGAAAATAAAGAACGATTAAAAAATCAAATTCAAGCCTATCAAGACCAAATTGAGCAAGGTGAATTCGATGTTGAAGACCATGAAGGAAAGCTGAACTTATTAAAATCACAGCGCGATGAAACGAAGAAAACAATCAATGAACTAAAAGAAAAGTTAAATCAAACAGGCCATCAAGTCGAAGAGCAAATCGAGACATTGAAGGCACAATATATCGATCAACTAAATGAGCAAGCTGCAAAAAAGAACGAAAAGCATTCAAAAGAAAAACAAATCGAACAAACAAGCTATCGAAAACAAAGATTAGATGAACGATTTGAAGAATTAATCAGACAGCGCGAAGAATTGCAGCAGAATGAGCAATTTTATACGAATGAAGTTGAACATGAACAATCGACATATCAGGAAATAGAAACGAAAGTTGAACAAGCGAATAAAGCGTACGCTGCGTTAGCGGAAGACATCCGGGTTGATGAAGGTAAAAAACAAGAAGCTTACCGCTTGATTGATCAATTACGTTCCAAAAAAGATATGTTGGAGCAAATGAAATCTTCTTATAGTGGATTTTATTACGGTGTGAAGGCAATTCTGCAAGCATCCAAAAAAAAGAAAATACAAGGAATTCATGGAGCGGTCGCCGAGTTGTTGGAGATTGACGAAGCTTATGTTACCGCAATCGAAACAGCATTAGGTGGTCAAGCTCAAAATATCGTAACCTCGGATGAAGCGGCGGCCAGAAGTGCAATTCGTTGGTTGAAAAAATCGAACAGTGGGCGCGCCACGTTTTTACCGTTAACATCGATTCGCCCACGAAAGATTAGACAGGAAGACATCAACCGATTAGACCAAGAAGGTTTCATTGGAATCGCTGCTGACTTGGTATCAGTAGATTCAGCATATGAATCGATAGCCAAACAGCTATTAGGAAATATATTGATTACAGAAAACTTAAAAGCAGCCAATGAAATTGCCAAAAAGATGAACCATCGCTATCGGATTGTGACGCTAGAAGGGGACGTAGTGAACCCAGGTGGTTCGATGACTGGTGGAGCCAAGAAGAACTCCAACCAAGCCTCTTTGTTTACAAGAGAGAAAGAATTGGATGAAACAGCTAGTAAACTGAATCGATATGAACAGAAGACGAAGCAATTTGAACATAATTTACAAGAAAAGCAAACCAAACAGGAACAGTTGAAGAAAGAAATTTCTGACCTTCAAGAACAAAAAAGAAATCAGGAAGAAATCATCAAAGAAAAAGAACAACAACTATATTCTGTCACGTATCAATTGTCCAATGTACAAGATCAATTAAACGTGTATGATCAAGAAAATGACCAATTAGAAATTGAAATCAACGAACTTAAAAAAGACTTAAACGATGTGACAGAGTTTCTTAAAGGATCAGAGAAAGAAACCAATCGATTACGTGAAAAGATTGAGCATTTAACGAATAACTTGTCCAGTTATAAGGAAGCTCACGAAGAGGTTCGTGAACAATTGAATCATATGCAAATTCGTTATGCTGAGCAGGATAGCGAAGTAAGAAACCAAAGAAATCGCTACGAAGAGGCTTTGTCCGACCTGGAAGAAGGAAAGAAGGTCAAGCAAGCGAAAGAACAAGAGTTAAAGCAACTGCAAGAGTCCTATGAACAGAAGGATTCTATTGAAAACCTGACAACTAATTTGAAGACGTATCGACAAAACCTCGTTTCGTTGAATGGAAATATAGATGCAGGCAGAGAGAAGAGACAGTCGATTACCCATCAACGCGATGATCTTGAACGTGAAGTAAAAGAAAAAAATAAGCAATATGAGCAGGAAAATAATCAAGTTCAAAAGCTCGAAGTCAATGCGAGCCGCTTGGACGTTGAATTGGAAAACCGTTTGCAACAATTACAGGATGACTACACACTTACTCATGAGCGCGCAAAACAAGAATACGGGTTAACGGATGATTTGGAAGCCTCAAGAGAAAAAGTAAAAACGATTAAACGTGCGATCGATGAATTAGGTCATGTAAACTTAGGCGCGATTGAAGAGTACGAACGTATTCAGGAGCGTTATGACTTTTTAAAACGTCAGCAATCTGACTTGTTGGAAGCGAAGCAAACCTTATATGACGTCATTGGTGAAATGGATGAAGAAATGGTTCGTAAATTCAGTGACACTTTCGAGAAAATCCAGAAAGAGTTCACGCAAGTATTCAAAACATTATTTGGTGGCGGCCGGGCGGAGCTGCAATTAACGGACCCGCAAGACATGCTTGAAACAGGTGTTGAAATAATCGCTCAGCCACCTGGCAAAAAGCTGCAGCATTTAAGTTTGCTATCCGGTGGCGAACGATCATTGACAGCAATTGCGTTATTATTTGCGATTTTACGTGTTCGCCCCGTACCATTCTGTGTATTGGATGAAGTGGAAGCGGCGCTTGATGAAGCAAACGTATTCCGGTTCGCAAAGTATTTACGGGAATTTTCTGCTGAAACACAATTCATTGTGATTACACACCGAAAGGGTACAATGGAACTATCCGATGTATTGTATGGTGTGACGATGCAGGAGTCAGGTGTGTCAAAAATGGTCTCCGTTAAACTCGAAGAAACGGAAGACATGATGTTAACGTAAGAAAGGAAGTAGTGAAACATGGGTTTTTTCAAAAAACTAAAAGATAAAATTAACGATCAGACCGAACAAGTAACGAATAAATTCAAAACAGGCATGACGAAAACGCGTGATAACTTTACATCGAAAGTCAATGATTTGGTCGCTCGATATCGTACAGTAGACGAAGAGTTTTTCGAGGAGCTCGAAGAAATCTTGATCTCCGCAGATGTCGGTGTCGAAACCGTCATGGAATTGATTGAAGAGTTGGAAATGGAAGTGAAACGGAGAAATATTAAAGACACCGAACAGGTTAAGGAAGTCATATCAGAGAAGCTAGTGGAAATCTATTACGGTGATGATGAAGAATCCATCGAGGAATTGAACCTTAACGAAGATGGCCTTTCCGTTGTTCTTATTGTTGGTGTCAATGGTGTCGGTAAAACGACAACAATCGGAAAGCTTGCCTACCAATTGAAACAAGAAGGAAAAAAGGTTGTTCTCGCTGCGGGTGATACATTCCGTGCAGGTGCAATTGAACAGCTAGAAGTATGGGGAGAGCGTACAGGTGTCGATGTGATTAAGCATAGCGAAGGTGCCGACCCAGCTGCTGTCATTTATGATGGAATTCAGGCTGCCAAGTCCCGTGGGGCCGATGTGCTTCTATGTGATACGGCAGGACGTTTGCAGAACAAAGTAAACTTGATGAAAGAGCTATCCAAAGTAAAAAACGTAATCAGCAGGGAAATTGAAGGAGCACCTCATGAGACATTGCTTGTATTAGACGCAACGACAGGTCAAAATGCGATGGCTCAGGCTAAAACGTTCAAAGAAGCAACGGATGTTTCCGGAATCGTTTTAACAAAACTGGATGGAACAGCGCGAGGCGGAATTGTTCTTGCGATACGAAATGAAATGGGGCTACCGGTCAAGTTCGTCGGTCTTGGTGAACAAATGACGGACCTTCAACGTTTCAATGCCCATCAGTTTGTCTATGGATTATTTGGCGATCTCGTAGATGACGGTGTAGAAGAATAGGAGGCATTCCGTAATGCTTGAGAAAACGACACGAATCAATTATCTGTTCGATTTTTATCAACAACTACTGACTGAAAAGCAAAAAAACTACATGGACCTGTACTATTTGGAAGATTATTCACTCGGAGAAATTTCAGAGACTTATGATGTCAGTCGGCAGGCAGTTTATGATAATATTAAACGTACAGAAGTTATGCTGGAAGATTATGAAGAAAAGCTTGGACTTTATCGTAGGTTTCAAGCAAGGAATGAGTTGATCGACCAGATGAAAGCTGCTGTGGAGAATCAGAATTTCGATCAGCTGAAAAAGCTATTAAACCAGATGGAAAACATTGATTAGGGGGTCTTTTGCACATGGCATTTGAAGGCTTGGCAGACCGTCTGCAAAATACAATAAAAAAAATTACCGGTAAAGGGAAGGTTTCCGAACAAGACGTCAAAGAAATGACACGAGAAGTTCGATTAGCCTTATTGGAAGCAGACGTAAACTTTAAAGTCGTAAAAGATTTAATTAAACGCATAAAAGAACGAGCAATCGGTCAAGAAGTATTGGAAAGCCTGACACCAGGCCAGCAAGTCATTAAGGTCGTCAAAGAAGAACTTGCAGAATTGATGGGTGGCGAACAAAGTAAGATTGCAGTAGCAAATAAGCCACCGACGGTCATCATGATGGTCGGTCTGCAAGGTGCCGGTAAAACGACAACTACTGGTAAACTTGCAAATCTACTGCGGAAAAAACATAACCGAAACCCGATGTTGGTTGCAGCCGACGTTTATCGTCCGGCAGCGATCAATCAATTAGAGACATTAGGGAGTCAACTTGATCTACCTGTTTTCTCCTTAGGAACAGAAGCAAACCCGGTAGATATAGCGAATCAAGCAATCGAAAAGGCAAAAGAAGAGCATCACGATTATGTCATTATCGATACAGCTGGTCGCTTGCATATCGATGAAAATCTAATGGGAGAACTTCAAGAAATCAAACAGTCTGTCAATCCAGACGAGGTATTTTTAGTTGTTGACTCCATGACTGGGCAGGATGCGGTCAATGTCGCAGAGAGCTTTGATGAACAGCTTGATGTCACCGGAGTCGTTTTAACGAAGTTAGATGGGGATACTCGAGGTGGTGCAGCTTTATCCATTCGTGCCGTTACAGGTAAACCGATCAAGTTTGCCGGTATGGGTGAGAAACTTGATCAATTGGAAGCATTCCACCCTGAACGTATGGCCTCACGAATTCTTGGTATGGGTGACGTACTGAGCCTGATTGAAAAAGCTGAGACACAAGTAGATGAGAAGAAAGCGAAGGAAATGGAAGAGAAAATCAAGTCGATGTCATTCACCTTCGAAGACTTCCTTGAACAGATGGACCAAGTTAAAAATATGGGTCCACTCGATGAATTGATCAATATGATGCCTGGCGCAAACAAAATGAAAGGCATGAAAAACCTCCAAGTGGACGATAAGCAATTATCCCACGTTGAGGCAATCATTCAATCGATGACACAACAAGAAAGAATCGAACCTTCCGTCATTAACGCCAGCCGGAAGAAGCGGATTGCTAAAGGTTCAGGGACATCTGTCTCACAAGTGAATCGATTACTAAAACAATTTGAAGAAATGAAGAAAATGATGAAACAAATGACCAGTCCGAAGAAGGGTAAAAAGAGAGGAATGAATTTTCCTTTCATGTAATGTAAAAACCCTTTACAGACTAAAAATTCTTTGATACAATCTAAACTTGTGATAGGAAAGATTAAATGGAGGTGTAATTATGGCAGTAAAAATTCGCATGAAAAGAATGGGATCTAAAAGAAATCCTTTTTATCGATTAGTCGTCGCAGACTCTCGTTCACCTCGTGATGGACGTATTATCGAGCAGATCGGCACATATAATCCAGTTGCAGAAACACCTGAGGTTAAAATCGATGAAGAAAAAGCATTAGACTGGATGACAAAAGGCGCAAAACCAAGCGATACAGTGCGTAACTTATTTTCTAAGCAAGGCATCATGGAAAAATTTCATAATTCAAAAACAAACAAATAAGGATTTGAGATATACATGAAAGCCTTAATTGAAACGATTGTCTATCCGTTGGTTGACCATCCGGATCAAATCGAAGTGACAGTTGAAGAAACGGATGAAAAAATTCGTTATCATTTGACTGTCCATTCGGATGATGTTGGAAAAGTCATCGGCAAAAATGGTCGGATTGCAAAAGCGATTCGTACGGTTGTCTATGCAGCGGGTTCCGATACAAACAAAAGAGTCTACTTAGACATTATGTAAATGGGGAGGGGGAAATAAACCTTTCCCTTTTTTCACTTTTACGTTTTTTTAAGACACGCTTTCGAGGTGGATGTCGTGAAAATTTTAAGAAAAACGAAAATCAAGCAAGTCATCACACCGCAGAGTAAAGAAGCTCTACAACAGAAGTTTGAAAATAGAAAGTCCAAGCATCAGACTGAACTTGATCAACTTCATTTTGAAAAAAAGAAAATGCTTCATCAAAAAAGATTCCCAGCAAATCAAGTGGAAAAGCGTTTTAATCAAGAAGAGGAACGCAGAAAACGCTCGATTGAATGGTGCAAATACCAATTAGAGCAGTTGGAAATATTGCCAATCGGTAGTGAGATTGTTGAAGGTGAAGTTGAGGAGATTATTGAACTATCAGTCGGGGATTCATGGGATGATATTGCTGGTAATCGAGAAATCGTCATTAAAGACGGAATAATAGAGAAAATCAATAGGTGATTTGCATGAAAGAAAACTATTTTAATGTCGGAAAAGTCGTCAATACCCATGGTGTTAGAGGTGAAGTCCGGATTATTTCAACCACAGATTTCGACGAACGTTTCGCCCCTGGTCATACGCTATACTTTTTCAATGATCAACAAAGCGAGCCGGTCGTATTAACCGTTCATTCGCATCGGAAGCATAAACAATTCGATTTATTGACCTTTGAGGATAGGGATTCCATCAATGATGTTGAGTGGATGAAAGGTGGATATTTAAAGGTAGCTGCCGAGGATCAACATGACTTGGACGATGATGAATTTTACTACCATGAAATCATCGGTTGTGAAGTATACCTGACAGATGATACGTATATAGGCCATGTTAAAGAAATACTTTCACCAGGTGCCAATGATGTATGGGTGGTCCAGCGGCATGGTCTACGGGATGCTTTAATTCCTTATATTGAGCAAATCGTTAAACAAGTAAATGTGAAGGATAAAAAAATTATCATTGAGAATATGGAAGGACTGCTATCCGAATGAAAATCGATCTATTGACGTTGTTTCCGGAAATGTTTTCTGGCGTGATGAACTCCTCTATTCTCAAAAGAGCACATGAAGCAGGACACTTTGATTATAGCCTGGTTGACTTTAGAGATTATACAGAGAGTAAACATCGAAAAGTGGATGATTATCCATATGGTGGCGGAGCTGGAATGGTATTAAGTCCGCAACCGATCTTTGATGCTGTTGAAAGCTTAACCGAACAATCTAAGACAACACCAAGAATTTTATTGATGTGTCCTCAAGGAGAGACATTCACCCAAAAAAAGGCTGAAGAGCTAGCCAAAGAGGAACACTTAATCGTTATTTGTGGTCATTATGAAGGATATGATGAACGAATTCGCGAACATCTTGTTACCGATGAAATATCCATCGGTGACTATGTATTGACGGGTGGAGAACTTGGCGCCATGGTCGTTACAGATAGTGTTGTGAGACTCTTGCCAGGTGTGTTAGGGAATGATGAGTCTGCGAAGCAAGATTCATTTTCCACCAATCTATTGGAACATCCACATTATACACGACCGAGTGATTTTCGAGGTCACCGTGTGCCGGACGTCCTTTTGTCTGGGCACCATCAAAAAATCGAGGATTGGCGTGAATATGAATCGCTTAAGCGAACATATGAACGGCGGCCGGATTTAATTGACAAAGCAGGCTTAACGGATAAACAACAAAAGTTTTTGACACAAATAATCGACGAAAAGTAGTACGGAATTTTCATTGCATCTATTAGTGCGGTATGATATATTAATTGATGTGCTTAAGTTCGTTAAGCGTGATAACAATGTTCCGCTACTTCTTAGAAAGTAAGAGCATTTTGTTGGAAGGAGTGAGCAGAATGCAAGAAATTCTTAACCAAGTTGCTCAAGATCAGCTGCGTACAGACTTGCCTGAATTCAGAGCTGGAGACACAGTGAAAGTTCACGTAAAAGTTGTCGAAGGTAGCCGTGAGCGTATTCAGGTTTTTGAAGGTGTCGTAATTAGAAGACGTGGTGGTGGAATTAGCGAAACATTCACTGTCCGTAAGATTTCTTATGGTGTAGGTGTTGAGCGTACATTCCCTGTACATTCTCCGCGTGTTGCTAAAATCGACGTTGCTCGTAAAGGTAAAGTTCGTCGTGCGAAACTTTATTACCTACGTAACCTTCGTGGTAAAGCAGCAAGAATTAAAGAAAGACGCTAATGAAAAAATAAGAAGCTGTTCTGAGTCAAATTATTGTACTCAGAACAGCTTTTTTTATTTTGTCTTTCATTTTGTATTTATACATAAAAAAATGCTGATAATTAAAATAAGTTTGACGTTTGTTGACGAAAGATATAGACTATAGACAATTGAATAGGTAAAAACAGGTTGATTCGATTAAATTTTTTTAATCAATCATTAAAAGGGAAGCCGGTGGAAATCCGGCGCGGTCCCGCCACTGTATATTGCGAGTTTTCTAAAACATTCCACTGTCTTATGATGGGAAGGATTTAGAAAATGACGACCATAAGCCAGGAGACCTGCCTGTTTTTTGCACCATTCAACCTACGAGGATAGGGAGGTGTGGCGACGACTATGCTAATTCTGAAATACATAAATGTACCATAGTGATAGAATGCCCACTGAACATCTCTACTCGTTAGAGATGTTTTTTTATGTTCAAATAGGTTTATTTAATAGATTTTACTAACTAGGAGGGTAATTAATGCAAAGAATTTTTAGTTTTATATCACATTTAGTGATTTCGTTTGTGCTCATTATTTCTATTGGTATTAACACAGCGTCTGCTGAAAGTGTAGAAAATTTGGGTTCTACTGAAATTACAGAGAATGAAATTGAACAAGCAATAGATGCGGCTAGTAATTTTATTTTAAATAAGGGAGTCATTAGTGAATGGGAAGCTATCGGATTAGCTCAAGCCGGTAAGCAAGTTCCCAATGATTATACCGACACGTTTTTTTATGAACATTTAGAAAACCAAGTGGTTAAAGGGTTAGAAAATGGCCGTATCAAAATAACTGATATCGAGCGATTGGTAATTGCTGCTGTGGCTGTCGGAATCAACCCGTTACAAGTTGAGATTGAAGGAAAAAACCTTATTGAGCTAATTTATAACAGCCCTGAACGTCGTGGTGGGTTTGATACAATGACTTTCCAAGGGAATAACGGTCCGATATTTGCTTTAATTGCTTTAGACACGCAAAATTTTGAAGTTCCAAATGATGCTAAATGGACGAGACAAAAACTAATTAAGGAGTTATTAAATAACCAAAATGAAAATGGCAGTTGGCATTTAAATACAAATTTCGAATCGCCGAGCATTGATATAACGGCAATGGCTTTAATAGGGTTAAGTCCATATAATGACCAGGAAGAAGTCCGAAAGTCGATAGATTCCGCAGTTAACTGGCTATCAGATATTCAAACTGAGGACGGAGGTTTTGATGGCGGAAGTTTTGTAGGAGGAATTACAAGTGAAGCTGCTTCACAAGTTATTATCGGTTTATCAGCGAATGGAATTGATCCAACGAATGAAGAGTTTGTAAAAAATGAAAATAGCTTAATTTCACATCTATTATCTTATCAAAATGAAGATGGTGGATTTAAACACACTCAAGGAGAAGTTGTATCAAATGCAATGGCTACCGAACAAGCTTTCCAAGCATTGGTAGCGTATGATTACTTTTTAAAAGGAAAAAAGTCACTTTATCATTTTGGCGATAGCGAAGAAGGTAACGAAGAAGAACCTCCAAGTGAAGATGATAGTGAGGAAAAACCTCCTATAAAAGATGATGAAGAAGAATCTCCAAGTGAAGGAGATAACGAGGAAGAGACTCCACTAAAAGATAATGAGGAAGGTTCAGACGAAGACACTGATGAAGAAGAACAGTCACCGGGAGAACAAAAGGAAAATCCATCTAAGAAGGAAATTAAAATTGAAGTTAAATCAACAACGAAAGCAACTAAAATGATGGAAACCACTGTGGCTATTGAAGATGTTAAAAAAGTTAATGATAGTGTGATTGTGGTCCAACCCAAGAATGCAAAGATTCAAGAACAATTAGCGATAAATTTAGAGAAAACAGTAATTGATACATTGATCAAAGGCAAGAATGATTTAAAAATTAACAAAGAAGATGCAGCCGTACACATCCCAACGGAGATTCTAAGTCAATTAGCGAAGCAAGCAAATGGAGCACCAGTAACCATTCAAATGGAAAAATATTCAGCAGGCTACGCAGTAGGCTCTGTTTATGATTTTACGTTGATGGCGGGTGATGCTAAAGTCAGCGATTTCGGCACCAATGAAATTACGTTAACACTCCAAGTCAATCAACAAGAAGCGCAGAATCCGCAGGCTTATTATTTTAATGAACAAACGAATGAATGGGAGCATATTGATTCAGGAAAATATGATTCAAAAACTCGAACAATCTCTTTCCAAACGAATCATTTTAGCATTTATGGTGTGTTTGATGGTACAGGTCATAATCTTGAAAAGCCAACTCAGATGATTGTAAATAATCCATCAAAAGAAAATAACTCACAAGAGGATCTAACAACAAATCCAACTGAGGTAGAAGACCAAACAGACAATGCTAGAACAAATGATGAAAAGAGTCAAAGACACGTCAGTTTAAATGAAAATTATGGAAGTACTAAGCAAGATAAAGAGCAATCAGTTCGAGTTATTGCTGCTCACGAAGTATCTGAAAAAAATGAACAAGAAGAATCTGCGATAAAAAATTCGAATGAAAACGATCGTCAATCTAAAAAAGAAGAACAAAAAGAATCTTCCGCCAAGAATTCAAATGAAAATGATGAGACAGATACTTCTGTTGCCAGTCAATCAAATGAAGAATCAGAAGAAACGGATGTCCGTTCACAAGAAAGTAGCGGACAAAAGCAGACTGAGTCAGAAAATACGACGTATGGCTATTGGCTGGTATTTGCACTGTTCATTGTTATAGGTGCATTTTTCATCTTATATTACCGTAAAAAGAACCATAAATAGCACGGGTAAAAGGAAGGATACTATGCAATTTACGTATAAGCGTCTCTTCATCCCAATTTCACTTGTATTGTTGTTTTTATTGGCTGCTTGCGGATCTGCACCATTATCCAAAGAAGAAGCAAATGAGCTAAAGGAAGCTGAGGAGCAATCTGAAGTAAGAGGAGGTACATTTCATGAAAAATTGGATGATGATATCGGAACAAGTTTAAACAAATCAAGCATTGGAAAAGAAACGAATTCGGATGGTTCATCGGAAGAGAATAATGAGCCAGACCCAGACGAATCAACAGAAGTGGCAAATGAGACCGAGAGAAAAGAATCAGGTCAATCAGATTTGCCGTCCGAAGACGAAGTTGCTCATCAAGATCAACCAGATGACACAACTACTCTAGCATCAAAGGAAAAAAACAAGAGTAAATCAAATTCAACAAAAAGCAACAAAACAGACGATCAAAAATCAGAATCAAAGGAAGAGAAGGAGCAATCGAAAGAAAAATCACCATCCACTTCTCAACCTTCTAAAAATGAAGAAGAAGGTCAAGCCAATCAACCATCGGAACCATCCGAAAGCAACAAAGAGGATCAAAAGAAGGATGATCAGCCTTCAGATGAAAGTACGAAAGAGGAAGATGATAAGAAAAAGGGGCAAACGATTGTCCATTCGATTGTCATCTCAGATAGCGAGGTGCCATTACCACCTACAGAAATGGAAATTAAAGATGGATTCACCGTACTCGATGCGTTGATTAAAATAACAAAGGCACATAAGATTCAGATGGATTATCGAGGCGGTCAAGGTGCAACAGCTTATGTTGAAGGTATAGCAAACGTTTATGAATTTGACCGTGGCTCAGGAAGCGGCTGGATGTATCGAGTCAATGGAATATTTCCAGACCGAGGAGCTGGTGTAGTGCCATTACGACCAGGAGATCGAGTGGAATGGTTGTACACAACGAACTTAGGCCAGGATTTGGGGGCAGACTTAAAACCCTTCAGAAGATAGCGGAATGAAATTATGCATTTTGTAAAGCGCTATACAAAATCAGATAATACAACCACGTATTTTGAACTCAGGGAAGTTTTAGAGGAGCCCTCTTAGAATGCAAAGCGGGCTCCTTTGCCTCCCTGTAACAGGGAAGTGTTTTTTTACTGGAATGCATATCGATATTTACATAGAAAGCGTGTGATGAGAAATCGATAATGGTTTTCGCAGTTACCACCCATATGTTCAGTTTTTTTATTATATTTGTATGTTGATATTAGCAATGTATTTCAATCATCCAATCTTTCTAGTGACCATTTTATTGTTACTAATCTTCGTCAATATATCTCATGATGGTGGTAAAGACTTACGAAAATGGTTGCCTACACTGTCGATCATGAGTACTCTAATTATCCTAATCAATCCATTCCTGGTGTCACGAGGGACGACTATTCTTTTTTATTTTCGAGGAAAGCAAGTGACAGTAGAAGCCTTTATGTATGGAATAACGATGGCATTATTTATTGCGATCATTTTAGTGATCTTCATATCGTTCAATATCATATTAAACGGTAACCGATTTTTATATATTTTTTCAAAATTTCTTCCTCGTATTGCTCTAATGATCATGATGGCAATTCGGTTTGTTCCATTGATGAAAAGACGTCTCGATGAAATTGGAGATGTTCAACGTCTACGAGGAATGAGTATGACTGTTGGGAGTCTTAAAACAAGAGTCAGAAGCGGCATGCTGAGAATTCAAATCCTTTTGACGTGGTCGCTTGAGGAAGCGGTCCATGTGACGAATTCAATGAAAGCGAGAGGCTATGGAAGTGAAGGTAAAAAAAGTTCCTACACGCCTTACTATATGGAAAAACGTGATTGGTTTTGGTTGTTTGTATTAGTGAGTTTAATGGTGGTTTGCTTTTATGGGGGCAAATTAGGATATGGCCAGATGATTATTTATCCAGAACTAGGCCCATGGCGGTTTTTTCAGTTCGATTGGGTTGTTTTTTTCTGTATGCTTATTTTAACGTCCTTTCCACTCATTACTGAAGGGAGAGAAAAATTAAGATGGAAATGATCAATGTAAACGGGTTGTCTTTTCAATATCCAGAGTCAGCCAGCTATGCTTTGGATGGTGTTAATTTACGTTTAAAGCAGGGAGAGTTTGTCGTCGTTGGTGGACCAAGTGGATGTGGAAAATCGACTCTCCTTCATTTGCTGAAAAGAGAAATTGCTCCGCATGGCTCGAATTCGGGTGATATATCTTACTTCGGTAAATCCTTAGATGAATGGGAAGAGAGAGTTTTAATGGAGGAAATTGGTCTTGTCTTACAAGATCCAGAAAATCAGATCATTATGGATGACGTCATGCAAGAACTTGTTTTTGGCATGGAGAATTTAGGATATTCACCAATCGATATGCGACTACGGCTGGCGGAAATGGTCCATACCTTCAGTGTAGAACATCTTCTGAACCAAAAAACTACAACGTTATCCGGTGGGCAAAAACAACAATTGAATTTGTTGTCAGCCCTCTTATTGAAACCGAAATTGTTACTTTTAGATGAACCTACTTCTCAACTTGATCCTGTAGCTGCCAAGGATTTGTTGGTTATGCTCGAACGGTTAAGCAAGGAGCTTGGCATAACTGTTATTGTCGTCGAACATCGACTTGAGGAGCTTTTTGATAAGGCTGATCGAATTGTGTTCATGCAAGAAGGGAAGATCGCTTATGATGGGAAGAGTCGGGAAGTCATTCATCAGGTTTTTAAACAACAAGATACTTCTTTCTTACCATATATTCCTGCGATTTCACAAATGTATTTAGAAATGGAACATTCACCAACAGTTAATCAAATTCCTCTGAATGTAAATGAAGGTAAAGCATGGCTTGCTTCACTACCTGCAATGGATCAAATGATCAAAAAAGAAAACGGAAAATCAACTGAGAATCCGAAGCCAATCATTGAGTTGAAGGATGTTTACTATCAGTATGAAAAGAGTTCTTCGATGGTCTTGTCCAAGTTATCTCTTTCATTAAAAAAAGGTGATTTTTATGCGGTCATGGGAGGGAACGGTTCTGGAAAAACAACGTTGTTGAAAACTTGTCTAGGTCTGCTCAAACCTCAGCGAGGCATCGTTAAGCGATTTGGTCGCAAGTTAACAAATAAGTCAGTAAACCGGGTTCATCAAAATATTGCCTATTTATCGCAGCAACCACATACGTTCTTCATCCAAGATTCAATTGAAAAAGAAATGCTATTAATTACCGAGCAGCACGAGATTCAAGATTCTGAACAACAAATAGATTCATTGCTAAATACATTCGGAATCGAGCATCTACGGAATCGACACCCATACGATTGCTCTGGTGGTGAGATTCAGAAGGCAGCTTTAGCATGTATGTTGTTAACGAAGCCGACCATTTTATTGATGGATGAACCGACGAAAGGGTTGGATCCCATTTCGAAAATTAAACTTCAATCAATTCTTCGACGATTGCATTCTGAAGGTCTGACCATTTTGATGGTGACTCATGATATTGAATTTACGGCGAGAATTGCAACGAAATGTGCCATGATATTTGATGGGAAAATTACGGCTGAAGCACCACCCCATTCGTTTTTCAAAGGCAACTATTTTTATACAACATCAATCAATCGAGTTACACAAAATAGTCAATTTCCGGAAGTACTGACGTTAGAGGAGGCGGTGCATTCATGGCAAGAGCGCGAGCTAGCCTAATTATTGCAACCGCTACGGTTTTTATAATGCTGATCGTCATGTATGCCGTGTTTAACTACCATAATTATCTACTATTGAGCTTGGGTATAATTGGCGGGATTATGATGTTGTTTTTTATTCGTTTTGAAATCAAAACTGTGAAAACAAGGGAAATCGTCATCTTAGCATTGTTGTCAGCGATTGGCGCAGTAGCACGTGTACCCTTTGCTGGCCTTCCAAGTGTTCAACCGACTTCATTCGTAATTATAACCGTTGGATTGGTTTTTGGGGCAGAATCAGGTTTTTTGGTTGGTGCCTTGGCAGCACTCGTTTCAAATATGTTTTTAGGACAAGGCCCATGGACTCCGTGGCAAATGTTTGCTTGGGGAACGATGGGAATGAGTGCTGGATTATTAAGACAATTTGCGGGCATGGGTAATTTATGGGTTTTGAATACTTTCGGTTTTATTTGGGGTTTTATATTTGGTTGGATGATGAATCTATGGATTGTTTTCAGCAATATGCAAAACTTCACGTGGGAATTCCTTGTGGGCATTTATGTGTCCAGTTTTTATCATGATCTAGCCCATGCTATATCCAATATCGTCTTTATTAGTTTGTTTAGTATGAGTTGGATACGAATTTTAAACCGTTTTAAAAAGAAACATGGTTTACTTGAAGACCCAGCGCTCAATCAAACGATCAATCGCACATGAAAAAATAGATGAATTAACACAAAAACCCCCAGTTAGAGACGAATGAAACGAGTCATCTAACTGAGGGGTTTCGTAAATCTCAAAATTAAACTAAAGTTGCCACTGAAAAGAAGTGTGTAATCGATCCAGCTAGGACGAATAAATGCCATAAAGCATGATGGTATTTAAAACCTCTCCACACATAGAATACAGCACCGACTGTATAAAGAATTCCTCCAGCGACAAGTAACTGCATTCCACCTGTCGTCATATAAGTTGAAAGTGGACTCCATGCTAAAACGATGAGCCAACCCATCAAAATATAAAGCAAAGTAGAAACATGCAGGAATTTTTTAACGAAAAATAATTTAAAGACAGTCCCTGCAATTGCAAGACCCCAAACAATTCCGAACAGCGTCCAGCCGAGACCACCTTTTACAGCAATTAATACAAAAGGGGTGTACGTTCCGGCAATAAAGAAGTAAATGGACGAGTGATCTAAAATTTCAAAGACATTTTTAACACGTCCGGGTCTTAAACTGTGTAGCAATGTTGACGATGTGTACAGAACGATGGCTGACGCGCCAAAAATTGAAAATGTGACGACATGCCAAGCTGTTCCATTCATCGCTGCATAGACAACCAATAGGACCAGCGCGGCAGCACTGAGTAAGATGCCGATCCCATGGGTGATCGCATTGACCACTTCTTCTTTTTTCGTATAGGTGTGTGTTGCGTCCATGATGAACCATTCCTTTCTTTGCTACCCACGAATCATTTTATAAACCTGCTCAAAATCCTTTTTTGTAAAGACTTTAGGCACAGGATATAAAGGGTTTGCTTCCCGGTGGGCACGGGCAATCATTTGTGGTAAATCTTCATCCCTGATTTCTGGAAGATGATCAGGAAGTTCCATTCGCTGATTCAAGCGTTTAATTTCTTCAATAAAGCGATTCGCTTTTTCGTCGATTGGTTCAGTTTGCTCGCTTACTTTTATTAAGTCCGAAAGTTCAGCGAGTCGTTCATAAACTATTTCTCTATAATATTGTAACACATGTGGCAGGATAATCGCATTCGCTAGCCCATGAGGTGTATTGTAAAATGCTCCTAGCGTATGGGCAATCGCATGAACGTTTCCTACATAAGACCGAGTGAAAGCAAAACCCGCTAAGTACGAGGCTTCGAGCATATTCTTTCTTGCTTCAAGGTTACTGCCATCCTTATAAGCGATATATATATTTTCAAAAACTAGTTGAATTGCTTTTCTGCTGGCTTCGCGTGTTTCATTTGTCATATTTTTTCCGATATAAACTTCGATGGCATGTGTCAAAGCATCCATCCCTGTAGTGGCTGTTAAATGTGGTGGTAAATTCTTCGTTAACAGTGGATCTAATACAGCAACATCCGGTATTAAGACTGGGTCCATTAATGGATATTTCTCTTGATTAGAAGGATCTGAAATGACTGCAGCTAACGTTGCTTCACTTCCTGTTCCGGCAGTTGTTGGTACAGCTATGAGAAAGCTTTCCCTCTTTCGAATTTTCATTAAACCTCGCATGTTGGCAATTGATTGATTAGGCTTTGCCAATTTTGCCAAAACGGCTTTCGCACAATCAATTGGCGATCCACCCCCAAATGCTATTATGGCTTGGCATTGATTTTCCTTATACATCGTGTATGCTTCTTCGATATTGGTGATCGTTGGATTAGGTACCGTATCGTCATAGATAAAGGCAGCGATTTGTTTGTCTTTCATTTGTTCGAGTAAATTACTCATTAATCCTATTTTTGAGATCCCTTTATCCGTTACCACTAATAAACGATGCAAATCATTTTCAACCAGAAAAGGAACAAGTTGATTGATACTATTGTATCCAGAGAAGACTTTTGGCTCTCTCCAAGGAAGGAACTTTGAGACCGAACGCAAGGCCATTTGATATGTACGATAATATAGTTGGTACAACTCAAACACCGCTTTCTTTAGTTATATTTTGAAAAGAATAAATTATTTATCTATTATACACGAACCCTATAATTACTAATATAGTTAGGCAAACGCCCTGAAATTCCTTATAATGAAGAAAGTAAGAGTTATGAGGAGATAGGCAGGTGGAACAATGCAAATCCAATGGTATCCAGGTCATATGGCCAAGGCAAAAAGAGAAGTACAAGAGAAATTAAAACTTGTTGACTTTGTTATCGAGTTAGTCGACGCTAGAACGCCGGTTTCTTCCCAGAATCCAATGCTTCAAGAAATTTTGGGAGAAAAACAAAAACTGATTGTTCTTATGAAAAGTGATTTAGCTGATCCGCAAGTAACAGAGCAATGGGTCAATCATTTTGAAGAGGAAGGCAATATAGCACTTTCCGTTGATGTTAACCAGAAAAAAGATATTGAGAGGCTCATCCATAAAGCGAAAGAGTTAGGTCAAGGTGTGAACGATAAACGTGCCAGTAAAGGGGTACAACCGCGAGCTATCCGGGCAATGATTATCGGAATCCCGAACGTTGGTAAATCAACACTAATAAACCGGTTAGCCAATAAAAAAAGAGCTGAAGTCGGTGATAAGCCCGGTGTAACAAAAAAACAGCAATGGATTAAAATTCGTGGAAAATTTGAACTATTGGATACACCAGGTATTTTATGGCCGAAATTCGAAGAGGAAGAAGTCGGCTATAAACTAGCAACGACTGGATCAATTAAAGACACGATCCTTCACTTGGATGAGGTCGTTATTTATCTTCTCAAGTTTTTAAAAGAACACTATCCAACATTACTTGAAGAGAGGTATGGACTGGATTTAACCGAGGAAGATGTCATCACATGGTTTGATGTTATCGGTAAGAAAAGAGGGTGCCTCCAAGCGGGCGGTGTTGTCGATTATGAAAAAACGTCAGATGTAATTTTACGTGATTTTCGTTCCGGTAAGCTTGGAAGAATTACGATGGACCGACTCCACGTATAAACAAAGTAACAGACTGACCGATATAACCAACAAGAATTCAGTAGTAGGTGAAACGATGAAAGAAACAAAAGAAACCATTACAATGATTAAAGAAAAGCTATTCAGTGACCATGTATCTGAAGAATGGCTGATTCATATCAAAAATGACGAACGTGTCGGCGTGCAAAAGCTTCTTGAGCAATTTGAAAAAAAACAAATGAAAGAACAAGCGTTGAAAGAAGCTTTTTTCGAAATGATGCAATATGAAAATAAGTTGAAATCAGAAGGTGTACAGTTAATCGCTGGTATTGATGAAGTGGGACGTGGTCCAATTGCCGGTCCGGTCGTTGCGGCAGCCGTTATTTTACCTGAAGACTTTTATTTACCCGGTTTGACGGACTCCAAAAAACTAAGTGAAAAGAAACGAGAGTCTTTTTTTGAGTTGATTACGGATCAGGCGATTGCGGTAGGGCTCGGCATAGTAAGCCCGACGGAAATCGATTTGATGAATATACACCAAGCATCATTGGAAGCCATGAAGCGGGCAGTCCATGACTTACTCATTCAACCGGAACACCTGTTAATTGACGCTATGAAACTACCTGAAATTGATTATGAACAAACCTCAATCATTAAAGGTGATGCCAAAAGCATCTCAATCGCCGCAGCGAGTGTGGTGGCAAAAGTCACGAGAGATCGGATGATGAAAGACATCGCTTGTGATTATCCGGGTTACGGATTTGAAAAACATATGGGCTATGGAACGAAAGAACATTTGGAGGCGTTGAAAACACTCGGTTCAACTCCCTATCATCGGAAAAGCTTTGCCCCAGTAAACCAATTTGTCTAATGGAGGAAAAGTGATGCAACCGAAACCAATTAATCAACTTTTTCAATCCATCCGTTTGTCACGGACGGATGCTTCAAAACTGGCCGTTCGGACTGGACAAATACTACCTGCACGAGTCATTAAGTTTTTACCTGAAAACCGTGCCCTTATGCAAATGAGCGGGAAGCAAATCGTTGGCCAAATTGATACAGAACTTCATGCCAACCAAAAATATTTGATGCAAGTCATGGAAACGTCTCCCGCTGTTAAAATGAAAGTTCTATCGCAAAAACCGGTAAATGATCCGGGTGAACGTATGAACGTCATCATGCAAGCGCTCGGTTTAAAGCTGACAAAGGCTGACCAAGCATTGTTGCAAGGGTTGATGAAACAACAAATCCCACTGTCGAAGGAAGCTCTTGGACAGTTATTTGCATTGGGAAAAGAGGATGCGCTTTCAACGCGTACGACGATTCTTTCAGAAATGTTGCTTCGTAACATGCCGATGACTGAGCAAGTCTACCAGTCTTTATCCAAGCGTTTGAATCAACCGATATCGATCAATCAAGTTATTCAGCAATTGGAAAATCAAATGATGGCAAGTAAGCAACAGACAGTTAATCAAATACAACTGGCTTCCTCACTACAATTATTTCAAGGAGAGCGGTCATCCAATCAAATACTCCATACATTCATGTTTCAAGCATTAAGAGAAGTTGGAAGTGGATCGCAGACGACCTTTCAACTTTTCCAAAAAGCTGGAGTCATCCCAAGTCAAATCAGTTATGCTGAATGGTCAGCACATATTCGGGCCTGGGCAGCTTCTCAGTCGGACCGTTTTCAACCGTCTGGCAATCAAATGATGAATGGCCAACTTCATTCAGTTCCTTTTTCAATAACAGGTGAAAAAATCTCTACAAGTATTCAGCAGCTGGCGAACCAGCAATTAGGTAATTCCAGAAGAAGCCTTCAAACCGTTTTGGATATCATGCAATCAATTCAAAGCCACTCAACAATCACGAAAGAACAACATCAAAAATTAAAGAGTTTACTACAAGGATCCTTGTTGACCAATATAAAAAAGCAATTACCTATGCAGCAAACGATGTTAGACCAATTAACAAACTCTATTCAACAGAGGCCTACTGACATTGCAGGATTTTTACATACGACAAACGGAACTCAGTTGATCGAATCATTGACCCATCTACAGCAACTTCAAACGGCCGGAGAACAACGTCGTGTGCTTTTATTTTTTAGAGGTTTGACTCAGCCACCAAGCGAAAGTACAACAGCAGTCATGGCAAAACTATTAAGCTTTATGGAATTAACCCAAGTGGAAAGTGGAAAAGGAAAGTTTAATAATTTACCGAGTATTTTATCGCAACTTCAACAGGTTCAAAGTCAGTCAACTTCAACATCTATTCAAGCAGCAGCGCAACAAATTCAGCAAACGATCCAAGCGATGCATTTATCGATGGAATCGAGTCGCGACTTTATCCAGTTTAGCGCACAACTTCCAAAGGAAATGCTCGGCCTGAATGAAGATCTTTGGATGGATTTTGAAGGAAAAAAACAAACAGATGGCACAATCCATCCAGAACAATGTCGGATCATGTTTTATTTGGATCTTCCGCGTCTAAGTAATATCGTTGTTGATATGCAAGTGATGAATCGAATGGTTGACGTAACCATCTATCATCAAGACCCCAAATCCGTTTGTTCTCTCGTACATCATTACGAACAGGATTTGAAAGCTGGTTTGCAAGGGATCAATTATCAGTTCACTGGACTTCATTTAAAAAAATTACGAGAAGATTCCAATAAGCGGCCCGTCGATCCTTTTCCGTACCCGTTAAAACAAGGTGAAGGGATTGATTTTAAAGCATGAAAAAATTTATGCCAAATCGAAAGGCAGCTATTGCGCTTCGTTATGATGGAGAAGTGGAAACCGCTCCAAAAGTCATTGCGAAAGGTCAAGGTTTATTAGCAGAAGAAATCCTAGAGCGAGCAGCTACTGAAAACGTTCCCGTGCACGAGGATCCTGCTTTAATTGAGTTAATGAGTCACTTAAATATTAATGAAAAAATACCTGAAGAATTATACCAAGCCGTAGCCGAAGTATTCGCTTATATTTATCGAGTAGATCAAAAAATGACAAAAACCGTGTAATTTGGCGATTGTTCTTTTGAATGATACAATTTTTATGTATAATAAGACCAGCATGGTTTTCTTATAGCTAGAGATATTATCGATGGGAGGATGTAACATGAACATTCATGAGTATCAAGCGAAAGAAATTTTCCGCGCGTACAATGTGGCAGTTCCAAATAGTAAAGTAGCTTTTTCTGTTGATGAAGCAGTTGAAGCTGCAAAAGAATTGACTACAGATGTAAAAGTTGTTAAAGCACAAATCCACGCAGGTGGACGCGGGAAAGCCGGCGGTGTCAAGATTGCCAAAAATATGGATGAAGTGAAGCAATACGCTGAAGAAATCCTAGGCAAAACATTGGTGACACACCAAACAGGCCCTGAAGGTAAAGAAGTTAAACGTTTATTGATCGAAGAAGGATGCGACATCAAGAATGAATACTATCTAGGTGTTGTCCTTGACCGTGCTACTTCCAGTGTCGTTATGATGGGATCGGAAGAAGGCGGAACGGAAATTGAAGAAGTGGCAGCTGAAACGCCAGAGAAAATTTTCAAAGAGGTTGTTGACCCAGTTGTCGGTCTTAGCCCTTATCAAGCAAGAAGACTTGCTTTCAATATGAACATTCCGAAAGAATACGTCGGTAAGGCTGTTAAGTTTATGATGAGCCTTTATAAAGTATTTGTCGAAAAAGATTGTTCAATTGCAGAAATCAACCCACTGGTAACTACTGGTGACGGCGAAGTTATTGCGCTTGATGCGAAATTGAACTTTGATGACAACGCATTATTCCGTCAGAAGGATATTCAAGAGCTACGTGATTTGGATGAAGAAGATGAAAAAGAAATCGAAGCTTCCAAATATGACTTGAGCTATGTAGCACTAGATGGAAACATTGGTTGTATGGTAAACGGTGCCGGTCTTGCGATGTCTACAATGGACATTATCAAGCACTATGGCGGCGAACCGGCTAACTTCCTTGATGTTGGGGGAGGCGCAACAACCGAGAAAGTAACTGAAGCATTCAAAATTATTTTATCTGACCAAAATGTAAAAGGAATTTTTGTCAATATCTTCGGTGGAATCATGAAGTGTGATGTCATCGCTGAAGGTGTTGTTGAAGCAACCAAACAAGTTGGTTTAGAAATGCCACTTGTCGTTCGTTTGGAAGGTACAAACGTCGATCAAGGGAAGAAAATTTTGGATGAATCCGGTTTGAATATTACTTCAGCAGAATCAATGGCTGATGGTGCAAATAAAATTGTATCTCTAGTCAAATAAGAAAGGACGGTCGAACATGAGCGTATATGTAAATAAAGATACAAAAGTTATTGTTCAAGGGATCACAGGCTCAACAGCCCTTTTTCATACGAAACAAATGCTTGAATATGGAACGAAAATTGTCGGCGGTACTTCACCAGGTAAAGGTGGACAAGAAGTAGAAGGCGTACCTGTTTTCAATACAGTCGAAGAGGCTGTGAAAGAGACAGGAGCGAATGCTTCCGTCATTTATGTACCAGCTCCATTCGCTGCGGATGCAATTCTTGAAGCTGTAGATGCTGAATTGGATTTGGTCATTTGTATTACTGAACATATTCCTGTTTTGGATATGGTTAAAGTTAAACGTGCGATGGAAGGCTCTAAAACACGTCTTGTCGGACCAAACTGCCCAGGTGTGATCACGCCAGATGAATCTAAAATCGGTATCATGCCAGGTTATATCCACAAAAAAGGCCACATCGGCGTCGTATCTCGTTCTGGTACATTGACTTATGAAGCCGTTCATCAGCTATCAACGGAAGGTTATGGTCAATCTACAGCTGTTGGTATCGGTGGGGACCCAGTTAACGGAACAGACTTCATCGATGTACTACAAGCATTCAACGAAGACCCAGATACAGAGGCAGTAGTCATGATTGGTGAAATCGGCGGTACAGCTGAAGAAGAAGCTGCTGAATGGATAAAAGCGAATATGACGAAACCAGTCGTTGGATTCATCGGTGGTGCAACAGCTCCTCCAGGAAAACGTATGGGTCACGCTGGTGCAATCATCTCAGGTGGTAAAGGTACAGCAGATGAGAAAAAACGCATTATGAAAGAAAGCGGCATTGCTGTAGCTGAAACACCAGCAGATATTGGCGAAACAATGATTAAAGTTCTTGAAGAAAAAGGACTTGCCGAAAAATGTAAAACCGTTAAGTAACTTATAGTTTGAGTCCAGATGAATCGTCTGGGCTCAACTATTATTCTACGAGATAATCCTCTAAGCCCCTCACATTTAATGATCCAAGTTTTATAGACATCTATTAGACGTTTACCTTCCTGTAAAAAAATAGTATCTTTCCTCAAAGGAGACATCGTTCGATGCAAATAAATCCCTCGTTTGAATTGTTTCATTTGTTATCTCACCCAAAAATAACCCGAAAAAAAGCACAAAATTACTTACTGACAGATTCTTCACTAGAACGATTGCATTCACTCCATTGGCAAGATCTCAGTCAATCACTTCATTTGAATATCCCTATTGCTAAATCAGTCTATGAACACCTCAGAAATCGCCATTATCGACAATTATCCGCCCGGCAATATAACATATTACAACCGATAACCATCTACGATGCTGATTATCCACAAACTCTAGCATCCATTCCAGATCCCCCATTAATCCTCTATGCACGTGGCAACCGTAAACTTCTCCAAGGAAATCATCTGAGTGTAATCGGTTCCCGGAAACCTTCTCCCACTGCCAAAAATAAAATAAATGTATTACTTCCTCCACTCATCGAACAATCTGTTACGATTGTCAGTGGTTTAGCTTATGGGATCGATGGAATGAGCCACCAACTGACACTCGATAAAAAAGGAAAAACCATTGCTGTTTTGGCTTTTGGATTCAATCATATTTACCCGAAAAGACATACCTCATTGTACCGTTCGATTGAGAGAAATGGGCTATTATTAACCGAATATCCCCCGGATGTGAAACCAGAACGTTGGCGGTTTCCTGAGAGAAATCGTATTATTAGCGGACTTAGCCAGGCGACATTGATTATTGAAGCTACCGAGCGCAGTGGAACAATGATTACGGCAGACCAGGCACTTGAGCAAGGAAAGGATGTTTTTGTTGTTCCTGATTCAATTTTCTTGCCAGAAGCAAAAGGTTGCCTTAAGCTTTTGCAGGAGGGAGCCATCCCAATCACACAACCACAAGACCTGTTGGATTGGTGGAAAAAATCAGTTCCGAATTCATTAAAATAACCAAAAAATGAAAAGTCGGTTTGACAAACAGGTAGAAAGTATTTAATAATGAATGAGATTTATCATCAAGGAAAATTAGATTACACATAAAATATAAAATACAATCAATTGTTCAAGTTGCCCTGTTGGTCGATGGGCGCTGAATAAATGGGCTAGACGCCCCACGTAGGCAGTCTAAAAGAATGAAATTTAAATCAAAGGCTCTGTTAAAGTTTGGTGGAGTTGATAATAAAGAGATTGTGCATAGTTGTTGTATGGTGAAGAGCGAAGGTGGCGACTCCTGCGGGAACAGCACGAGCTGAAGATCCACTTGGGAAGTGTTTTTCTTCCCAAGTTAGCTGAAGCCGTGCCCGCGGAAAGCGTTCACCGTAAGCGAATCACCATAACAACAACGAACTTTAACAGAGCGAAATCAAAAAATAGAAAACCTCGCAGGAGGACTGAATATATGTCGGATTACTTAGTAATCGTCGAATCACCGGCGAAAGCAAAAACCATTGAACGTTATTTAGGAAAAAAATATAAAGTAAAAGCATCTATGGGTCACGTCATTGATTTGCCAAAAAGTCAAACGGGTGTCGATGTCGATAATGATTTTGAACCACGATATATTACGATTCGAGGTAAAGGACCCATTCTGAATGATCTGAAGAAATCAGCCAAGAAGGCGAAGAAAGTTTATCTTGCTGCCGACCCCGATCGTGAAGGGGAAGCAATCGCATGGCATTTGGCCAATAGCTTAGGGATTGAAGAAGATGCAGCCTGTCGTGTAGTATTTAACGAAATCACGAAAGATGCCGTCAAGGACTCATTTAAAGAGCCACGGGCCATTAACATGGACCTTGTTAATGCACAGCAGGCAAGACGCGTGCTCGATCGACTTGTCGGATACAATATCAGTCCATTACTTTGGAAAAAGATCAAGAAGGGATTGAGCGCAGGACGTGTTCAGTCCGTTGCCGTCAAACTGATTATCGATCGAGAAAACGAGATCAATAATTTCACACCCGAAGAATATTGGTCAATTGAAACTGAATTTACCCATAACGGCGAAACATTTAAAGCAAAGTTTTATGGAGTAGATGGAAAAAAGAAGGAGCTTAAATCGAGAGAAGATGTCGATCAAATACTAAAGCAATTGAACGGAAAAGATTTCACAGTCGATCAAGTGAACAAACGGGAGCGTAGAAGAAACCCGTCCTCACCATTCACCACATCATCATTACAGCAGGAAGCATTCCGAAAACTGAATTTCCGAGCAAAGAAAACGATGATGATCGCTCAACAATTGTACGAAGGAATCGATCTAGGTGGCCGAGAAGGAACGACTGGACTAATCACCTATATGCGTACAGATTCGACACGGATTTCGGATACGGCAAAACAAGAAGCAGCTACTTTAATTCAAAATAAATATGGAGAAAATTATCTCGGCAAATCTCGTGCAAAGAAATCCCAACAGAAAACACAAGATGCACACGAAGCGATCCGGCCGACAGTTGTCTCCAAAGAACCTTTATCCATCAAAGCTAAATTATCAAATGACCAATACAAACTATATAAGCTGATATGGGAGCGTTTTGTAGCTAGTCAAATGGCTCCAGCAGTTTTAGATACTGTAACGGCACATTTGTTGAATAACAAAGTTGAGTTTCGTGCTTCAGGCTCTCAAGTGAAGTTTAAGGGCTTTATGAAAGTATATGTCGAAGGTACGGACGATCAGAAAAAAGACGAGCAAAAGTTGCTACCCGAATTAGAAGAAGGAACCAAGTCAACAGCGAGTCAAATCGAACCTGAACAACACTTTACACAGCCGCCTCCAAGATACACTGAAGCAAGACTCGTGAAGACTATGGAGGAAAAAGGCATTGGGCGACCATCAACTTATGCACCTACCTTGGATACAATTCAGCGCCGTGGTTATGTTAAATTGGAAAATAAGCGATTTATACCAACAGAGCTTGGTGGAATCATCAATGATTTATTGCAAGAGTATTTTCCAGAAATCGTTGACATCGAATTTACGGTGAACATGGAAAATGATTTGGATGATATTGAAGATGGTGACAAAAAATGGCGCCGTGTAATCGGTCAATTTTATGAAGGTTTTGAGAAACGCTTAGAGAAAGCTGAAGAGGAAATCGAAAAGGTTGAGATCAAAGATGAGCCTGCAGGAATCACGTGTGAAAAATGCGGTCACGAAATGGTTTATAAGATGGGCCGTTATGGAAAATTCTTAGCTTGCTCAAACTTTCCGGAATGTCGGAACACAAAACCGATTCTTAAAGAAATCGGAGTGACATGTCCAAAGTGTGAAAAAGGCCAAGTCGTGGAACGAAAAAGTAAGAAAAGAAGAACTTTTTATGGCTGTGATCAATTCCCTGATTGCGACTTTGTATCATGGGATAAACCAATTGATCGCCCTTGCCCAAGGTGTGAATCATTATTGGTTGAAAAGAAACAGAAAAAAGGTACGCAGGTAACTTGTACAAATTGTGATTACAAAGAAAGTGTACAATAATTACCTCAAACTGTTCCTTCTCTGGGAGACCAGTGTAGGAACAGTTTGTTTTTTGGTTAAAAATACCTATTTTAAAAAATAAGTCGGTTTTGTGATTAAATTTTATCTAAATTGTGAAAAGTGTATAGTGAGGATTTAATTAAATTGACACACAATTCACATTCCTATAGAATTGCTCAGTGGTAAGAAGTTTCCCTTTACATCATAAAAGCCTTGAAAAGTCATTTAGTAAGCTTTTAATAATTAAGACAATGGATAGCACAGTTTAAACATCAGAATTCCAAAGAATTTTCTGATGCGTATGAAGAGTTAATTTCAACAAAAATGTGAAGTTCATATGCTAAATGTTGAATAATTTTAAAAATTTTGATAAAATTTAAACGATTTAATAAGAAAGTGTGACGATCCATGATATTTGGACGCTGGGTTCAAGCATTTGAAGATTATATGCTTGTCGAAAAAAATACATCTCCACTGACGATTCAGTATTACTTAACGGACATTAAACAGTTTGAACAATTCTTAATGGCAGAGTCCATTGATGAAATTAATCGAATTACTCATGTAGAGATCCGTCTATATTTAACGAGGTTATATCGAGAAAAGCTAGCGAAGAAATCTGTCTCGAGAAAATTATCTGGCTTACGGTCATTCTTTAACTACTTGGAAAAGGAAGACGTAATTGAGCAAAATCCTTTTCTGTATGTTTCTATGCCAAAATTGGATAAAAAAATCCCGCAGTTTTTTTATGATGAGGAAATGCAACAATTGTTTTCTGCTGAAGATGGAATGACACCGATCAGTCAAAGAAATCGAGCGATTCTAGAGTTACTTTATGCAACTGGCATCCGTGTAACAGAACTCGTTGGTATAAAAATTGAAGATGTTGATTTTACAGCCGGTTTGCTTCTCGTTTTCGGAAAAGGTCGGAAACAACGATACGTACCTTTTGGTTCTTTTGCTGAGATGGAATTAAAAAAATATATAAATGACTCTCGACCAAAACTTCAGAACAAATCAGAGGGTGAGAATAACACGCTGTTTTTGAACCATCATGGTAAACCGATTACCGATCGCGGGATTCGCTATATCTTGAATCGCATGCTTGAAAAAGCTGCGCTGACATCAAAAATTCACCCACATAAGTTAAGGCATTCATTTGCAACTCACTTATTGAACCAAGGTGCTGATATGAGATCTGTACAAGAATTATTGGGTCATGAGAGTTTATCATCCACCCAAGTTTACACACATGTGACAAAGGATTATCTAAAGAAAATATACGATAATGCACATCCAAGAGCTTAATTGAAAAATAGGAGTGAACAATATGTCACAATCGTTTCACGCAACCACGATTTTTGCCGTTCGACACAATGGAAAAGCAGCGATGAGCGGCGATGGCCAGGTGACACTGGGAAATGCAGTAGTGATGAAGCATACTGCCCGTAAAGTTAGAAAATTACATAACGGAAAAGTATTAGCAGGATTTGCCGGTTCGGTTGCTGATGCATTTACGTTGTTTGAGAAATTTGAAGCCTATCTTGAAAAATATGAAGGAAATCTTCAACGTTCAGCTGTCGAACTCGCCAAGGAGTGGCGGAGCGATAAAGTTTTGCGAAAGCTTGAAGCGATGCTCATCGTTATGGACCTTGATAACATGTTGCTCGTATCAGGTACTGGAGAAGTGATTGAACCCGATGACGATATCCTGGCGATTGGATCTGGTGGAAACTTTGCATTAAGTGCCGGTCGAGCTCTAAAACGGTATGGAAATATCGATCATGCAGAGGACATTGCTAAGTCTGCATTAGAGATTGCTAGTGAAATTTGTGTTTTTACAAACGATCAAATCATCGTAGAGACACTTGGTGGAAAAGGAGAATGATGAATGAGTAGGACGGCGACCCCTAAGGAAATTGTCAACCAGCTAAATAAATATATCATTGGCCAAGAAGATGCGAAAAAAGCTTTAGCTGTCGCTCTTCGCAATCGATACCGCCGAATGCGGCTTCCGAATGAATTGAAGGAAGAGATCGTTCCAAAAAACATCTTAATGATTGGGCCCACAGGTGTAGGTAAGACAGAATTGGCAAGACGACTTGCAAAGCTTGTGCATGCACCTTTCGTTAAAGTGGAGGCTACCAAGTTTACCGAGGTTGGCTATGTAGGAAGAGATGTAGAATCAATGGTTCGTGATTTAGTTGATATGAGTGTTCGGATGATCAAAGAACAGAAAATGATCGAGGTTCAAGAAGAAGCAAGAAAGCAAGCGAATCGTCGTCTTGTGAAACTACTTGTACCGGAGAAGAAAAAGAAATCAAGTGCATCCAACCCTTTCGAGATGTTGTTTAATCAACAGCAAAACCAGGAAACACAAGAACAAGAGGAAGAAAATAGTGAAATTGCAGATAAACGGAGACGGATCCAACATCAATTGGAACTTGGTGAGTTAGAGGACAAGATGGTCACTATTCAAGTTGAAGAGCAAGCACCTTCTATGTTTGATGCCCTACAAGGCTCAGGAATGGAGCAAATGGGTATGAACATGCAAGATGCCTTCAGCCAAATGCTTCCAAAGAAAAAGAAAAAACGCAGATTGCCTGTGAATGAAGCAAGGGAAATCCTGGTCCACGAAGAGGCACAAAAATTAATCGATATGGATGAAGTTCACCAAAAGGCCATTGAACATGCAGAACAATCAGGAATCATTTTCATCGATGAGATTGATAAAGTTTGCGGTAAGGATGACCAGCAAGCAGGTGTTTCCAGAGAAGGCGTACAACGAGATATCCTGCCGATTGTTGAAGGTGGCACAATCGTTACTAAATATGGAACCGTGAAAACGGATTACATGTTATTCATCGCAGCTGGAGCCTTCCATATGGCGAAACCATCTGATTTAATACCCGAACTACAGGGGAGATTTCCAATAAGAGTCGAATTGAACAAGTTGGTTATCCAAGATTTCATCAATATCTTGAAAGAACCTTCCAATGCGTTGATCAAACAGTATACAGCCTTATTGGAAACTGAAAATATCAAATTGGAATTTACAGATGAAGCAATCGAACGAATCGCTGAAATTGCATATGAAGTCAACCAGGAAACAGACAATATTGGAGCAAGAAGACTTCATACAATCATGGAAAAACTATTGGAAGATTTATCTTACGAAGCACCAGATATTACGATGGAAAAAATCGAAATTACCAAGCATTATGTTGATGAAAAATTAACATCCATTGTTAAAAACAAAGACTTATCACAATTCATTTTATAAAAAATTTTAGGAGGATTTACTAATGAAAACATTATTAGAAAGAACACGCGTAATTAACGCAATGCTACAAAAAACACAAGGAAACGCGGTGAATTTCAATGAAATGGCAGGTACATTGAAAGATGTCATTGATTCAAACGTCTACGTAGTAAGCCGTAAAGGAAAGTTATTAGGATACGCGATCAAAGAAGAAATTGAAAATAGCCGAATGAAACAAATGCTTGAAGAGAGACAATTTCCGGAAGAGTATACGAGCAATTTATTTAATATCCAAGAAACGACATCGAATATTGATATCAACAGTGAATATACTGCGTTCCCTGTTGAAAACAAAGATTTATTCAGCAAAGGGTTAACAACGATTGTACCGATTCTTGGTGGAGCAGAGCGTTTAGGAACGTTAATATTGGCCCGTGTAGAAGAATCATTTGAAGATGATGATCTGTTACTTGGTGAATATGGCGCGACTGTTGTTGGAATGGAAATTCTGCATCAGAAATCAGAAGAAATTGAGGAAGAGGCTCGTAGTAAAGCTGTTGTTCAAATGGCCATCAATTCCCTTTCATATAGTGAATTAGAGGCAATCGAGCATATCTTTAAAGAACTTGACGGCAAAGAAGGTTTATTGGTCGCAAGTAAAATTGCAGACCGCGTAGGTATTACTCGTTCAGTCATTGTTAATGCTTTGCGTAAATTGGAAAGTGCTGGTGTCATCGAATCCCGTTCTCTAGGTATGAAAGGAACATATATCAAAGTATTAAACGATAAGTTTTTGAATGAGCTAGAAAAGAAAACCATGTAATACAATCATTACGAAAAAATCCCTTGAGTCATCGATCTGGACTTAAGGGATTTTTTTGTGATTGATCATGGTCTCTGTGTTAATGAATGTCTTAATGTTTAATCGAATCGTCACAATATCAAGCGTCGAAATTCGGTATAATCATTGGTAAGGAATCAAAATTTCTACCAAGAATTATCATATATCGACAATTTAATGCTCATGTTTTGTCGATAAGTTCCAGAATTTCTTTCGATTTATAGAACTTTAGATTTATTTTTATCGAAAACATAGGAAAGTTTTGGGCACGATATGTTTTTAAGCTTCGAATTGTGTAATAATGAAGTAATTGAGGTATTGTTTTGTCGAAAATTTTGGCTTCTGAAATATTTCGTCGACAGGGGAGAATCTGATGAAGTTATTTAACAATACGTTTAATCACTTGGCGCAAGGACTTGATTATGCATCGACTAAAAATAAAGTCATTGCCAATAATATTGCAAATGTTGATACACCCAATTATAAAGCAAAAAAAGTATCTTTCCAATCACAACTCGAACAAGAACAAACGAAATTGGAAACGTTAAGGACACATCCTAAACATATTCCTTTCGATCAGCAATCTTCAACGATTCAAATCACACAAGATCAGAACGTTACTTATAATCATAATGGCAACAGTGTGGACTTAGATAAGGAAATGGCTGAGTTATCAAAGAACCAGCTATACTATGAAGCATTGACTGAACGAATAAATGGGAAATTTAATTCAATCCGTACAGTTTTAGGTGGAGGGCGTTAATCATGGGAATGTTTGATGGAATGAATATTAGCGGGAGCGCATTAACTGCCAATCGATTCAAAATGGATGTACACGCAGATAATATCGCAAACCAACAGACGACAAGAGCACGATTGAATGAAGCAGGAGAATGGGAGCCATACCGAAGAAAGATTGTTACCCAAGAAGCAAAGGGCGAGCAATTTAATCAACTTTTACATAAAGCAATCGGAAAAAAAGATGTCAGCACAGGGAAAGGTGTTTTCATCCACTCTGTCAAAGAAGATCCTGCACCATTTGAACCAGTTTATAATCCAAATCATCCGGACGCCAATGAAGAGGGTTATATCATGATGCCAAATGTAGACCCATTAAAAGAAATGATGGGTATGATGACGGCAAGCCGTGCGTACGAAGCTAATGTCACGGCATTGAATGCTTCAAAAGGTATCTTGATGAAATCATTAGAAATCGGTAAGTAAGGAGGACTCAAGTGATGGATCCAATCCAACTGTCTGCATTGCAGCAATCGAATAGTCCAATGAAGCTAGCTATGTCTCAAGGAGAAAAAGTCAGTAATGTTTCTACAGCCGAAGCAAAAGACCAATTCGCAACACAATTGAAAAATGCTATTAATCATGTGAATGGTTTACAAACAGAATCGGATTTAAAGACGAATCAATTAATTCGTGGAGAAGATGTGGACTTACATAATGTGATGATCACGGCTCAAAAAGCAGGAGTTACCCTGCAAGCGGCTACAGAGATTCAAAATAAAGTGATTGAAGCATACAGAGAAGTTATGCGTATGCAAATTTAACATTACAGTTCAGCAAAAATGATAGCAACGTCTAAGTAAAATTAGTCCAAAACAGATAGATAGAGAGATTTATGGAAGTTGGGGGACAAAAATGAATCAATCCATTCAACGCTTTCGGCAGCAGTTGACCGAGAGATGGAAGAGTAGTTCAAAATCACAAAAGACCTGGGTGATTGGCGGGTTTTCTGTATTTATACTTCTAATAATCATACTTACATACTTTATGACATCGACAAAAATGACACCATTATACAGCAATTTGTCCCATCAAGAAGTCGGACAATTGAAAGCAGAGTTGGATGAACGAGGTATTACATATGAACTGACAGATGGTGGGACATCCATTCTTGTTCCTGAAGAACTATCCGACTCGTTGTTAGTGGACTTTGCTTCACAAGGCATCCCAAATAGCGGAAACATTGACTACTCATTTTTTTCTGAGAATGTTTCCTGGGGCATGACCGATGAAGAAAGGCAAATCATTGAAGTCGATGCTTTACAAACTGAGTTATCAGGTTTAATTGAAAAAATTGATGGGATTAATCAGGCAAAGGTACTGATCAATCGAGCAAGTGAAACGATATTCGTCGGCGAAGAAATGCAAGATTCGTCTGCATCCATTGTTTTAGAAACCGACTTTGGTTATAACTTTTCAGAAAACCAAGTCAGAGGGCTTTATCATTTGGTATCCAAAGCTGTTCCGAATCTCCCTACTGATAATATCGTCATTATGGATCAAAACTTTAACTATTTGGATATAAATAATTCAACAAATGGTTATGGCAATACATATGTGCAGAATCAAGAGGTTAAAGAGCAAGTAGAAAAGGATATTCAACGACGGGTTCAACGAATGCTCGGAACGATGGTTGGACAAGACAAAGTTGTGGTTTCTGTCACAACAGATATTGATTTCACCCAAGAAAATCGAATCGAAGAGCTAGTGGAGCCGGTTGATCTTGATAATATGGAAGGATTGCCGGTGAGTGTCGACCGAATCACAGAAACGTATACAGGAAATGACGGTGCCCCTTTAGTTGAGGGCGACACGGATATTCCTGAACTTCAAGGTATTGAGGAAGGCGAAGGACAATCAGATTATGAGATGGTTCGGGAAACGATTAACAATGAGTTTAATCGTATCCAAAAAGAAATTGTTGAAAGCCCTTATGAAGTACGTGATATAGGCATACAAGTAGCTGTTGACAACTCCACGACTGAAAATGGTGAAACCGTTACATTAACAGCAGCGGAGCAGACAGCCGTTGAGGAAGATATCCAATCCATTCTTTCTTCGATTGTCAATACATCCATTTCTGCAGATGTAGACATCGAAGAGCCATTAAATAATGTTTCCGTCGTATTCCAGGAGTTTTCAAGACAGGGGAGCTTTGAATCTCCACAGGCTGGCATCCCAACGTGGCTATATATCGTTGGTGGCATTTTAATTATTGCCATTATTATATTGTTATTTTTATTATTCCGAAATAAAACCGAAGAGGAAACGGTGGAAGAAGTTTATCAAGAAGAAATTCCAGATCTTGAAGATTTTAGAATTGAAGAGAAACAAACGGAATCAACAGCCAAAAGAAAGCAGCTTGAACAACTTGCGAAGGAGCAACCTGAAGAATTCGCTAAATTATTAAGAAGCTGGATTTCAGAGGATTAGGGGGAGTCTGTTTTGGTAACGCAGAAAAAAGAATTGACCGGTAAGCAAAAAGCTGCTGCATTGCTGATCTCCATGGGGCCAGATATCTCAGCACAAGTATATAAACACTTAACAGAAGAAGAAATTGAACAGCTAACATTAGAAATTTCTTCCGTCAAAAAAGTCGACCCAACACAGAAAGAGGAGATTTTAGACCAATTTCACCAAATAGCCCTCGCACAAAACTATATTTCCCAAGGTGGAATTGGCTATGCGAAAACTGTACTTGAGAAGGCGTTGGGCGAAAATGAAGCATCTAAAATCTTATCGCGTTTAACGACAAATTTACAAGTTCGACCATTTGATTTTGCTAGACGAGCGGATCCTACCCAAATTTATAATTTTATTCAGCATGAACATCCACAGACGATCGCTCTCGTCTTGTCTTATTTGGAATCTGAACAAGCTTCTCAGATTTTATCGGAGTTGCCAGAGGATAAGCAAGCGGATATCGCTCGTAGAATCGCGATTATGGATTCAGCATCGCCTGAAATCATTGAAGAGGTAGAACAACTACTTGAAAAGAATCTTTCGTCTACTGTTACACAGGATTACACGGAAACTGGTGGCGTTGAATCAATTGTTCAAATATTGAATGGTGTCGATCGATCGACAGAACGAACGATTCTAGATGAATTAGAAGTGCGTGACCCTGAATTGGCGGAAGAAATCAAAACACGGATGTTCGTGTTTGAAGACATTGTTACCTTGGATCATCGAGCAATTCAGCGTGTGATTCGAGATGTAGAGAATCAAGACCTTATCATGGCTTTGAAAGTAGCCAGTGAAGAGGTGAAAGACTTAGTGTTTGAAAATATGTCTCAACGCATGGCAGAAACCATCCGAGATGAGATTGAGTATATGGGTCCTGTTCGGTTGAAGGATGTTGAGGAAGCACAAATGAGAATTGTTGGCACCATCCGTCGATTAGAAGATATGGGCGAAATCGTTATTGCTCGAGGCGGGGGAGATGACATCATTGTCTAATGTTTTCCGTTATCCATCAGATAAACAACTAACCGAAAGGCCGATTCAAGTCGGCGCAATCCGCGACACATCTACTGAAACAAGTACAGAGTTAACTTATGAAGAACAAAGAAAACAAAAGCAAAATACTGCAGAAAAGATAATTGAACAGGCTAAAGAGCAAGCAGAACAATTAGTGGCTCAAGCGAAACAGGAAGCTGAGCGATTACACGAAGAAGCAAAAGTCTCCATACAACATGCACATCAAGAGGCAAAAGAAACGGGTTACAAAGAGGGGAAACAAGAAGGTCTTGTACAAGCAAAGGAAGAATATCAGTCACTCATTGAGCAGGCGAACGATGTCGTTCACCAAGCGAAAGCCGCTTATCTAAAAAAACTATCTGATGCAGAAGAAGACTTATTGACGTTAGCTGTAGAAATTGCCGAAAAAATTATTCACCAAACGATAGAGTCAGAGAATGACCGCTTTATTCAGCTTGTGAAACAGATTGTCCATGAAGTTTCAGAGCAACCTGAAGTACATGTATATGTTCATCCAGAAATGTATGCATTTGTCGTGAATCAACGGGAAGAACTCGAAGGGATTTTGTCGGGTAAGGGACAACTTAGTATTTTCTCCAATGAAGAACTATCTACCTATGCATGCTTGATCGAGTCTCCTTTTGGAAAAATCGATGCTAGTGTTGATAAGCAACTAAGCAAGGTTAAAGAAGAGCTGCTACAGCTAGTAAAGGAGAATCAGCAGCGTGGAAGTTAAGCGATTGGTTGAAGCATTACATAAAACTGACTCGATTGTACGTTATGGAAAGGTTTATCGGAATGTTGGTTTGTTAATCGAATCCAAAGGGCCTGCTGTTAATATTGGAGAGGTTTGTTATATTCATTCTGCAACAAGTGAAAAGGAACCGATCCTCGCAGAGGTGGTTGGCTTTCAACATGAACATGTGTTGTTGATGCCGTATGAACAAACAAACCAAATCGGCCCTGGTAGTTTAGTAGAATCACTCAATCGATCATTGACTGTGAAAGCTGGCGAAGGATTGATTGGCCAAGTGCTGGATGGTCTAGGTAATCCATTAGATGGGTCCAAGCTACCAAGTGACTTCATCCCTTATGAAGCAGAAAAACAACCGCTTAATCCATTAGCCAGACCGCCGATAGACCAAGTGTTATCAACAGGAATCAAAGCAATCGACACTTGTATGACGGTCGGCAGAGGCCAGCGTTTAGGAATTTTTGCAGGAAGTGGAGTCGGTAAAAGCACGTTGCTCGGAATGCTAGCCCGAAATAGTGATGCTGATGTTAACGTTTTCGCGCTTCTTGGCGAGCGTGGTAGAGAAGTAAGAGAATTCATTGAACAAGAACTGGGTACAGCAGGATTAGCCAAATCGATCGTAGTTGTTGCAACCTCTGATCAACCAGCTTTACAGCGGATCCGTGGAGCATATACAGCAACAGCGATCAGCGAATATTTCCGGGATCAAGGATATCAAGTCAATTTAATGATGGATTCCTTAACTAGAATAGCGATGGCTCAACGGGAAGTCGGATTGGCCAGTGGTGAACCGCCGACTACAAAAGGTTATCCGCCGAGTGTATTTGCCATGTTACCGAAGTTATTGGAGAGAACCGGGACAGGTGAAGTAGGAAGCATTACAGCTTTTTACACAGTGCTAGTGGATGGTGATGATATGGATGAGCCAATAGCTGATGCCGTTCGGGGTCTGTTGGATGGACACTTGGTTCTAGATCGTCGCCTCGCTGAACAAGGCCAATATCCAGCGATTAACGTTCTTAAGTCCGTCAGCCGTCTCATTCAGAAAATTGCGGATCAAGAGCATCTTGAATTGGCTAAAAAGCTACGCTCTCTGCTAGCTACCTATGAAGAAAATAAAGAGTTGATACAAATTGGTGCATATAAAAAGGGGTCTTCTGCAAAAGTGGATGAAGCGATTTATTACTATCCGGAAATCATGTCTTTCCTTGCACAAAACACAAAAGAGGACAGTAATCTTACACAATCACTAAGCGAACTTAGCCGGATCTTGAAAGGTTGATGCTAATGAACACAATCCATTCAATTGAGAGAATATATAACATTCGTGAAAAAGAAATGAACGAAGCCCAAGCGCAATATCAACGTGCAATCGATTATTTTGAAGAGCAAGCGACAGAGCTCTTTCAATTGTTAAAAAAGAAAGAGACACTTCAAGAACGGTTCGACAATCGTCTTAAAGGACGAGTAACGATTACATACATACACGCAGCACATGATTCGATTCAACGGATTGAAAAAGAGGAAAAAGCGCTCCAGACAAAGGTGCATCAAGCACGCGTGAACATGAAGCAAAAGGAAAACCAGTTGAAAGTAGCACATCTCGAAATGAAAAAGATGGAAAAGTTAATTCAACTAAAAAAAGAAGAATTAAAAGAGTTTGCAAAGAAAAAAGAAGCCGAATTCATGGATGAAATTTCTATGCAACAATACTTTCGTACGAGATAGGTGATGTTATGGCAAGGAATAACAACGAAGAAAAAAAGGCAGGTAAGCTACAGTGGGTTCTATTTGTGATCGTCATTCCAATTGTATTCGCCATCACTATGTTATTCGTCGTATTGTCGGTTATGGGAATCAATCCAATGGATCAACTTAAAGAAGCTCCGGTTGTTTCATCATTCGTGGATTCAAAAGATGAAGAAATTCTGCAATCACAATTAGATGAAATAAAAAAAGAAAACGAAAACAAAAACACACAAATTGAGAACTTACAGAGCGAAATTGGCCAAAAAGAAACTAAAATTGAAGAGCTTAAAAATGAAATTGCTGATTTGAATGTTGAGTTGGAACGAAAAGAGCAAACATTATTAACTGAAGAAGAAACGATTAAGAAAATGTCCAATTCATTTTCAGGAATTGAGCCCAAAATAGCCGCTGAAATTGTTGTGGAGATGGAAGACAAGGTTGCATTGAAGCTCCTTGAGCAAATGAGTGATGAGGAGCGTGGCAAGGTGTTGGGAGCGATGAAGCCAGAGCAGGCAGCTACTTATACAGACTCTCTCATAGAACGTACAAACGCTGAATAATTACGATAGATTCTCGAGTCTATACGCTGAAAGGGGGTGAAAAAGTGAATAACGCAATGATGCTACAAGTCATGCCACAGGTTACTCAGTTGATGAACAAAACTTCTGGAAAATCACTTTCACTCAGTCAAGATGGCGATTTTGCTAAGGTACTTCAAGGGTTAGCTGAAAAAGTAACAGTGGAAAAAGTCGGAATGGAGCTTGCCGAAGAAGGGTCAATGGAAGAACTAGAAGCAATGTTACAACAACTCTTAGGGTTAATTTCATCTGATGAAGAACTTGAGTCTCAATTAAACGATTGGCTACAGACATTTACAGACTCTATGAATATTCCCACAGAGGAACTTGATAGCTTACTAGAAGATGCATCCATTCCAGCAATCGATCAAGTCGGCTTGGTATTAACGGAGCTATATCGTTCGTTCGTGTCCACTGATCAAGCTTCTACTGAGACCTTTAAGGGGTTGGAAGCATTGTTCACGCAACCATCCAACGGGTTGGATGGTCTGAAAAACCTTATGGAAAAAGTTCTTTATCAATTAATCCAACAAAAAAGTCAACAACTGCAAATAACTGAACCGAGTATGAAGCAAACACAGACAGCGTCGACGATTTGGCAGCAGCTCATTTCAAGTGAACAATTAAGCCAAAGTCAGTCCGAAACAGGGTTTGCCAAAGAATTGCTCAGATTGTCGGGTAATGCCCAAACAGATAAGCCAGTCATGAATTGGGCACATGTCCTTACAGAAAAACTTTCGAAGCCAACAACTAAAATGCCCTTGGAACCTGCTGGACAACTGAGTAATTTATTGAGAAATGTGACAGCCACTAATGCTCAAATAGTGAAGCAAAGTCTGTCGCTTCAGGGAAACTCACAACAGATGATGAATCAAATGGAGCAAATGATTTTATCAACGCGATTCGCAAAACCAGGTGGTACTACGCAACTTACATTGCAACTGAAGCCAATGGAGTTAGGTGAAATGATTCTCAGGTTTGTTAAGCAGGATGGTGAAATGACCGTTAAAATAACCGTCATGAGCCAGGTGGCGAAAGAAATGGTCGATAAAAATTTACATCAATTAAGACACTTGTTCTCACCTCACCAAGTTGTTGTCGAACGCCAAATGGAAGCAACGAATGAAACGAACTTAGCCGACTTCAAGGAAAAACAAGATCAGGAAGAGCAATCATCAAAGCAGCAAGAGAAGGCAAGGCAACTGGATGATGAGGATGGTGATGTGAATTTCCAAGATTATTTATTTGCGGAGGAGGTGTAGAGATTGAAAATTGACGAAAATCTTTATCTGACAAAACAACCGACGAATCAAACAAAACAATCCGATTTAGGAAAAGATGAATTTTTGAAATTACTGATGGCGCAATTGAAACACCAAGATCCACTGGACCCAATGGACGACAAGCAATTCATCTCACAAATGGCTACGTTCTCACAATTAGAACAAAGCATCAACATGTCCGATACAATGAAAGTATTGACAAATCAACAAAGCCAATCAAATTTCTTGGCCTATTCCAACCTAATCAACAAGGAGATTACATACGCGGTGTATGATTCTACAGGTGAATATGCAGGAAAAGAAACCGGACGAGTACAATCGGTGTCATTTACTGGGAATGATGTGATGCTAAAGCTATCCAATGAAAATAAAATTGCAGCGAGTCAAGTAATGGAAATTACCCAACCGACCCATGAGGTGATTGATGATGGCGAATAGTAGAATTAATACCATTCATTATCCGACAATTCCACCACAGTCGAAACAAGTAAACCAAAAGAAAGCAGTTCAGCAATCTTTTCAATCCATCCTAGAAAACCAGAAGGCTGAACTAAAAGTTAGTAAACATGCGCAAAAACGATTGGATGAACGGAATATCCAGATTAGTTCATCACAATGGAATGAGATTCATGAAAAAATGCTCGAGGCAAAACAAAAAGGCGTTACTGATTCCGTCATCGTGACGAAAGATGCTGTGTTGGTTGCCAGTACAAAAAACCACACAATTATAACGGCATTGGATAAAAATAATCAAACCGATCAATTAATCACAAATATAAATGGAACGATTATTTTGCCGGATTAACGGCTGGACCGAAAGGAAGCCGAGAATTGCTGACTGATTGAAGCAATTTCACTATTAAACTTAAAAACGGAAGGAAGAGATGTAAATGTTACGTTCGATGTATACAGGTATCTCAGGAATGAAAGGTTTTCAAACAAAATTAGATGTAGTTTCCAATAACATCGCAAATGTGAATACGTTTGGATTTAAAAAAGGAAGATATACATTTTCCGATTTAATGAGCCAAACGATGCAAGGTGCTACAGGACCTATTCAAAACGCAGCAGGAGACCCAACATTAGGGGGACGTAACCCAATGCAAGTTGGATTAGGAACAACAACAGGAAGTATTGATAATATCCATACACAAGGTAACCGCCAGACGACGAATCGCCCACTAGATTTGGCAATTGAAGGTGATGGCATGTTTGCAACTGCCGAATCAGTCGAAGGTGATGATGCTCTAGCAACGGATACTGACGATATGAGCTTCACACGTGCAGGTAATTTTTACTTCGATGACAACGGACATATTGTAACGAGTGGCGGTAGATATTTGGTAGGTCGTACGCCAAACGCAGATAATGACGGCGTAACAAATCAAATCGGCCGAATTCAATTACCGGATAATGCTCAAAGCTTCAGTATCGGTGGG
The DNA here is from genome assembly GCF_007559355.1 of Allobacillus sp. SKP2-8. Lineage (NCBI taxonomy): Bacteria > Bacillati > Bacillota > Bacilli > Caryophanales > Bacillaceae > Allobacillus > Allobacillus sp. SKP2-8. The sequence continues at coordinate 364,265 of NZ_VMHF01000001.1, read as the reverse complement.
GATGGAACGGTCAATTATGTGGACGGAAGTGGACAACCAGCTGTCGCAGGTCAAATTTTACTTGCAAATTTCTCCAACCCAGAAGGTTTAGATAAAGTTGGCAATAATTCCTATAAAATTTCCAACAATGCGGGTGAATTAGATGGCGGAATCGCCGATTATCTTTTCGTGCCAGGAGAAGGCGGGGCTGGCAACTTATTTGCCGGTGCGCTTGAAATGTCCAATGTCGACCTTTCAGAAGAATTCACGGAGATGATTACAGCTCAACGTGGATTTCAAGCGAATACACGTGTCATTACAACAAGTGATGAGATTCTACAAGAACTCGTTAACTTGAAACGATAAGGGAGGGAATGGGGCTGGATTGTTTCAGCCCCGTACCTAAATATGATCGAGTTAACTAGGCTAAACGGTGATGAATTCGTTTTGAATGCATTATATATTGAAAAAATTGAAGCATTACCTGACACAACCATCAGCTTAATTAATGGAAAAAAGCATTTTGTAAAAGAATCGGTTCACGAAGTCATTCAATTGATCACTGACTATTATCAGCAAATCGGTACAATTGATTTACATAAGAAGGTGGTGGAGAAAGATGAGTAAACCGATCAAGGTCATGATTACTATACTCATTTCATTGACAATCATTGGTATAGCAACAATTGTTATCCTCGTATATGGTGATCAAGGTTCTGTTTCATCGGAAGAACGTACCATAGATGACATGGTTGAAAATTCCTTTATGACCGGAGAAATACGGACAGACTTAGCAGACAACAACTTTTTGTTAATCCAATTCAGAATCGTGACTGATCACGAGGACGCGGCAGAATTCTTACAAAAGGGCGAGCATTTTCAATTGAACAATGTCATCTTAAAAGAACTAACCGTCCTGAAGGAAGAGAATTTTAGAAGTGGACTAAGTGAAGTCGAACAGCAATTAAAGAATCATCTTAATCAAATAGATGGGTTGCAGAAACACGGGAAAGTAACCGATATCTTTACTATCGATAAAGTTCTTCAATAATAGAAAGACCCATTAATGGGGGTGAGAAATGTGGCCGATGATGTTTTATCCCAAGGTGAAATCGATGCTTTGCTCACTGCGTTGTCCAGTGGAGAAATGGATGCAGAGGAATTAAAGGTCGATGAAACAGAAAATAACAAAATAAAAGTCTATGACTTTAAAAGAGCATTAAGATTTTCAAAAGATCAAATTAGAGGACTGACACGAATCCATGAGAACTTTGCAAGGTTATTGACATCCTTTTTCTCAGGACATCTACGATCTTATGTATCGATCCAAGTCGCTTCTGTCGACCAAGTGCCTTATGAAGAGTTTATTCGGTCCGTCCCATCTAAGACGATTTTAAATGTCTTCTCTGCAGATCCGTTAGAAGGACGATTACTTTTCGAGGTAAATCCAAATATAGCCTATGCTATTTTAGACCGGATGCTGGGTGGTTCGGGCTCTAGCTTAAATAAAGTAGAAACACTGACGGAAATTGAGACAAAGATTATGTCGAGAACATTTGGTTCAGCGATGGAGTCGTTAGAAGAAGCTTGGGAATCTATGGTTTCCATCGATGTTGAAATGGAAGATTTTGAGGTGAATCCTCAATTTTTACAAATTGTATCACCGAACGAGACAGTGATTGTTATTTCATTAAATACAATGATTGGTGAAAGCTCTGGGATGATGAATATTTGCATTCCACATATTTTACTAGAACCCATTATTTCTAAGCTGTCCGTTCATTATTGGATGGAAAATCAAGCTCATAAGCGAAATGAAGAAGATTATCACTTGCTTCAAGAAAATTTATCGAAAGTCTCAGTCGATGTTAAAACGAATTTAGGTGAGTCATCTATTACAATTGAGGACTTTTTGCATTTACAAACGAATGATGTAATCAAACTGGATCAATCCATTCATGATCCATTAAAACTATATGTCGATGAAGAACCAAAATTTTATGTTCACCCAGGTAAGAAAAATAATCACTTAGCCGTTCAGGTCATCAGTGATATGAAGGAGGAAGACGATGGATAACCATAAAGGTGATATGCTCACACAAGAAGAAATTGATGCGTTACTGAATGGCGGCCCGTCCAATGATCAACCGGATGAAGAATCTACTACACAAGAGCGGCAGCCAACTGAGCCAACGAGCGATTCGAACCCCTCACTTGAAGATGTGCTGACATCTATGGAGGTAGATGCGATCGGCGAGTTAGGCAATATATCGTTTGGTAGCTCAGCGACAACTTTATCAACTTTATTGAACCATAAAGTTGAGATTACGACACCAGTCGTAAACGCCGTACATGTCGATCAGCTTGCCGGTGAATTCCCTACTCCTCATGTTGCGGTGAGTGTCGATTACACCTCTGGATTCTCAGGTTCGAATTTGTTAGTGATCAAACATGAAGATGCAGCAGTAATCGCAGATCTCATGTTAGGAGGCGATGGTTCTACACCATCTACCGATTTAGATGAATTGCATTTAAGTGCTATTCAAGAAGCGATGAACCAAATGATGGGTTCTGCTGCAACAAGTATGTCATCCGTATTCAACCAACCGATTGACATAACACCACCGAAACCAATTATGTTAGATGCTACGACTGGTGATGGCTTAGCATATTTGCCAGATGAGCCGGTATTGATCAAAGTATCTTTCCAGTTGAAAGTAGAAAATCTAATCGATTCCAATATCTTGCAGTTATTGCCGATTCAGTTTGTCAAAGAAAGTGTTAAGCGATTATTGAATGAAAGTCCACAAGAGGAATTGAATCAACAACCCAGTGATCAAGAGGAAGGTGAGAAGGCTGTGGAAAATTATTCAAAGGAAGAGCCTGAACAGCAAAACCAGCATTCCCATGACAGCTCATATCAAAAACCTTTCATCAATCATGTTGAGTCTGCTCAATTTAGCGAGTTTGCTTCCTCAGAGAAGACAAACCCAGCGGAACGCAGAAATTTAGACTTATTAATGGATATTCCACTGAACGTTTCCGTTGAACTCGGACGTACTCGTAAGCCCATTCGAGACATTCTTGATCTTAGCTCAGGATCAATCGTAGAACTGGACAAACTTGCTGGAGAACCGGTTGATATTCTAGTAAACAGTAAATTGATTGCGAAAGGTGAAGTCGTTGTCATCGAAGAAAACTTTGGTGTACGGGTCACGGATATATTGAGTCAAGCTGAACGAATCCAGAAATTACGCTAAAAATAACTTATAAGCAGAAAAGAAAAAGGGAGAGGTCTATTATGTCGAAAAGAATATTGATTGTAGATGATGCAGCATTCATGCGTATGATGATTAAAGATATCTTAGTGAAGAACGGATTTGAAGTTGTTGGGGAAGCACAGGACGGTGTTGAAGCAGTTGAAAAATATGCTGAACTCAAACCGGACCTTGTAACCCTCGATATTACAATGCCTGAAAAAGATGGGTTAACTGCATTGAAAGAAATTTTAAGTTCAGACAGTGATGCGAAAGTGATTATGTGTTCAGCAATGGGGCAGCAATCTATGGTAATTGATGCCATTCAGGCGGGGGCAAAGGACTTTATTGTCAAACCTTTCCAAGCCGATCGTGTGCTTGAAGCCATCAACAAAGTGTTAAATTAATTAGTATTTTTCCGCATGTCAGAACAGATCAAATCTTGCACAAAATGCAAGAGAAATCTATGAAAACATTTTACGGTTAGGGTCGATGACGATGAAACATAAAATAGCCATTGGAGTCTTTCTTTTCTTTTTATTCATTCCAGTTAGTTCAATTTCCGCTTCACCGAGTGGAGATGGGAATGTATCCGATCTTTTTGAAAAAGAGGAAGAAAAAGAGGAAACAAATGAGCAAAGGGAACCATCACAAGAAAATAGCCTCGATATCGAAGACTCCACTGGTGAACAAGTGACAGCGTCTGACAGTTCCTTGTTTTTGGATTTCTTGAAAATGATTGTCGCACTGGTTGTTGTACTCGGTTTAATCTATTTTCTATTAAAATTTCTACAAAAACGCACTCGAATCTATCAACAGACTCGGTCATTGGAAAACTTCGGCGGTTTATCACTCGGTTCGAACAAATCCATTCAAATCGTGCGTGTCGGCAGTGAGTATTACTTAATTGGTGTTGGTGATGACGTCCAATTACTAGACAAAATTGAGTCACCGGATACGATTGGAAGTCTGGAATCAAGTGATGCTACGGCCAATCAAGCCATTAACTTTCAAGATCTGTTGAAGAAATTCACTCAACGAGATCAAAATCCATATCAAAATACGGATACAAAAAATAAATTTCAGTCTGAGTTGAGCCAGATGAGAAAGAGCCGTAATGAATTGCTGAAAGGAAGCGAACAGAAGGAGGATCAACGTCATGACTGATGCTGTCAATCTACTGACTGAGAATGATCCGCAAGCAGCTTCATCAGCCATTCAACTCTTGCTATTGTTATTGGCGATAACCATTCTGCCAAGCATCTTAATTTTAATGACTAGCTTCACTCGTATTATTATTGTGTTGTCATTTGTCAGAACGTCACTAGCGACACAACAAATGCCACCGAACCAAGTACTGATTGGGTTAGCTTTATTTTTGACTTTCTTTATAATGGCCCCGACATTTAATGAAGTAAATGAGGAAGCATTACAACCTCTGTTCAATGAAGAAATAACATTGGACGAAGCTTATGAATCGGCAAGCATACCTTTCAAGGAGTTTATGGCCAAGCATACAAGACAAAAAGACCTTGCATTATTCATGGATTATAGCGGGGAAGAAAGTCCGGAAACATTGGCTGATATCTCTTTGACAACATTAGTCCCTGCCTTTGCGATTAGTGAACTGAAGACAGCCTTTCAAATGGGTTTTATGATCTTTATTCCGTTTTTGGTCATTGATATGGCTGTTGCTAGTGTCTTGATGTCAATGGGAATGATGATGCTCCCACCGGTCATGATTTCATTGCCATTTAAAATCTTATTGTTTGTAATTGTCGATGGCTGGAACTTAATTGGTCATTCCATATTGGAAAGTTTTACATAGGAAGTAGGGCATTAAATGAGTGCAGATACAGTAATAGCATTAGCGGAACAAGGCGTCTATACATTATTGATTGTTGTTGGCCCTTTAATGATTTTAGCGCTAACCGTCGGGCTTCTCGTCAGTATCTTCCAAGCGACGACACAGATTCAAGAACAAACGTTGGCGTTTATTCCTAAAATGATTGCCGTATTTATTGGGATCGTCTTTTTTGGACCTTGGATGCTTCAACGTATGATTGAATTTACGATTAATATATTCAATAACATCCCTAACGTGGTTGGTTAATATGGCTGAGTTTATAGATCTTGCGAGAATGCCAGGGTTGTTATTGATTGTTGCTCGTTTAGCTGGTTTTTTTATGATGACACCGTTTTTCTCTTACCGAAATATCCCGATGCCTGTTCGAATTGGTTTAGTTATGTTTCTGGCTTGGATTATGTATTTCACAATAGAAATTCCGGTATTTTTCTTGAATGGACAGTTTTTTCTCTTATTGGTGAAGGAAGTAACTGTCGGATTAATGATCGGGTTACTGGCCTATATCATATTATCCGCCATTCAGATAGCAGGTGGTTTCATTGATTTCCAAATGGGATTTGCGATTGCGAACATCGTCGACCCTCAAACAGGGGCACAGAGTCCGATTATCGGTCAATATCTATACATTTTTGCATTATTATTTCTGGTTGCGACGAATGCGCATCATTTATTGATTGATGGGATTTTTTATAGCTATGAATTCATCGGATTTTACGACATGATACCCATCGGTGATCAATCTTTTCCAATTTTTATTTTAGACAGTTTTGCTCATATGTTTATGCTTGCGTTTCAGATGTCGATTCCGGTTGTCGGGTCTTTGTTCTTGGTAGATATCGCTTTAGGTATGATTGCTCGAACGGTTCCTCAAGTAAACGTGTTTGTCGTTGGCTTACCGCTTAAAATATTTGTCGCATTTGTAATGATTCTTATCTTTTTAGGATTTTATGTCATGTTGCTTCGAGGATTGTTTGAAACGATGTTCCAGATGATGAGGCAACTCATGCAGTTAATGGGAGGGGCTTAGTCTTGGAATTACTACGCTTAGACCTACAGTTCTTTAACCAAGAAAAAACGGAGAAAGCAACACCTAAAAAACGTCAAGATTCTCGTAATAAGGGTCAGGTTGCCAAAAGTCAGGATATTAACTCAGCCATCTTATTGTTTTTTGTCTTTCTCTTTCTACTTGTCTTTGGTTCGGTTATGGGTGAGGTTTTCACAGGTATGTATACATATAGCTTCACAAAATTCATCCACTGGGAAGTGACCGCAGCTACAACCGAGCAAGTATTTTTTCAAATGACGATGGAAGCCGTCAAGGTTGTTTTGCCAGTGATGGCCGTTGCAGTGATTGCAGCACTTTTATCGAACTACATACAATTCGGTTTGTTGTTCTCTGGTGAACCACTTAAATTCGACCTGAAGAAAATCGATCCGATCAAAGGGTTTAAGCGAATCTTTTCTGTCCGGGCACTTGTTGAATTTTTGAAATCCTTATTGAAAATTGTGTCCATTGGCGGTGTATGTTTTGTAGTGCTTTGGCTTCAAAAAGATGAACTCATGCTTTTATCTATGAAGACTGTGAGTGAATCGATTTCGTTTTTTGCCCAGTTGACAATTCAAATGGGTATTGCCGCCTCTCTCATGTTGATGTTTCTATCGGTTTTCGATTATTTATATCAACGGTATGATCACGAAAAGAACATTAAAATGTCCAAGCAGGATGTCAAAGATGAGTATAAGAAAATGGAAGGGGACCCGTTGATTAAATCACGGATCAAGGATACCCAAAGACAAATGGCTCAGCAACGGATGATGAGTGAAGTACCGACTGCAGATGTCATCATTACGAACCCTACCCATTTTTCCATCGCGCTGAAATACGACGAAGAAAAATCTGAAGCACCATTCGTCGTTGCCAAAGGTGCAGATTATGTCGCCTTTAAAATCAGGGAGATTGCAGAAGCAAATGGTGTGATGCGAATTGAAAATCGAAGCTTGGCAAGAGGACTGTATGCAGCCGTTGAGATTGGAGACTCCATACCTGAGGAGTTTTATCAATCAGTTGCCGAAGTATTGGCTTATGTATATAAGCTTCAACGAAAAGTGTAACTGGAAAGAGGTTTTTCTGAATGTCCATAAAAGATTTATCCGTTTTATTCGGCGTTATTATGATCATTATCATGCTGGTGATTCCTTTACCGGGGCCGTTATTAAGTGTACTCATTTTAATTAATATATCATTAGCCTTGGTCGTCATCTTAGTTGCCATGAATGTAAAAGAAGCATTGGAATTTTCTGTATTCCCGTCTCTCTTACTGCTTTTGACATTATTTCGATTGGGACTTAACGTTTCTACCACGCGTTCCATTCTATCTGAAGCAAACGCTGGTGGTGTTGTCGATACATTTGGTAATTTTGTGACCGGTGGGAATCCATTAGTCGGTTTTGTCGTCTTTCTTATTCTTGTCGTCATTCAATTTATTGTCATTACAAAGGGTGCGGAGCGTGTATCTGAAGTTGCTGCACGTTTTACCTTGGATGCGATGCCTGGGAAACAGATGAGTATTGATGCCGATTTGAATGCAGGCTTGATTACCGAGCAACAAGCAAAAGATCGCCGTGAAAAAATTGAAGATGAAGCGGACTTTTATGGCGCAATGGACGGTGCGAGTAAATTTGTTAAGGGTGATGCGATTGCCGGGATCGTCATCGTGCTGATCAATATTATTTTCGGTTTTATCATCGGGATGACGCAATTTGGCTTAAGTGCCGGAGAAACGGTAGATGTCTTCTTGCGATTGACTGTTGGTGATGGATTGGTCTCTCAGATTCCCGCGTTATTAATTGCAACCGGAACAGGGATTATCGTGACGCGCGTAGCGGCAAAAGGAAATCTTTCTTATGATGTTACGAGTCAATTATTCCGGTTTCCTAAACTGTTATATATAGCAGCAGGAACGATTTTTTTACTCGGATTAACTCCGATTAATTTTGCTTTGACGACAGTGATTTCCGGTATGCTTGGATTTGGTGGGTTTTACTTGAGTCGAGCTGAAGAAAGGGCTGCTGAGCCAATTGAAGAAGTCGATGAAACGGAAGAACGTGCGCAAGAAATGGCAGCACCGGAGAATGTGGTTCAGTTGTTAAACACAGATCCGATTGAATTTGAGTTCGGTTATGCACTCATACCGATTGCCGATCAAAATCAAGGTGGGGACCTACTTGACCGCGTTGTAATGATTCGTCGACAACTAGCATTGGAGCTCGGACTCGTCATTCCAGTTGTAAGAATTCGCGATAACATTCAATTGAACCCGAATGAATATCAACTCAAAATTAAAGGAAATCAAGTTGCTCAAGGTGAGCTGTATATCAACCATTATTTAGCGATGAGTCCAGACTTAGAGGATGATGGGATTGACGGCATAGAAACGAAAGAGCCTGCCTTCGGATTGCCAGCTAAATGGATTACTGAAGAAATGAAAGAAGAAGCTGAATTGCTCGGATATACTGTCGTTGACCCGCCATCAGTTGTTTCAACGCATATAACAGAAGTTATTAAACGATATGCTCATGAATTGATTGGTCGCGAGGAAACAAGACAGTTGATTGATCACTTAAAAGAAACGCATCCGATTTTAGTGGAGGAAATTACGCCGGAACCATTGTCTGTTGGAGAAATTCAAAAAGTGCTAGCCAAGTTGTTAAGTGAGCAAATTTCCATTCGTAACTTGCCAATTATTTTTGAAACATTAGCTGACTATTCAAAAATGACAAATGATACAGATCTGCTGACAGAATATTGTCGCCAAGCGCTATCTGTGCAAATTACCAATCAATATGCTCAGAATCAATTTTTAAAAGTTGTTACCTTGTCTCCTCAAGTGGAGAAGATGGTTGTTGAGGGAATTCAACAAACAGAACACGGGAATTTTATTACGATGGACCCTGAAAACCAACAAAAATTAATCGAAGCTGTCCACCAAGAGCTCACACAAGCCTATTTCCAAGATTCAGCTCCAATTGTTTTGTGTTCTCCTGCTGTTCGGATGTATGTAAAACAAATTATCGGAAGAGCTTTACCAGAAACGGTCGTCTTATCCTATAACGAATTGGAACCAACTGTTGAAGTAGAAAGCAGTGGGGTGGTGAATGTACAATGAAGGTAAAAAAATACATTGCATCGACAATGCCAGAAGCAATGAATCAAGTGAAAAAAGAATTGGGTGAATCAGCGGTTATACTAGATTCACGTGAGATTAAAACCAGTCGTTTCTTTGGTCTGTTCGGGAAAAGAAATATAGAGGTTTTGGCAGCAGTCGATCCAAAGCCGACTCGGATACGCCAATCTTCTCGAGAGAAGAAGCAAACGGCAAATGATTCAGTAATGCCAACAAAACTTCCAATGCATTTACAGAAGTCCGAATCGTCGAGAGAAAAGGTGTCTACTCGATTATCCTTATCGAATCGCTACCCGCATCCGGTCGAAAGTACACTCGAACAGTTGCAGCAAAATGGAATCGATGAAGATACACGTGCGCATGTGCTTCAAATACTATTATCAACGTTTTATAAACATGATGAAAAAGTGACCGAATCTGAACTTTTAAATGTGACAAAAGAATTTTTTAAACACGAGATGGCTTCCTCTATTGAATCAACGGAAGGGCATTCAAAGTTCATATATCTTCTAGGTCCGACAGGTGTTGGTAAAACAACGACTATTGCCAAATTGGCTGCCGACGCTAAAATGAAACACGCGAAAGATATTGCATTTATTACATTGGATACTTATCGAATTGCAGCAATTGAGCAGTTAAAAACGTATGCGAAGATCTTAGATATACCTATTGAAGTTGCCTATAATGCAGAAGATTTAGAAGCTGCCAAGGAAAAATTCAAAGATAAGGATCTCATCTATATTGACACGGCCGGTCGGAACTATATGAACAGCGAATATATCAATCAACTAAAAGAGATCGCCCAGTTCAAAGAACAGGACAAGTTGATGTGCGTTCTGTCACTGACGGCTAAGGAAGAGGATATGGAAACAATCTATCAACAATTTTCGAAATTGCCCGTTGATACGGTTATATTTACAAAAGCAGATGAAACATCAACCTATGGGCAAATCTATAACTTATGGAAGAAACATCACTTTGCTATCCATACGTTGACAATCGGTCAAGATGTACCGAATGACCTTTTAACTGTCGACGCTGAGGTTCTCGCCCAGTTGATGGTCGGTGAAAAATCATGGTGAATGATCAAGCATCGAAACTACGAGATTTGATGATAAACCAAGAGAATAATCAATCTGCAAAAGCGATTGCTATATTCAGTGGTAAAGGTGGAGTGGGTAAATCGAATTATGCGATTAATTTTGGGCTTTGCCTAGCGGATCGGCGAAAAAAAGTACTACTGATTGATTTAGATATCGGCATGGGAAATATTGATGTCTTACTAGGTATGAGTCCAGATCATTCTATGGCTGAAATGCTAGAGAATAAAATGAGCATATTTGATATAATTGAATCAAGATCTGACTATTTTTCTTTTATCGCAGCCGGTACCAGTTTATCGCATTTATTTGAATTAAACACGTCGGGAAGGATGCATTTCATTCAGCAATTTCAAGAGGTTCTTCATTTTTTTGATTACATTCTCTTGGATTTAGGAGCAGGGATGACAAAAAGTCATTTAGCGTTTTTAGAAGCGGCTGATGAATCTATTGTTATAACGACACCAGAACCTACATCATTGACCGATAGCTATGCGGCAATAAAGCATCTATTAATTGAATCGGACAACAAAGATATTCAATTATCCTTACTCGTAAACCGAACGGCTAAAAGTACAGAAGGATGGCAAGTGTATCAACGACTTAGGAAAGTTGCCATGAATTTCTTAGACTGTGAACTTCGGTTTGCTGGTAGCTTGCCAGATGATCCTGCAGTGTCAGAGTCTGTAAAAAAGCAAATTCCTTTTATAGAATCTTTTCCAAAATCTCGAATCTCAAAACAATTAGATAAAATTGTCACTCAATATGAGCAAAAAGAATCGCCCGACACAGAGCGATCAATAACATTTATAGAGAAAATGAAAACGAAGTTATTTCGTTAAGTTAGTTTCAAGTTAATAAAAAAGAATGGTCGTATCAACCGAACCGATATTCAAACGAGCCACACAGAAACACGTTTATTTTTCTATCTCAATAGAAAATGAAATCACCACAACGAAAGAAAGGTTGCCCGGCGATGAAACCATATAAAGTACTCATAGTAGATGATTCAGCATTCATGAGAAAAATGATTTCCGATATTGTTCAGCAATCTGAGCGATTAGAAGTCGTCGGAACAGCTAGAGACGGAGTAGACGGACTTAAAAAATTGAAAGATCTGAAACCGGACGTTGTAACGTTAGATGTAGAAATGCCTAAGATGAATGGACTAGAAACATTGGAACGAATTATGAAAAGTCATCCCATGCCAGTCGTTATGCTATCTAGTACAACAAAAAGTGGAGCGAAAGAAACGATTGAAGCCCTTCGTATAGGGGCAATCGACTTTATTTCCAAGCCTTCTGGACCCATTTCACTGGATATACATAAAGTGGCATCAGAGATTACCGAGAAAATCATTCAAGCAGCAGAAACATCAAGTGGTCAACAATATCAACATTTACGGAAAAAGTTCGATATAAATAATAACGAGCACATTCCGCCATTTATACATAAACAAACAGTGGTCTGTATTGGCGTTTCAACAGGTGGACCAAAAGCCTTACAACAAGTCATCACTCAGTTGCCCAATGATTTTCATGCACCAGTCGTCATCGTACAACATATGCCTGCGAAATTCACAAAATCACTTGCTGAGCGGCTGGATGAGCTTTCAGCTGTCAAAGTAAAAGAAGCAATACCTGGAGAGATTTTACGCAATGGTGTTGTCTATATTGCACCTGGAGATTATCATCTTCAACTCAAACAACTTAATCGTTCACTTGTCATTGACATCAACCGAGAAGAGCCGGAAAAGGGACATCGACCATCCGTGAATAAGTTGTTTTCATCGGTTGCTACATTAAAAAACACAAATAAACTAGCGGTTGTACTTACGGGGATGGGTACAGACGGAACAGATGGAGCTATGGAACTGAAACAACTTGATACAAGGAGCATCATCATCGCTGAATCCCAGGAAACAGCATTGATTTACGGAATGCCCAAATCTATTGTTGAACATATCAATGGTTGCTTGATCAGACGCTTGGATGAAATCACCTCGACACTGGTGGAATTGGTGAACGAATAGGGAGGAACATTTATGGAGACTAGCCAATATTTAGGTATTTTTATCGATGAAAGTAACGAAAATTTACAGACAATCAACGATGGATTGCTCGACCTAGAAAAAGACCCTACGAATATGGAACATATCGAAGTGATCTTTCGTGCGGCACACACATTAAAAGGTATGTCTGCAACAATGGGCTATGAAGAATTGACGACATTAACACATCAAATGGAAGATGTTCTCGATCTAGTCAGAAACAATCAATTACCAGCATCTACTAATTTGCTGGATATGTTATTGCATGCTGTCGAAAAGCTTGAGGAAATGGTCGGTGATATCTCTTCGGGCGGTGATGGAAAAGGTGTAATACAACCTATTTTAGATCAACTCAAAGCAATCGAGAAAGGTGAAGATGTTTCGGATGATTCTGTAGCTTCCAACCAGGATGTCACTAGCAAAGAACTCACGCTCGATTCGTTTGAAGAAACGGTGATTAACCAAGCAAAAGCAGAAGGTTTACATACTTATCACTTAACGATTCAACTGGCGGATGATTGTTTGCTGAAAGCAGCACGTGTCTATATGGTATTTGAGATCCTAGAGAAGGAAGGCGAAATAATTAAGTCAGTGCCTTCAGTCGAAGTACTTGAAAATGAAGAATTCGATCAACAGTTTGATGTGGCCTATGTGACTTCGATCGAACAGAAAGAAATAACTGACAAAATCATGAAGGTATCAGAAATTAAGCAGGTGAGCATTCAACCAATCGGCAATCAAAAACAAACGGAACGAACAGAAAACATAGGAATAAATCAAGAACCAACAAAACTTGATTCCACAACGAAGGAAGCCCAAGAAAATTCTGGATCCAAACGAAAACAAGCAGCAAATAAAACCATCCGTGTTAATATCAATCGTTTGGATGCATTGATGAATTTGTTTGAAGAGCTAGTCATTGACAGAGGAAGACTAGAACAAATCGCCGATGAAATGGAGCATAATGATTTAACAGAGACGGTCGGTCGAATGACCAGGATTTCCAGTGATTTACAAAGCATCATTTTAAACATGCGTATGGTCCCGATTGAGCAGGTTTTCAATCGTTTTCCACGAATGGTTCGCCAATTGACACGAGAGTTACAAAAAGAGATTCAATTGGATATTGAAGGTGCCGAAACAGAGCTCGATCGAACGGTAATCGATGAGATTGGGGATCCTTTAGTCCACTTAATCCGGAACTCGTTAGATCATGGGATTGAAACGCCAGATGTCCGAGAAAAAATGGGAAAAAATCGCCAAGGACACGTGTTGTTAAAGGCTTATCACAGTGGCAATCATGTGTATATTGAAATTTCTGATGATGGACAAGGAATTAATCGAGAAAAAGTATTGAATAAAGCCATCGAAAATCAGGTGGTCACACCTGAACAAGCGAATCAGCTATCGAATCGAAAAATCGATGAACTCATTTTAGCAAGTGGATTCTCAACAGCGGACGAGATTTCTGATATATCTGGTCGAGGAGTGGGACTGGATGTTGTCAAAAATACAATAGAATCCTTGGGCGGAACAATAGAAATTATATCAGAGGAAGGAAAAGGGACCACGTTTACGATCCAACTCCCACTGACATTATCAATTATCTCAGTCATGTTAAGCACGATTGGTAATGAAACGTATGCCGTACCACTTTCAACAATCATCGAAACGGCGCTGATCAAACCGGAAGAAATCGTTACCGTACAAGGACAACAGATGATGCATTTCAGAGAGTCTGTGATTCCACTTATCTTTTTACGTGATGTGCTGGAAGTGCCAGATTCTGCTAATGAATCTGCCTATGAATCCGTTATCATTGTTCGTAAAGGTGAACAAGTGGCAGGTCTGGTAGTTGATTCACTGATCGGGCAACAAGAAGTTGTTTTGAAAAATTTAGGAAACTATCTAACGAACATATTTGCCATATCAGGGGCGACAATACTCGGCGATGGAGAAGTGGCGTTAATCATAGATACGCATTCACTAATTAAATAAGGAGGCTGTTTAGATGAGCAAAGTGTCAAAAGAAGTTAAAGTGATCGTCTTCAGGTTGCAAAATGAAGAATATGGGGTGCCAATCGATTATGTCGGTTCAATCGAGAGAATGCTAGAAATTACTCGGATTCCCAATACACCGAAGTTTATTAAAGGAGTCATAAACTTACGTGGTATTGTCACACCGGTCATTGATTTACGTGAGCGTTTTGGTATGGAAACGAGTGAGTATTCTAATCGGTCAAGAATGATTATCGTGCACATTGATGATAAAGAAGTCGGTATGATTGTTGATGAAGCGAACGATGTTGTTGACTTGAGTGAAGATGACATTGAAACACCACCAGAAGTAATTGGTTCGGTGGACACTGATTATGTCCGTGGTGTAGCCAAATTGGAACATCGGTTATTAATTCTGTTAAATCTTGATCGAGTACTCTCCAATGAAGAAGTGAATCAGTTATCAGCAGTGGAAAAATAACTCTGCTGGTGGAAAGGAAGTATTATGAATCATCCTTTTGATTATACAGCGATCCACAAAGATGTTTTAAAAGAAATCGCTAATATCGGTGCGGGTAACGCTGCGACGTCATTATCTGAAATGTTGAATCAACCCGTACACATGAAAACGCCAGTTGTACATGTTGTTTCCTTTGATGAAATGATGGAAAGGGCAGGTGGGAAGGAAGAAGTACAAGCTGCTATTCATGTAGAGTTACAAGGACGGTTAAAAGGAAGCATGTTTTTTGTGATTGATCCGGCTGAAGCAGAAGAATTTGTTGGATTGCTGACCGGCAATAAGAACTTATCCTTAATAGAAGGCGATTCATTCGCAATATCTGCTTTTATGGAATTAGGAAATATTTTAACTGGATCCTATGTGCGTGCGTTATCTGACTTTACAAATTTGGAAATACATCAATCCGTTCCTTCTGTCGCTATAGATATGCTGGGTGCAATGTTGACTGCAGGTCTAATCGAAATTTCGCAAGTATCCGACCACGCAATTATGATTGAAACAGTTTTCAGTGATGAAACATCGGAAAAGAACCCATTACAAGGTCATTTTATTTTATTACCGGACCCAGAAGCATTTCAACAAATTTTTGAAGTATTGGGAGTTGCCGATCATGAGTAAGGTTCTGGGTGCTGTCAAGGTTGGAATAGCTGATTTAAACGTAGTCGAACACCCAGGATCGATTTCCACAATCGGACTAGGTTCGTGTGTTGGCGTTGTGATCTATGATGAACAAATCCGTATAGCTGGATTGGTCCATGTGATGCTTCCTGATTCGTCAATTGCCAAAACTGAGGATTTTAAACAAGGTAAATTTGCAGATACGGGAATTGCGACACTAATTGAAATGATGCTGCAAAAGAATGCTAAAAAGAGCCGAATGAAAGCTAAAATTGCGGGTGGAGCTCAAATGTTCACCAATCAAAGCGGGAAAGATACAATCCGGATTGGGCCAAGAAATATTGATGCAGTAAAAGAAGTGCTCACAGAGCATAACATACCACTCCTTGCTGAAGATGTTGGCGGAAATAAAGGCCGGACAATCGAATTCAGTACGGAGAGTTTACTTTTGAAGGTTCGGACCATACAGCAAGGTGAACAGTTCATATAATCAGAAAGCCTGAGTTTCAGGAGGTTACATATTATGGTATTAACCGAAGATTCCTTGAAGACAATTTGGAAAAAATGGCAACAGGATAAGGATGAGCAAGCTGGGAATAAATTGGTTGAACACTACATGCCACTAGTGGATTATCAAGTCAACCGCATTTATACAACATTACCGAAGAATGTGGAAAGACAGGATATAAAAAGCTTGGCTTTTATGGGGTTGGTTGATGCATTAGAAAAGTTCGATCCCAACCGTGATTTAAAATTCGATACGTACGCTTCTTTTCGCATAAAAGGTTCGATCATTGATGGTTTACGAAAGGAAGATTGGCTGCCAAGGTCTGTCAGAGAAAAAGCAAAAATAGTCGAGCAAGCAACGGAGCGATTGGAAAAGAGATTGAATCGAGAACCAAAAATCAGTGAAATCGCAAATGAAGTCGGCATATCCCACCAAGAAACCTCAGAAATTGTAAAAGATACACTTGTCGCAAATTTTCTATCGATTGAAGAACAAAAAAGTGAACAACAACCCGAGCATCGGGAGAGCTTAAGGAACACCATACCAGATAGACAAGCGTATACGCCGGAAGAGTCCAGCTTGAAAAAAGAGCAAATCAATGAATTGGTAACAGTGATTACAGAACTGAATGAAAAAGAACAGCTTGTCCTACAACTATTTTATAAAGAAGAATTGACATTCACAGAAATTGGGGGGATTCTTCAACTCTCGACTTCTCGAATTTCACAGATACATACAAAATCCATTGCAAAACTGAAAAGCCTTTTAACGACTGTTCAATAAATCGTTCAGTGACTAGGAGTGAAAAAAACTTGGATTTGTCGAGCGTCTTTCTAATCCAGATTAGTGATGATAAAATGCAAGCACTTATAGAGTTTAACCGTGAGGTATTACAACATCGATCTACCCAAGAATTACACGAACTAAAAGAACAAATTCATTTAAAAGATCTTTTTGATTTTGCTCGTTCGAAAAACGTAACATATGGGTTGTTGGAAGATGTTTTATTAACGATGATTAAAAACTTTCGAATTAACCAAGATCCCGTTGTCTTTGCAAGAGGGCTTGCGCCTCAACATGGGAAGAATGGTATGTTGAAATATCACGTACAATTAGGAACAACAATCGAGATAAACGATCAAGAGCATATTGACTTCAAAGAAATCATGGTCATTCCAAAGGTCGAAACAGGCACGAAATTAGTTACCATTATTCCGCCAACAGAATCAAAGGATGGAATGAATGTTACAGGTAACGTAGTTAAGGCAAAGCCCGGGAAACCAGCAGTTATGAAGGCTGGAAAAAATACAGAATTTCAGGAAGAGCACCAGGCAATATTTGCTACCGGAAGCGGCCAAGTCAGTTTGATTTCAAAACAAATACAAGTACTTCCTGTTTATGAAGTGAAAAAATCGGTGAGTATGGAGACAGGCAACATTGATTTTAATGGTTCAATCGTTATAAATGGTGACGTTCCCACAGGTTTCTCTTTAAAGGCAAGAGGCGATATAACGATTCAAGGGACTGTCGAAGCTGCCACCCTGGAAGCCGGGGGTTCGATTTTTGTCCATGAGGGTGTATATGCGGCTGGTAATGGAAGACTTGATGCCGGAATGGATATTCGCGTACGGAATATTAATCAAGCAAATCTTAAAGCAGGTAGAAATATCATTATTGAAAATTCTTGTTTACATAGTCACATCGATGCTCAAGATATGCTCTATTGCCACCGAGGACATATTATTGGAGGACATATATCTGTCGGTAAGAAAATTGAAGGAAATGATTTCGGCAATCGTTTAGAAACAAAGACAGAAGTTTATTTAGGCCATAGTATGGATGTCATGCATTTGTATAATGAACTAGAGTCAAAAATTGAACAAGCCCAAGACCAATTAAAAAAGTTAAAACTATTGGGAGAACGTTTAGAAGAAGTCAAACAAATTAGGGATCTATCAAGCAAAGAACGTGTAGCGATGTTGCGTCAAAGAAACACGTATAACATGACAAAGATTGAACTTGAGAAGTTGCTTGAAAAACAATTTACATTGAACGAAGAGAAGGAAGCATTTGATTTTTTGAAAATGGATGTAAATGGTATCCTGTATCCAAATGTTCATGTAATGGTCGGAAAGTACTCCATGTCCATTCAACAAGAATATAAACACGTATCGGTTGTCTACAAACATCAAGATTTTTCGATCATTCCTTTATAAAAAAAGGAGTGAGTTAAGTGAGTTGGAAGGGTGTAGAATTACAAGTCGCACTGCCGAGAGTTCAAGAACACAGTCAACTCCAAGATCAACTGCAACAACGCGGCAAACAAAGTCAAGACTTTATCGGCCAGAATCATTTAAAAGAAGCAGAAAAGATGCGAAAAGCAGTAATAAAATCAGAACAAAAAGATCAAACGCAAATTCATAGGGATGCAGATGATAGCAACCAAGTCCGACAATCAAACGAACATCACAGACCTTTGAAACAGCAACGAACAGAGGAAAATAGATTAAATCATCCTTATTTAGGAAAGAAGATTGATTATTCACGCTAGCGATTGGAGAAGGGTTCGACGTGTTACTATTAAGCTTAATTTTACATGGCGTTACATTCATTTTTCTGTTTCTTCTCTATCAGAAACTTCAGGAAAATAAAGAGCGAGAAAATGTTATTGAACAGAAAGAAAAAGAAATTGATGAACTATTCCATAATTATTTAGTAGAGATCAAGGAAGAGAACCAGAAATTCACCGAACAAATAAACAAAATGAAAAAACAACAAGATAAGCAAAGAACGCAACAGCAACAAAGCAAAGAATCAGTCATAGAAAAAGAGGATTCGACCGAATTTGAAGAGGAGCCCTTCTTTACCAAAGAAAACTTCCCCGATGAACTGGATTATGAACCACTTATTCCACAAGAAGAACATGAGCCGGTGTATGAGCTAACAATGGAAAGCCGAGTGATGCACCTTTACGATCAAGGCTATTCAGCAGATCAAATTGCTAAACAATTAAACGTAGGTGTGACAGAGATCGAACTAATGATTAAAATTCATACACAATTGTCGAATTAACACTTGCTAGTGTAAAATCAATATGATATATTTACTTTTGGTGTTAGTACACACGCTCGTCGAAACAGTACAGTGGTGCTTTCAAAAAGTTCTGTTCTGTTGATGAAGTGAGCGGAGGAATATAAAAACCATAGGAGGAATGAACAATGGCAGCAATTTCAATGAAACAATTGCTAGAAGCAGGTGTGCATTTTGGCCACCAAACACGTCGTTGGAATCCGAAGATGAAAAAATACATCTTCACGGAGCGTAACGGCATTTACATCATCGATCTACAAAAAACAGTTAAAAAGGTTGATGAAGCATTTAACTTTGTGAAAAACTTGGCACAAGACGGAGGGAAAGTTTTATTCGTCGGTACCAAAAAACAAGCACAAGATACAATTAGAGACGAAGCAATTCGCTCTGGTATGTACTACGTTAACCAACGTTGGTTGGGTGGTACATTGACAAACATGCAAACCATTCAAAAACGAGTAAATCGTTTGAAAGACATCGAAAAAATGGAAGAAGACGGTACGTTCGACGTATTACCGAAAAAAGAAGTTGTTATGATTCTTAAAGAAAAAGAACGTCTTGAAAAGTTCTTAGGTGGCGTTAAAAATATGAACGGCTTACCAGACGCTGTATTCATTGTCGACCCACGTAAAGAAAGAATTGCTGTGAAAGAAGCACAGAAATTGAATATTCCAATCGTAGCGATGGTTGATACAAACTGTGATCCAGACGAGATTGATTACGTGATCCCAGCAAATGATGACGCAATCCGTGCGGTTAAGTTACTTACTTCCAGAATGGCTGATGCAATTCTAGAAGTAAAACAAGGTGAAGAACTGCAAGATACAACTTCTGAAGAAGAAGCAACGAGTGAAGAAACAGAAGAGAAAAAGACAGAAGAAAAAGTAGAAGAGTAAAAGGTAAAGGGTGATAAGGGGGAACAGAACCTTTTATCACCCTTTTTTAGAAAACTTTCGTCTTAACGATATGATACCCAATTACCTGAAGGAGGAATTCTTATGGCAGTAAATGCGAAAATGGTTAAAGAATTACGTGAAAAAACAGGCGCAGGAATGATGGATTGTAAAAAAGCGTTAACTGAAACGGATGGAGATATGGATAAAGCTGTTGAATATCTTCGTGAAAAAGGAATTTCTAAAGCAGCAAAGAAAGCAGACCGCATTGCGGCAGAAGGATCAGCTCATATCAAAGTTGACGGAAATGCTGCTGTATTGATCGAAGTAAACAGTGAAACAGACTTTGTTGCAAAGAACGATCAGTTCAAGGAACTATTGGATGCTTTAGCAAGCCATATTCTAAGTCAAAATCCTTCTACAGTAGAAGAAGCTCTTGAACAGCCATTGAATGGTGAAGGCGATACCGTACAAGAGTTCATCAATAAAAACATTGCACAAATTGGTGAAAAACTATCACTTCGTCGCTTTGGCCTACTAACAAAAGATGACAATGCTGCGTTTGGTGCTTATACTCACATGGGTGGCCGAATCGGAGCGTTAACCGTATTGGAAGGTACAACAGATGAATCTGTAGCAAAAGATGTTGCTATGCATATCGCAGCAGTTAACCCTCGATTTGTATCTCGTGATGAGGTTCCGCAAAATGAAGTGGATCAAGAACGCGAAATGCTAAAAACTCAAGCATTGAATGAAGGTAAACCTGAGCATATCGTTGAGAAAATGGTCGAAGGACGTTTAGGTAAATTCTTTGAAGAAATTTGCCTATTGGAACAAGGTTTCGTTAAAGATCCAGATCAAAAAGTTAAAAAATATGTAGAATCAAACGGCGCATCAGTAACAGAATTCGTCCGTTACGAAGTTGGCGAAGGTATGGAAAAACGTGAAGAAAACTTTGCTGACGAAGTAATGGGTCAAATCAAAAAATAAGCTGTTCCCAAGTCCTTTGTTCATGTGGCGCTCATATGAACCATAGCGAAATTTTATATGAACATTCATCTTACTTGAATGGGTGGCAAGAAAATAGGGAACACGGAGAACGTGTTCCCTATTTTTAAAAGAATCTATTTAGCTAATCATTTTTAACAGCACATGTTTGATGAATAGCTTACATATAATTGATGGAGGTAGCTATGTCGACACCAAAATACAAACGAATTGTACTAAAATTAAGTGGTGAAGCATTAAGTGGAGAAAAAGGTAGTGGCATTGATCCAACGTTTATCAAATCAATAGCCCAACAAATAAAAGAAATTCATGATTTAGGTATAGAAATTGCCATTGTCGTTGGCGGAGGAAACCTTTGGCGTGGTAAGATAGGTAGTGAAGTTGGAATGGACCGTGCAAATGCCGATTATATGGGCATGTTGGCGACAGTCATGAATTCACTGGCCTTGCAAGACAGTTTAGAGAACTTCGATGTCCAAACACGTGTCCAAACCTCCATTGAAATGAGACAAGTTGCAGAGCCTTATATTCGCAGAAAAGCAATGCGACATTTGGAGAAAAAGCGTGTGGTAATCTTTGCTGGAGGTACCGGGAATCCATACTTTTCTACAGACACAACGGCAGCCTTACGAGCAGCAGAAATTGAAGCAGATGTCATTTTAATGGCAAAAAACAATGTAGATGGTGTCTATTCCGCTGATCCGAAAATGGATCAAGAGGCAATGAAGTTCAGTGAGTTATCCTATTTGGATATCTTGAACAAAGGGCTTGCGGTCATGGATTCTACAGCGACTTCATTATGTATGGATAATAATATTTCATTAATTGTATTTTCCATCATGGAAAAAGGAAATATCAAACGCGTATTATTAGGAGAAGACATCGGTACAGTAATTAGGAGGAAATATTCATGAGTCAATCAATCATTAATGACACAAAAACAAAAATGAATGATGCTGTTAAAGCTTTTAGTAGACAACTGGCTACAGTTCGAGCAGGTCGTGCCAACCCGGCCATTTTGGATACGGTGTATGTGAATTATTATGGTGCCAACACGCCGTTGAATCAATTAGCGACAATTTCAGCACCAGAAGCACGCTTACTTGTCGTCACGCCATTTGATAAATCATCGATCGGTGATGTCGAAAAGGGTATTCTGAAAGCAGACTTAGGATTGACACCAAATAATGACGGAAATGTCATTCGAATCAATATTCCTGCATTGACAGAAGAAAGAAGAAAAGAATTGGTGAAAGTTTCACGGAAATATGCTGAAGAAGCTCGTGTTCAAGTCAGAAATATTCGACGTGAAGCTAACGACCAACTGAAAAAACAAGAAAAAGATAGCGAAATTACTGAAGATGAACTACGTGCTAATCAAGATGAAGTTCAAAAAATCACTGATAATAGTATCGGTGAAATTGACTCTAGTTTAGAAGCAAAAGAAAAAGAAATTTTAGAAGTGTAATTAGCTTCTCGCATGATTAACATAAGCTTTCGCTGTGTGAAGCGAAAGCTAAATTTTTCTATATACTCTTTTACTTAGTGAGGGATTGGTATGTTTACTCGGTCGAAAGAAAAGCAATCCGTTCAAAAAGAAATCGATCCATCCAATTTACCGGAACATATTGCCATTATCATGGACGGAAATGGACGGTGGGCAAAAAAGAGGGGATTGCCTCGGATTGCCGGACACCGGGAAGGAATGAAAACCATCCAAAAGATGGTTGAACGTGCCGTTGAACTAGATCTTAAAGCGTTAACATTGTATGCTTTTTCCACTGAGAATTGGAAAAGACCAATGAATGAAGTGGAGTTTATTATGAAACTTCCCTCTCAGTTTTTGGACACTTACTTACCAGATTTAGTAAAGAACAATGTGAAAGTAACAACGATTGGCGACTTTGACGCCTTGCCTAAATATACAAAAGAAGCAGTCAGTTATTCTGTAAAAAAAACAGAGAATAACACAGGATTGATCCTTAACTTCGCAATTAATTATGGCAGTCGCAAAGAAATATTAGATGCTGTGAAGCAAATTTGCTTGGATTATCAGGAAGGTCAAATGGACCTTGATGATCTGGATGAAAAAGCGTTTTCAAATTATTTGACCACAAATTCGTTGAGTGATCCCGATTTGGTTATTCGTACAAGTGGTGAACAACGCATTAGCAATTACTTGTTATGGCAAATCGCCTATTCAGAATTTTATTTTACAGAAAAACTTTGGCCGGATTTTAATGAAAAAGCCTTGGATATGGCTATTTTAGCTTATCAAGACCGTAAGAGAAGGTTTGGTGGGTTATAGGCAGTTAGGTGGATGTATAATGAAAGAAAGAATAATTACCGCAATTATTGGATTGATTTTATTTATTCCGCTTGTCCTATTCGGAGAGTGGCCATTTGTTGTTATGGTGTTTCTATTAGCAACCATCGCTTTTTTTGAGTTGATGAGAATGAATAATGTGCCTTTCAATTCCTTTCCTGCAATCGTTGGAGTGGTTATGCTATGGTTGCTTTTATGTGATGAAAAGGTTTTGCCTTTTGCAGAACGAATTCCTTTAAGCCGTATAGAAATCATCTTTTTAGCTTTTCTGTTATTATTGGCTTATACGGTTCTCGTCAAAAACAAATTTACATTTAATGGTGTTTCCTACGTACTGACTTCTGCACTATACATAGGGATTGGGTTTTCATACTTTATTGAAACACGCTATGACGGTTTGGAATATGTTGTCTTTGTGTTAGTTGTCATTTGGTTAACAGATACAGGGGCATTCTTTACCGGTAAGTTCCTTGGTAAAAATAAACTGTGGCCGGCAATCAGTCCAAAGAAAACGATTGAAGGTTTTTTTGGTGGCGTGATCATCTCCGTTATTGCTGTATTGATCCTACAATCTGTTACAACCATTCATGATAATTTATTAATCTTACTATTAGTCACTATATTTGCCTCGATTACAGCACAAATCGGTGACTTGGTTGAATCTGCTTTAAAGAGACATATGGGAGTCAAGGATTCAGGGCAGATACTACCAGGTCATGGCGGCATCCTCGATCGCTTCGATAGCTTGATCTTTATGGTGCCATTTTTACACTTCATACACTTTTTTTAATTGAACGAACTTGATAAGTTGAGGGTTGTATAATGAAAAACATTACATTATTAGGTGGGACAGGTTCAATTGGTGAACAAACTGTCGAAGTGATTGAACAGCTTCCGGAATATCGATTATTTGCCTTTGCTTTTGGAAAGCGTGTAGACAAAGCACTTGAGTTGGTAGAAAGATTAAAACCAGAATGGATTATCGCTGGTGATCGGGAAGCCAAACAAGAAATTGAAAAAAAGATTTCTTTTCAAGCGAAAATATCTTATGGAATGGAAGCTTTATGCGAAGTTGCTGCCCATGAACAGACGGATATGGTTGTCAATGCACTACTCGGAAGCATCGGACTTAAACCGACTTTGGATGCAATTCGTGCGAGAAAACAAATCGCTTTTGCCAATAAAGAGACGTTAGTCACTGCTGGGCATATAGTGATGGAAGAAGCGAAGAAGTATGGTGTGGATTTACTGCCAGTGGACAGTGAACACGCAGCCATTCACCAATGCTTGCGTGGAGAAAAGCAAGACCAACTTAATCGTTTGATCATCACTGCTTCTGGCGGTAGCTTTCGGGATTATTCTCGTGATGAATTGATCGGTGTCAAAAAAGAAGATGCGTTAAAGCATCCGAATTGGGATATGGGTGCAAAAATCACGATTGATTCGGCTACAATGATGAATAAAGGATTAGAAGTCATTGAAGCTCACTGGTTATTCCAGGTACCATATCAAAAGATTGATGTACTCATGCACAAAGAAAGTGTCATCCATTCTATGGTAGAATTCAATGACTTAAGTGTAATGGCACAATTGGGAACTCCAGATATGCGGATTCCTATTCAGTATGCATTGACTTATCCGAATCGTACAGACTTCTCATTAAGTGAAGGATTAGATTTATTGAAGTTTCAAGAGCTTCATTTCAATGAGTTGAGTTTTGAAAGATTCCCTTGTTTGAGGATGGCTTATGAAGCCGGAAAAGCAGGCGGAAGTGCACCAACTGTTTTAAACGCTGCCAATGAAGTCGCTGTTCAGTTATTTTTGGACGACCAGATCACTTTTTTGGAAATCGAACAACTCATAGAAGATGCATTACAGAAACATCAAGTAATTGAGCAACCTGATTTGGAAACAATTCTTGCTGTTGACCAAGATACGAGAAAACGCATTTTGAGTGTTTACTCGTAAAGGAAGGTGCTAGTGTATGAATACAATCATTGCCTTTATATTTATGTTTGGCTTATTGGTGTTTATCCATGAATTGGGACACCTAATCTTTGCCAAGCGTGCAGGAATGCTTGCAAGGGAATTCGCAATTGGTTTTGGTCCGAAAATCTTTTCTCATCGAAAAGATGAAACACTGTATACGATTCGAATGTTACCAATCGGTGGGTATGTGCGTGTTGCCGGGGACGATCCAGAAATTGTGGAATTGAAGCCAGGTTATCATATAGGCATTGAATTCAATGAGCAAAACAAAGTGAACAAAATCATCGTCAATAATAAATCGAAGCATCCGAATGCCAAAGTTGTTGAAGTTGAACAGATCGATCTCGACCATGATTTGACACTTGTATGTCATGAGCTCAATACAGAAGAGAGAAAACAGTACGATGTTGACCGAAAAGCGTTATTTGTCATGGACGAAAAAGAAACATTGATTGCTCCATACGATCGTCAATTCGGTTCAAAGTCAGTCGGAAAAAAAGCGATGCAAGTATTTGCTGGTCCATTGATGAACTTCCTGCTAGCTATCGTCATATTTTGGGGACTTGGTTTTATTCAAGGCGTTCCAGTTGAAGAAGCATCTTTAGGTAGTGTGCAGGATGGTTCTCCAGCAGAACAAGCTGAACTGATCGCAGGAGATACCATTACTTCGATTGACGGAAAAGAAATTGATGACTGGACCGAGTTTGTTCTTTATGTGCAGGAGCGACCTAGCGAAGAAATCGCATTGACCGCTGACCGTGATGGTAAAACGATTGAAACTTCACTTGTCACCAATTCATACGAGACAGAAACTGGTGAAATGATTGGTCGGATTGGTGTGAAGCGAGACTTCGATAAAGCACCATTAGAAGTATTCAGTTATGGTTTTACTCAGGTTTATGAGATCGGCACACTGATACTAGATGCTCTCGGTATGCTTGTAACGGGTCAATTATCACTGGATGCTTTAGCAGGTCCTGTAGGTATTTATACAGCGACAGATGAAGTTGTACAAACAGGAATCTTGAACTTCTTTATGTGGACAGCAATGCTCAGTATTAACTTAGGAATTGTAAATCTATTACCACTTCCAGCGTTGGATGGTGGTCGTCTGATGTTCCTAGGCTATGAAGCAATTCGAGGTAAACCACTCGACCCACAAAAAGAAGGGATTTTCCACTTTATTGGTTTTGCTTTACTGATGTTGTTAATGATTGCTGTCACGTGGAATGACATTGAACGATTGTTTATGTAAATGCGTTATGGCTTTACGGTATAATTAGATTGAGGTGAATGAAATGAGACAAAGCAATTTGCTAATTCCGACTTTGCGGGAAGTTCCAAAAGAAGCTGAAATCAAAAGTCATCAATTGCTTTTAAAGGCAGGTTATATTCGTAAATTGGCATCAGGAGTATATAATTTCTTGCCACTCGGTAAAAAGGTACTTCGAAAAGTTGAGAAAATCATCTTGGAAGAAATGGATCGATCCGGTGCGCAAGAGGTTCAAATGCCGACCATACAACCAGCTGAAATTTGGGAAGCTACCGGTAGATGGTATACGATGGGCGGAGAATTAATGCGTTTGAAAGATCGTCACAACAGACCATTCGCGTTAGGGGCTACTCACGAAGAGGTAGTCACCACATTGGTCAAAGATGAAGTGACATCTTATAAAAAGTTACCTTTTACATTATATCAGATTCAAAATAAGTTTAGAGATGAACAAAGACCTCGTTTCGGCTTATTGCGAGGACGAGAGTTTTTAATGAAAGATGCGTATTCTTTTCATGATAGCTTTGAATCTCTTGACGAGACTTACCAAGCACTATATGATGCCTACTCGAGAATTTTCGATCGATTAAATTTGAATTATCGTGCTGTAATCGCTGATTCTGGCGCAATGGGTGGTAAAGATACGCATGAATTTATGGTTCTTTCTGAAGTAGGGGAAGATATCATTGCTTATTCAAACACCTCGGACTATGCAGCAAATATTGAAATGGCTCCGGTAACCGATCAAGGTGAGAAACCTGATGTGCAACCGAAAGAGTTGGAAAAGGTTTCCACGCCAAATGCAAAAACGATGCAAGAAGTAGCAGATTATCTAGGACACCCATTGGCAACGGGCATGAAGGCCATAATGTTTAAAGTGGATGGCCAATTTGTTTTAGTTGTAATCAGAGGTGACCACGAAGTCAATGATGTGAAGTTAAAAAATCTATACAATGCAGATATTGTTGAGTTGGCAACGGAAGAAGAGACTCGCGAGACAGTTGGAGCTGGCTTTGGCTCGCTTGGACCTGTAAAGTTGCCTGACACCGTAGATGTCGTTGCTGATTATGCTGTTCAATATTTAGTGAACGCAACATGTGGTGCAAACGAAGATGGTTATCACTATATAAATGTCCAACCAGAAAGAGATTTCCATGTGAGTCACTATGCGGACTTGAGATTCATCCAAGAAGGTGACCCGTCTCCAGATGGGCAGGGAACGATTGAATTTGCCAAAGGCATTGAAGTGGGTCATATTTTTAAACTAGGTACGCTTTATGCCGAAAAACTCGGTGCAGAATATCTTGATCGTAACGGTAAATCTCAGCCATTTATCATGGGATGTTACGGTATTGGCGTATCCCGTGCTCTTGCCGCTGTTGTGGAACAATTTGGTGATGAGAATGGTATGAATTGGCCGAAAGAGATTCGACCATTTGATATTCACTTACTTAATTTGAATACGAAAAATGATCAACAAGTTGAGTTGGCCGATCAACTCTATAAACAGTTGCAAGATGAAGGTTTCGATGTATTATATGATGACCGAAAAGAACGGCCGGGTGTTAAATTTAACGACAGTGATTTAATCGGCATCCCTTATCGATTTGTGATCGGAAAAGGTGCCAGTGAAGGGTATATTGAATTTAAACACCGTCAGACAGGTGAACAAAAAGATGTGAAGATTTCCGAGCTTACACAGTTCATCGAACAATTGAGGGAGAATGAATAATTATCAAGTAAACAGGACCCTTGTCAATCTATGGCAGGGGTCTAAATGAATTATAAAGGGTGAGAGGAAAGGTATGGACAACTTTTCAAAAGAGCGACTACAGCTATTGATTGAACAAATCCAATTGCCTGAGACGATTGTTCATGAATATTTTTCAGAAACAACTTTACAGAAACTGACCGTCTTTAAAGAAACGAAAACATGGCAATTTCAATTACATAATCCAAAGCCCTTTCCGTGCGAAGTCATTGAAGTTTTTTCGTTAAAGCTTCGGGAAGCTTTTCAACATATCGCGGAAGTCAATTTCATGGTGACAACTGAACAGAGTGAGTTGGAAGAAAAAGAAATCATAAATTATTGGAATTTATTTATTTCTTCCATCGATGATCTCTTTCCTGCGTATAAAGATTTTGTCCATTCTCAGCAACCACAGTTGAAAGGTAATGTTATTCTTCTTTGTGCACGGAATCAAATGGAAGCCAGTGCAATCCAAAAGAAACTTTCGCCATTGCTTAAATCTTTTTGTCAGCAATATGGCTTAAAAAATTACCAGCTTGATATGGAGATCATTCAAAACGACGAGGAGATCGAACAGTTCCAGCAAGAGAAACAGCAGGAAGAACGTACGTTGATTGAAAAAGCCATTCGGGATCAGGAAGAAAAAGCGAAACAAGCCAATGCGGCGGAACCTTCAAATGCTCCGGTTAAACTTGGACAGACGATTCAAGAGGAACCGATTGAAATGCAGCATATTATCGAAGAGGAAATGCGCCTGGCCATTCAAGGCTATGTATTCGATGTCGATATTCGGAATTTACGGTCGGGTCGTGATTTGTTGATCATCAGTGTGACAGACTACACAGACTCACTTCAAATTAAAATGTTTTCTCGAGGGGAAGAACAAAAAGAAGAATTTAAAAAGCTACAGCCTGGTATGTGGATCAAAGCACGTGGTGGAATACAAACAGATAATTATACGCATGAACTTGTCATGATGGGTACGGATCTTGTTGAAATCAAGCCAAAAGTCAGGCAAGATCCTATGGATGATAAGCGTGTGGAATTGCATGCTCATACAGCCATGAGTCAAATGGATGCTACTGTGTCAGCTGAACGTCTCATTAAGCAAGCAGCTGATTGGGGTCATTCAGCAATCGCGATTACGGACCATGCTGTTGTACAATCTTTTCCGGAAGCCTACAATGCTAGCAAGAAACATGGCATCAAAGTATTATACGGTCTTGAGGCCAACTTGGTTGACGATGGTGTGCCGATTGCATATAACGAACAAGCGATTGACTTGGATCATGCAAATTATATTGTGTTTGACGTTGAAACAACGGGTCTATCTGCTAACTTCGACAAGATTATCGAATTGGCTGCCGTCAAGGTACATCAAGGTGAAATTGTCGATCGCTTTGAGCGATTCGCAAATCCGCATCAAAAGTTAAGTGATACAACGATTAATTTAACTGGGATTACAGACGATATGGTTCAAGATGCACCGGAAATTGAGGAAGTAATGAAAGATTTCCACCAGTGGTGTGAACAAGATATATTGGTCGCACATAATGCTAGTTTTGATATTGGGTTCATAAATGCAGCCTATCAACGAATGGGAATTGAAAAGGTAACGAATCCAGTAATCGATACATTAGAATTGGCTAGATTTCTATTACCTGACTTAAAAAATCATCGATTGAACACATTGTGTAAGTTTTTAAATATTGAATTAACACAGCACCACCGTGCGATTTACGATGCGGAAGCGACAGGGTATATGCTTGTCAGTTTATTGAAGATGGCAAAAGAAAAAGAGATTTTGAATCATAATGAGCTGAATCGTTATGTTGGTGAAGGAGACGCATATAAGCGCTCCCGTCCGTCTCACGCTACATTAATTGCTCAGACACAAGAAGGACTAAAAAATCTATTCAAACTCGTTTCAATGGCTCATATCGATTACTTTTATCGACAGCCTCGAATTCCTCGTTCCAAGCTGAATAAGTTTCGCGAGGGGATACTAGTCGGTTCAGGGTGTGATCAAGGAGAGCTATTCGATACGGTTGCACTAAAATCAAAAGATGAAGCAGAGAAAGTGGCTGAATTCTATGATTTCATTGAAATTCAACCACCGAGCAATTATGCACATCTGATTGAGAAAGAACAAGCACATTCAATGGGACATATTAAACAAATGCTGAAAACAATTGTTGAAATCGGAGAAAAACAACAAAAGACAGTTGTCGCTACAGGTAATGTTCATTACATTGAACCACATGAAAAACAGTACCGAAAAATTTTGATTGCATCTCAAAGTGGGAATCCGTTGAATCGTCAAACACAACCGGATGTTCACTTCCGTACAACGGATGAAATGCTAGAGCTTTTCGATTTTCTCGGTGAAGAGAAAGCTACAGAAGTGGTCATTACGAATACGAATGCCATAGCGGACCAAATTGAGGACATCAAGCCGATTAAAGATGACTTGTATACACCGAATATCGAAGGCGCTGATGATGAGATCAGGCAAATGTGTTATGACCGTGCAAAAAGCATTTACGGAGATGACTTACCTGAGATTGTAACGAGCCGCTTGGAAAAAGAACTGACGAGTATCATCGATAATGGGTTTTCAGTTATTTACTTGATTTCTCAGAAACTCGTTAAAAAATCATTGGATGATGGTTACTTAGTCGGTTCAAGAGGTTCCGTTGGTTCATCATTTGTCGCTACGATGACAGAGATTACGGAAGTCAATCCATTGCCACCACATTACGCATGTCCGAATTGTAAGAATCATGAATTTTTTACAGATGGTTCGGTAGCTTCGGGATTTGACTTACCTGAAAAAGATTGTCCAGCATGTGGCACAGCTTATCATCGTGATGGACAAGACATTCCTTTTGAAACGTTTTTAGGTTTTGAAGGCGATAAGGTCCCTGATATTGACCTGAACTTTTCTGGTGACTATCAACCGAGGGCACACCATTATACAAAAGTATTGTTTGGCGAGGAAAATGTCTATCGTGCAGGTACGATCGGCACGGTTGCTGAAAAAACGGCGTTCGGTTATGTGAAAGGTTATGCACAAGATTATGGCCAACACTATAAGCAAGCCGAGATCAATCGATTAGTCAAAGGCTGTACAGGGGTCAAGCGGACAACAGGTCAGCACCCAGGAGGCATTATTGTTGTGCCTGATGATAAAGAAATCTATGATTTCACACCAGTCCAATATCCAGCAGATGACCGTACATCGGAATGGAAGACAACTCATTTTGATTTCCATTCGATTGACAACAATTTATTGAAACTGGACATCCTTGGACACGATGATCCAACGGTTATCCGTATGCTACAAGATCTGACGGGAATCGACCCACAGACTGTCCCGACGAATGATCCAGAAGTGATGAAAATATTCAGTGGTCCCGATCCACTTGGTGTAACACCGGATCAAATTTTGTGTAAAACGGGTACATTGGGTGTTCCGGAATTTGGTACTCGGTTTGTTCGTCAAATGCTGGAAGACACGAAACCATCATCTTTTGCTGAGCTTGTCATTATATCTGGTCTCTCGCACGGATCCGACGTTTGGCTTGGTAACGCACAAGAATTGATTAATGATGGGATTTGTGAAATTGGTGACGTTATTGGTTGTCGTGACGACATCATGGTTTATTTGATGCATAAAGGGCTGGAAGCATCGCTAGCATTTAAAATTATGGAGTTCGTACGTAAGGGTAGAGGGCTTCAAGATGAATGGATTGAAGAAATGAAAAAACATGGTGTACCCGATTGGTACATCGAATCTTGTAAAAAAATCAAGTACATGTTCCCGAAAGCTCACGCCGCAGCCTACGTATTAATGGCCGTAAGAATCGCGTATTTCAAAGTCCATTATCCAATTTATTTTTATGCAGCTTATTTCTCTGTCCGGGCGGCAGATTTCGAGCTTGATACAATGGTTAAAGGCTCAGAGGCATTGAAAGCGCGGATCGAAGAGATTTTAAGCAAGGGCAATGATGCGACTCCGAAGGAAAAAAGCTTATTGACGGTCTTGGAAATTGCATTGGAAATGAATGAACGAGGGTTTAGTTTTCAAAAAGTAGATCTTTATCGCTCAAATGCCAAAGACTTCATTGTTGATGGAAATACTCTCATCCCACCGTTCAACGCTGTTGATGGATTGGGAACAAATGCGGCAATTAATATCGTCAAGGCTAGAGAAGAAGGGGATTTCCTTTCGAAACAAGATTTGAGAGAACGCAGTCGATTATCTAAAACGGTTGTCGAATATTTGGATGATCATGGTTGCTTAGAAGGATTGCCGGAGGAAAATCAGCTATCGTTATTTTAGTGAATTTCTATAAGGACATAGAGTTTCTACATGAAAAAACAATGCTTTAACCTTAAATGAAAATTTACCTGCGTACACAGCTGCAATCCTCGGTAAAAACCGCCGAGTGGAATTTCGTTCGGCTGAGCAGAAGTAATATTCGTTTAAATCTCCCTTATTCTATACATGCAACCCGGCTGTTGAGGCAGCCGGGTTTTGTTATGGTTTGCAAGTATTTCGATATATGTGACCAAACTAGAAAAATATGGGCTTATTTCTCCGTATATGTGCCCTGCTTTCATCGATATGTATCCAAGTGCAAGTTATATGTAACCGGTCGAGCGAAATATGATACCAAGATAGCGATATATGGTCCGTGCACTGGATTGGACAACCTTTGAATTGGATTTGCGACCTACTATCAGAAATATGAGCTACTTCATTCGTATATGCGCCCAACTCTGGCTGATATGCTCCCAAGCAAGAATTATATGTGACCGAATCTAGGATTTATGAAACCAAGTTAGAGCTATATGAGCCGAGTGCTTCCTGGCCTACTCTCGAATTTTACATATAACCTTTTTCAATAAATCTGAGCTTGGCTCTTCTTCTATGTGCCCGAAACTAACCGATGAACGCCGAGCCTATTCTTGCATTTAAATGAAAGTTATGATATATTTCAAATTGGTTATACTAAGGATACCTTTACGATGAAAGAGTGGGCGCGTCCCACTCTTTCGTTTTACCCTGAATGCGTCTTATGAACGTTTACTGGATGCGTTTTGATTCGTTCAAGATGCACCGTTTCTCTTTCCCTGCTGGCTTTTCAGCAGGGATAATTTATGAAACAAGGTTTCTACGGAAAAAAATCAACCATTTACTTAAAGTGCTTTGGTTTGGAATATATAAGAAGAAAAGCGATGTAAACAAATCATAACTGATAGCTCACGATAGTTTTTCGCTGTCAGTGAATCAGTCAAAAGCATTTTTCTGAGGAGGATTGTCACATGAGTAAAAAGATCGAAGGCATAACAGAAGAGCTTGCACAGCCGATTGTTGATGAATTAAAGCTGGAATTAGTGGATGTTGAGTTCGTGAAAGAAGGTAAAAATAACTTCTTGCGTGTCTATATCGACAAAGCAGGAGGGGTTGACTTGGAAGATTGTGAACAAGTCAGTGAAAAACTCAGTGAACGATTGGATGAAGATGATCCGATCGATCCTGCTTATTTTTTGGAGGTGTCATCTCCAGGTGCAGAACGGAAGCTAAAGACAAAGGAAGCGATTCGTCAGCATATCGGTTCTCATGTATATATCAAGACATATGAACCTTTTGCAGGAAATAAAGAATTTTATGGCGATTTAGTTAATTTTGAAAATGATTTCGTACACATTCGATACCGAGAAAAAACGCGGGAAAAAGAGATTGAAATTCCGTATGAAAAAATTGCATTAGCTCGATTAGCGGTATCTTTTAACTAAGGGAGGTAAGAGAGTTTTGAAAACTAATTTATTCGAAGCCATTAATTTATTGGCGAGTGAAAAAGAGATTGATAAGGAGATTTTGCTGGAAGCCTTAGATGCAGCAATCGTTTCTGCTTACAAAAAGAACTTCAACTCTAAAACAAATGTTCGAGTTGAGATGGATGAAGAAAATGAAACGATGAAAGTTTACTCCAGAAAAGATGTCGTAGAAGATGTTCAAAATGAAGATCTGGAAATAAGCCTTGAAGAAGCCAAAGAACTGGATGTCAACTATGAAATCGGTGATGTCGTTGAGCAAGAGGTAACGCCAAGGAACTTTGGGCGAATTGCGGCACAAAACGCGAAACAAGTTGTCACGCAAAGAGTTCGTGAAGCTGAACGAGATGTCATCTACGAAGGTTTCATCGACCGCGTTGACGATATTATGACAGGTAAAGTCCAACGTATGGATGCTCGAAACTTATACGTACACTTAGGGAAGATTGAAGGAAAACTGCCACTCAACGAAATCATGCCGACAGAAAGCTATAAAGTGCATGATCGGATCAAAGTTTATGTAACAAAAGTTGAAAAAACAAGCAAAGGACCACAAGTTTATCTCTCACGGACACATCCAGGTTTATTGAAGCGTTTATTCGAGATGGAAGTGCCAGAAATTTATGATGGAATTGTGGAGATCCGATCCGTTGCCCGTGAAGCGGGAGATCGGTCTAAAATCAGTGTGTTTGCAGAAGATGAAGAAATAGACCCAGTAGGCTCTTGTGTAGGTCAGCGAGGACAGCGTGTTCAAGCGATCGTAGATGAGTTGCAAGGGGAGAAGATTGACATCGTCCATTGGTCCGAGGACCCTGTTGTGTATATCTCTAATGCACTTAGTCCGTCTCGCGTAACCGATGTTCTGGTTAATGAAGAAGAAAACGCGACAACAGTTATCGTTCCAGACAATCAACTTTCATTGGCAATCGGTAAAAGAGGCCAGAATGCTAGACTGGCTGCCAAACTGACAGGCTGGAAAATTGATATTAAAAGTGAAAGTGATGCTGAAGAACTTGGTTTATTTGATATGGAGCAAGCAACCGAATTAGATCATGAGATGGATTCCGTTGACTTTGAAGAAGAATAAGTAGGGGTGTTTTTAAATGAATAAAAGAAAAAAACCTTTACGTAAATGTGTCGTTACGAACGAAATGCTCCCGAAAGAGGAATTGATTCGGGTTGTCCGGAACAAAGAAGGGGAAGTATTCGTTGATGAAACCGGTAAGAAGAATGGCCGAGGAGCATATATAAAGAAAGACCGCGAAGTCATTGAAAAAGCGAAAAATAGTGGCCAATTAAAAAGGAATTTGAATACTTCAATCGATGAGTCCATCTATAACGAGTTGTTCAAACAAGTAGGTTCTGAACATGTCTAATTATTTAAACTTGTTGGGGCTCGCCAATAGGGCTAGAAAGCTAGTTCATGGTGAAGGAACAATCGTTGAAGGCATCCGAAACAAACAAGTGAAGCTTGTTCTGATTGCTGAGGATGCATCAGATAACACACAAAAGAAATTAACAGATAAATGTAAAAGCTATCAAGTCCCCTATGTCATCATAGACAACCGTCAAGTACTTTCCAAAGCAATTGGTAAAGAAGGTAGGGTGGCTGTAGGGGTTACAGACGCAGGTTTTTCTGAGAAATTATCAGAATTGTTGCGGGAATAAAACTCGGGGGTGAATGTATGAAAAAAATGCGCGTATATGAATATGCCAAAGCAAACAACCTAAAAAGCAAGCAAGTAATCAATCAGTTGAATGAGCTTGGTATTGAAGTATCCAATCATATGACAGCCATTAGTGAAAATACAATTCGACAATTAGATGAATCTTTAGGTAATACAAAAAATCAAGGACAACAAAGTGACCAGTCCAATACGGAACAACAATCAACAAAGAAAGAAGCGACAAAACCAATAAATACAAATCGTTCAACACAAGAAAAAAACAACAAACAAGGTCAAAAAAATGAAACAGCTAACCATGCTGGTAACCAAAAAAACAAGCAACATTCCCAGCAAAAGCCACAGAAGCAGCAGAATAACAATCAACAAAGAGCGCAAAATAGCAATCAACAGAGAACACAAAACAACAACCAGCAAAGATCACAAAACAACAATCAACAAAAAACTCAACAAAATTCAAAACAACAGAACAAACAATCGAATCAGCATAGATCAAATAAACCAACAAATCAACAACGACCGAATAATCAACGGAACAATAAACGCAATTTCCGAAAGGGAAAACAAAATCAGCAACAGAAACAGCCTAAACAGGAGATTCAGCTACCAAAGAAAATTACTTATGAAGGATCGTTATCTGTTGGCGAATTAGCTGAAAAATTAGGCAGAGAATCCTCGGAAATTATTAAAAAACTTATGCTACTTGGCGTCATGGCGACAAAAAACCAACAACTTGATCCAGAAACCATTGAATTAATCGGTGAAGATTATGGTGTTGAAGTAGAGGAAGAAGTTGCTGTTGATCAATCAGATCTTGATAACTATATCGAACCAGATACTGAGGAAGAATTAGAAGAACGTCCACCTGTTGTTACTATTATGGGTCACGTTGACCACGGAAAAACTACATTACTTGATTCGATCCGTAAAACGAAAGTCGCTACAGGTGAAGCTGGTGGAATTACACAGCATATCGGAGCCTATCAAATCGATCAAGATGGGAAGAAAACAACATTCTTGGATACACCTGGTCACGCTGCATTTACAAGCATGCGTTCACGCGGAGCGAAAGTTACTGACATTGCCATTTTAGTTGTTGCGGCAGATGATGGTGTCATGCCACAGACAGTTGAGGCAATCAACCATGCGAAAGCAGCTGAGGTACCAATCATCGTTGCGGTCAATAAAATGGATGTTGAAGGTGCTGACCCGAACCGTGTTATGCAGGAGTTAACGGAATATGAATTGATTCCTGAAGACTGGGGAGGAGAAACGATTTTCGTTCAGTTGTCCGCATTGAAAAATGAAGGAATTGATGAGCTGATCGAAATGATTAACCTTGTTGCAGAGGTTGAAGAGCTTAAAGCCAATTCAAATCGCTTGGCATCAGGGACAGTCATTGAAGCTCAACTTGAAAAAGGACGAGGCAGTGTCGCTACATTGCTCGTGCAAAATGGTACCCTCCGAATCGGTGAACCATTTGTTGCTGGAAATGGATATGCAAAGGTACGTGCCATGGTCAATGATTTAGGTGAGCGAGTAGATGAGGCAGGACCATCCACTCCAGTAGAAGTGACAGGTTTCCAACACGTACCAAATGCTGGTGATCCGTTCGTCGTCTTTGAAGATGAAAAGAAAGCGAAGCAAGTGGCAGACCTGCGTGCTGAAAAACAAATTGCTGAAGAACGTGACTCCAAAGGAAAAGTCAGTCTGGATGATTTATTCGAACAAATTAAGCAAGGTGATATGAAAGAAATAAATATCATTATTAAAGCTGACGTTCAAGGCTCTGCAGAGGCTGTACAGTCATCTTTGCAAAAGATTGAAGTCGAAGGTGTTAACATCAATATCATTCACACTGGAGTTGGAGCAATTACCGAATCAGATATTATCCTGGCTTCCGCATCCAATGCCATTGTGATTGGCTTTAATGTCCGTCCAGACAACAATGCGAAACGGGCAGCTGAATCTGAAAAAATCGACATTCGACTACATCGTGTCATTTATAAAGCGATCGAAGAAATGGAAGCTGCCATGAAAGGTATGCTTGACCCTGAATATGAAGAGAAAGTGATTGGTCAAGCAGAAGTCCGTGAAACCTTTAAAGTATCAAAAGTTGGTACAATTGCAGGTTCTTACGTTACGGATGGTAAAATCACACGTAACTCAGGTGTCCGAGTTATTCGAGACGGTGTTGTTTTGTTTGAAGGAGAAATTGATTCATTAAAACGATTTAAAGATGATGCCAAAGAGGTTCAACAAGGTTACGAATGTGGTATTACAATTGTGAATTTCAATGATCTTAAAGAAGGTGACATTATCGAGGCCTTCATCATGGAGGAAATCGAACGCAAATGATCGGCAGTGTAAGGGTTGAATGCATGTTATATGATGTCCATTCACTGAAAGAGAAACGTTCGATTATCAAGCAGATCACCCATCAAATTCACAAGCAATTTAACATTAGCATTACAGAAATAGACTTCCATGACCTATGGCAACGTTGTGCGTTTGAGATGGCCACTGTATCTGTCGATCAAGTGATGGCAGAAAAAATCTTGCGGCAAGCTGTTAATCTAATTGACGAGCGGTCAGATTTAGAGGTCACAATCGTAAATTATGAATGGCTGTAATGAGAATATAGAGGTGAATTATCGATGAGTAATATTCGGGCCAATCGTGTCGCTGAGCAGATGAAAAAAGAGTTAGGCGACATTTTAACCCAAAAAATTAAAGATCCACGCATTGGATTTGTTACGGTGACGGATGTAGAAATTAGTCCGGACCTCCAAGAATCGAAAATTTTCGTTTCTATTTTTGGAACTGAAGAAGAAAAAGAACAAACGCTCGTTGGGTTGGCTAAATCAAAAGGTTTTATTCGCTCAGAAATCGGAAAACGTATTCGACTAAGAAAAGTGCCTGAGATTTCCTTTGAAATCGATGAGACAATCGAATATGGAAATCGAATCGAGCGAATTATCCGCAACCTAAATGAAGAGGACGAATCATAAAATTAAAATTTTTAAACGTATAGGAAATAAAATGAGGAGGATAGGCAATGAACTGTCTATCCTTTCCATTTTAGGTATACATAAAGTTTAAGTTTAGAAAGCATAGGAGGGAATCGGTTTTGAATGGTGTCATTCCACTATGGAAACCCGCAGGCATGACTTCTCATGACTGTGTAGCGCGAATCCGTAAGTTGTTACGAATGAAAAGAGTTGGTCATACAGGTACGTTGGACCCAGAAGTGGAGGGGGTTTTGCCCATCTGCATCGGTAAAGCCACGAAGATCGTTTCCTTATTAACAGACTCCGTTAAAGTATATGAAGCCGAAATTTCATTAGGTAAACAAACAACGACAGAAGACCAAACAGGCGAAGTCGTTGCAAAGGCTGAAGTCGATCCTGGTCTTACATATGATGCGTGTATAGAAGCCCTAGAGAGCTTTCAAGGAAGAATACGTCAAATTCCACCGATGTATTCAGCCGTTAGAGTAGAAGGCAAGCGGTTGTATGAGTATGCGAGAGAAGGAATCGAAGTCGATAGACCTGAACGGACAGTGACGATTCATGAAATTGATATGCTTTCCAAAGAACTTGAGCGAGTCGATCAAGACGATGTCCGATTTATTTTCCGGGCCGCATGTTCAAGTGGTACATATATTCGGACGTTATGTGTTACTATTGGAGAAAAGCTAGGATATCCAGCTCATCTATCCAAACTAGTACGAACTGAAGCGGCTACAATCCATGCATCGGAAACCGTAACTTTTGAAGAAATTGAAGAAGCTATTGAGCAAGGGCAATTAAATAAATGTATTCGAACTTTATCTCAAACTCTTACCTTTTTACCGACATATACACCGAAAGACGATGAAGAAGCAAAGAAGTTCAGACAAGGACAAGTGTTTCCGACATTTGCGGAAATGGCAAATGACGCTTATATCAAAATTGAGCAACCTGATCAAAAGGTTATTGCAATCTATCAAAACCATCCAACAAAAGATGGATTGATGAAACCTTTTAAAGTTTTCGAGTAAGAAGAAGGTGTAAAAATGGAAGTCATTCGATTAAATTATCCAGAGGATTATAAACGAAACCATTTAAAGCCATCTAGTTTGGCAGTTGGTTTTTTTGATGGTGTGCATCGGGGCCATCAACAAGTCATACAAGCAGCAATTGATTACGCTAAAGAGAATAATCTAGAGTCGGCTGTTATGACATTCGACCCACATCCACTGGCAGTCTTGAAAAATGAACCGTTATCGAATTTTTTGTTGACGTCATTGGAAGAAAAGAAAGCAATTTTTGAAAAAATGGGCATTCGATATTTATTTGTTGTTTCATTCACTAAAGAATTAGCGAAACTTACGCCTCAAGAATTTGTTGATAAATTCTTTATCGATTTGTCCATTCACCATGTTGCTGCTGGGTTCGATTATTCTTTTGGACACAAAGGTGCAGGGAAAATTCACGATATGGATCAATATGCTCGCGGGAAACTTTCCTATACAGTCATAGATAAAGTTACTTTTGAAAATGAGAAGGTCAGTTCAACAAGAATTAGAGAATTATTAGATCAAGGGCAACCAAACCAAGCGAATGAGCTGTTAGGAAGATCCTATACATTAACGGGTCACGTCGTTAAAGGTTACCAACGGGGCAGGGAAATCGGTTATCCGACGGCTAATTTGGAAATCGATGAAAGCAGAGCTATTCCCAAGGTTGGTATTTACGCAGTAACAGCTATCGTCCAAGGCCAAAACTATGACGGAATGGCAAGTATTGGTTATAACCCAACATTCGAAGAGAAACATGAACAACCGATCATAGAAGTTCATTTATTTAATTTTGAAAGTGATATCTATGGTGAGTCCATGCAAGTGTCGTTTTGCTCTTATATACGGGACGAGTTGGCATTTGATGGAGTGGACGAGTTAACGCAAGAATTGAAAGAAGATGAACGAAAAGCGAAAGAAGCTTTGAAAAATAATCAGTAAATGACTTGCATTTTTTGCTCATAAAATGTAATCTTTATAGTGTAAGAAATAACCTTACTCTTGGCATAGCGAGTTCTCCGTCGGATGCGAGGATTAAGGGGTTTTCAATAAAAAGTAGGAGGTGAATAGGATGGCAATTTCACAAGAGCGTAAGAATGAATTGATTAGTGAGTTCAAGACACATGATAACGATACTGGTTCACCAGAAGTTCAAGTGGCTATCCTAACTGAACAAATTACAACCCTTAACGATCATTTGCGTGAACATAATAAAGATCACCATTCACGCCGTGGTTTGATGAAAATGGTTGGTAAACGTCGTAATCTATTAAATTACTTACGTAAAAAAGATGTTCAACGTTACCGTGAATTAATCCAAAAACTTGGACTGCGCAGATAAGGTACAGAAAAAGCGGGGACTATTTCCCGCTTTTTTCTTTATGAATAAAAGAATGATTAAATGCTTACTACGTGCGTTTTTTAATCAGTCAAGCGGTTTTACATACGACTAAATGCGTATTAAAATAGATAAATGGAAAGCATATGAAAACGAAAACGATGTGACTTGAGAGGAGTAGTAATAAATATGGCGAATGAAATGAAATCATTTTCGATCGAATTGGCCGGTCGTAAGCTATCGTTCGAAATTGGTGAAGTGGCCAAGCAAGCAAATGGAGCCGCAATGGTCCGATACGGAGACACTTCCGTACTTGTAGCTGCGACTGCTTCCAGCCAGCCAAAAGACTTACCTTTTTTCCCACTGACAATTAATTATGAAGAGAAGTTATATGCAGTTGGTAAAATTCCGGGAGGGTTCTTGAAAAGAGAAGGAAAACCAAGTGACAAAGCTGTTTTGACCTCCCGTTTAATCGACCG
Source organism: Allobacillus sp. SKP2-8 (assembly GCF_007559355.1). Classification (NCBI taxonomy): domain Bacteria; kingdom Bacillati; phylum Bacillota; class Bacilli; order Caryophanales; family Bacillaceae; genus Allobacillus; species Allobacillus sp. SKP2-8. The sequence continues at coordinate 322,448 of NZ_VMHF01000001.1, read as the reverse complement.
TCCAATCCGTCCTTTATTTGCAGATGGATTTCGGAATGAGGTCCAAGTGATCAGCACAGTCATGAGTGTAGAACAAGATTGTTCATCTGAAGTTGCAGCGATGATCGGTTCTTCCCTAGCATTATGTATTTCGGATATCCCATTTGATGGCCCGATTGCAGGCGTTCAAGTCGGACGAGTTGATGGGGAGCTACTCATTAACCCTACAGTTGAACAAATGGAGAAAAGCGATATTGACTTAACGGTTGCAGGCACGAAAGATGCCATCAACATGGTTGAAGCAGGTGCTCAAGAAGTGCCTGAAGATGTCATGCTAGAAGCCATCATGTTTGGTCATGAAGAGATTAAACGACTGGTCGCATTCCAAGAAAAGATTGTCGAAGAGGTCGGAAAAGAGAAAATGGAAGTGACGCTCTTTACGCCTGAAGAATCGATCGTCGAGGAAGTGACACGTAAAGCGAAGGATCAATTAATCGATGCCATTCAGACACAAGAAAAGAAAGCGCGAGAAGAAGCGATTGATCAAGTAAAAGATTCAATTATCGAAGAATATGAAGAGCAAGAAGCAGAAGCAGACACCATTAAACAAGTAAAATCAGTGTTGGACTCTATTGTTAAAACTGAAGTTAGACGCTTAATTACAGAAGAAAAAGTACGTCCGGATGGCCGTGGAGTTGATGAAATCCGCCCATTATCTTCCCGAACCACTGTCCTTCCACGCACACATGGTTCAGCTATGTTTACACGTGGACAAACACAGGCACTAAGCGTATGTACATTGGGCGCATTAGGAGATGTACAAGTGTTAGATGGATTAGGTCTGGAAGAATCCAAGCGATTTATGCACCATTACAATTTCCCACAATACAGTGTAGGGGAAACAGGTCCTATGCGTGGCCCAGGCCGTCGGGAGATTGGTCACGGAGCACTTGGTGAGCGAGCATTGGAACCAATCGTTCCAGATGAAAAAGACTTTCCATATACAATTCGTTTAGTATCTGAAATCCTTGAATCAAACGGTTCCAGCAGTCAAGCGAGTATCTGTGCAAGTACGATGGCGATGATGGATGCGGGTGTGCCAATTAAAGCCCCTGTTGCAGGTATTGCCATGGGACTTGTAAAATCAGGTGAAAATTACACTGTCCTGACAGATATTCAGGGTATGGAAGATGCTTTAGGTGACATGGACTTCAAAGTAGCTGGTTCAGAAAAAGGTATTACGGCACTTCAGATGGACATTAAAGTCGATGGCTTATCTAAAGAAATTTTAAAAGAAGCGATGTCTCAAGCGAAAAAAGGACGTATGGATATTCTGAACCATATGTTAGAGACAATAAATGATCCACGAGAAGAATTATCTCCGTACGCACCAAAAATCGTATCGATGACGATTAACCCAGATAAGATTCGTGATGTCATCGGACCGAGTGGAAAACAGATCAATAAGATTATCGAACAAACAGATGTAAAAATTGATATCGAGCAAGACGGAACGATTTTTATTTCTTCTACAGATACGAGCAAGATCGAGGAAGCCAAGAAAATTATCGAAAACTTAGTACAAGAAGCAGAAGTCGGTAAGATTTATCTTGGTACAGTCAAACGAGTTGAGAAATTCGGTGCATTCGTCGAAATCTTCAAAGGTAAAGAAGGTCTCGTTCATATCAGTGAGTTGGATGATAAACACGTGAAAAACGTAACGGACATCATTGATGTCGGTGACGAAACACTTGTCAAAGTAAAAGAAATCGACCGACAAGGCCGCGTCAATCTATCCAGAAAAGCTGCATTGAAGGAACAAGATGCCAAGGAAGAGAAAAAAGATTAATAATATGACATTACAATCACATTGATTTAGCAAAAGAGCTGGCATTTGACCAGTTCTTTTTTTAAGTCTGCTGTGCTAAACTGTTTCTTGAATAACAAGAAAACTTAACGAATGTGAAGGTTGAGATAAAATATATCAAGTGAACGATGAATGCTGATGATATGAATCGAGCATTATTTTTGTCTTGGCCTTTATCTTTATGGCTCTGTTAATGTCCGTTCTTGATATTGTGATTCGGTACTGGTGACCGCTTTTACCCAAAGGAGATAAGGCGATATCCGCGATCACTTGCAGTGGCTTCCGCGTTGCAAACAGGACGTGTGCGGTTGTAGCGGAAGTTCCTTTATTTCTTAACCCGCTAGAGTCGTCACCAACGCAATCACAATTCAACAACTCTGTGCTACATCACTAAAAATCAACACGAAGCTTTAACAAAGCCATCTTTATAAGGAATATTGGTTATTATTTGTGTAAGAATTGGAGAGGATTGGATGGTTGTAAAGGACAAATTAGCTAATGGGGTACGAATTATAACTGAAACCTTACCCGAGTCAAGATCCGTCTCGATGGGCATTTGGATCTTGGCTGGATCCAGAAATGAAACGAACGAAAAACAAGGGATCTCGCATCTCATGGAACATATGATGTTTAAAGGAACGGAAAAGCGGACAGCTAAAGAAATCGCAGAAGCATTTGATTCCATCGGAGGCGATGTGAATGCTTTTACCAGCAAAGAGTATACCTGTATATTTGCGACGGTTCTTGATCAACATGCTGATTACGCTTGGGAAGTTTTATCAGATATGTTTTTACACTCTACATTTGAAGAAGAAGAGTTAGAGAGAGAGAAGAAGGTAATCGCTGAAGAGATAGATATGATTGAAGATACGCCGGATGATATCATCCATGATTATATTCATGAATCCACATTCAAAAATCATCCACTCGAGCAATCCATCTTAGGAACAAAAGATTCTCTCTTTCAAATATCAAGAGATGATCTTTTGAATTATCGTGAAAAATATTACACTGCAGAACGAGTCGTTGTATCTGTTGCAGGAAATCTAACAACCTCACTTTCTGAAAAAGTTTCAGACTCACTAATAGAGCTGCGGAAAGGCGCAGCAGTTGAAGGTTCTTTTTATTCAACTTTTCATCCATCGAATACAATTGTCAAAAAACCATCTCATCAATCACATTTCTGCTTGGGCTATCCTGGTTTATCAATGAACGATGACAAATTATACCGTATGTCAATCTTGGAAAATATATTAGGTGGTAGTATGAGTTCCCGTCTTTTCCAGCAAGTGAGAGAAGAGCATGGATTGGCTTATTCGATTTTTTCCTACCATAGTACATTTATGGATAATGGATTATTGGTTATTTATGGAGGGACAAATCCAGATCAGCTAACTGAAATGGAAGAAATTATTCACTCAATTGTTAAAGACTTTACGACTACTGGTATAAGTGAAAGAGAAATGCGACAGACAAAAGAACAATTAAAGGGACAATTGATTCTAGGCTTAGAGCATTCTAGTAGTCACATGCAAAAAAATGGTCGGATGGAATTACTCGGGTTGCCTTATCAAACTCCAGATGAAATCGTACAAAAAATTGAAGAGGTTTCTCTAGCCGATGTTAATTTATTGGCTGAGCAATTACTGAATACCGAGCCTTCTCGTGCATTGATTCAACCTGAAAACGTATAAATAGAATAGATACGTTAAAGGAGGAGAGTCCATGCGATTTCGAGAACTATCAGGGAAAGAACTGATTGATGCAGATCATGGCACCCGACTGGGCGTTTTAGGGCAGACAGATTTGAATATTAACCCAGTGGACGGAATGGTTGAGGAAATTATCATTCAAGATTATAACTTACTCGGACTGCGAAAAGGAGAGACAGGTACAAAGATTAAGTGGACAGATTTAGAGGTCATTGGTGATGATTTGATTGTTGTCAAACGGAAAACAGAATAACGTGAAAAACAGTGATGTATTTACCGAACCGAGTTGATCAGAGACACGGTTCGGTTTTTTTAATTTATATATAAACGTTTAATGCTGCAATGAAAATACACCATTATAGGAATTCAAAAATGAGCAAATCACACAAAACGGTCTATTACATACGATATATCGAATGAATGACATGGTCTGAGGAGTTGAAAAAATGTTAACAGGTAAGTCAGTTTTATTTGTGGGTGGTGATGCACGTCATCTGGAAATGATGGAACAACTGATCTTGGCGGACGCAGATGTGTATGCCATCGGTTTTGAAGGAGCAAAAGATCAATTGTCCGATGTGAATTTTATCCATGCCGAGCAAGTTTATAAACAAGAACTTTCAGCAGTCGTATTGCCGATAACTGGGTTGGATCAAGATGGCTATGCAGAAGCCCATTATGCAGAAGAGTCCCCACATCTTACAAAAGATTGGTTTAACGAACTGCCGGACGATTGCTTTTTGTTCACCGGAATCATGACCCCCTATCTAAAAGAATTAGAAGCGTTTAAAGGAATGATTGTGCCTTTATTTGAACGAGATGATGTAGCAATCTACAACTCAATTCCAACGGCAGAAGGTACACTCATGTTAGCGATTCAATATACAGACTTCACGATTCATGATTCAAATATTATGATACTAGGTTTCGGAAGAGTCGGAAAAACGTTGGTCCATTCATTTAAAGGGCTAGGAGCAAATGTGTCGGTCTCATCCAGATCGACGATAGATTTAGCAAGAATTTTCGAGTATAACTGCAAGCCCATTCCGTTAGAACAGTTGGATGTGAACCTTCAGGATTGTAATCTTTTGATCAATACAATTCCTGATGTTGTTGTAACGCCCACAATTATTCGCGCACTGCCCGAAAATAGTATGATCATTGATTTAGCTTCCAAACCTGGAGGAGTTGACTTCCGATATGCGAAGCGGATTGGAGTTAAAGCGATTCAGGCGCCAGGATTACCAGGTATCGTCGCGCCGAAGTCTGCAGGTAAGATTTTAGCACATGTCGTTCATCATATTTTGAATGAAGAAGAATAAAACCAACAGGAGTGAATGTTTCATGGATTTAAAAGGTAAACGAATTGGATTTGGATTAACAGGGTCTCACTGCACGTATGAACAGGTATTTCCTCAAATCGAAAAACTCATGGAATTGGGAGCGGAGGTTGTCCCAATCGTTTCTTATACGGTTCAAGAGACGGATACAAAGTTCGGTAATGCAAAGGATCATTTGGAACGAATTAAACAAATTACTGGAAAAGAACTTGTCAAGACAATGCCTGAAGCAGAACCGCTTGGACCGCAAGCGCCACTGGATTGCATGATCATTGCTCCGTTGACTGGAAATTCATTAAGTAAATTTGCGAATGCATTAACGAACACACCGCCACTCATGGCTGCTAAAGCGACATTGCGTAATGGTAGTCCTGTTGTCTTAGCTATTGCAACAAATGATGCACTTGGGTTAAATGCAATGAATTTAGGGAAATTATTGGTGACTAAAAATGTATTTTTTGTCCCGTACGGTCAGGACCATCCTTATAAAAAACCTGATTCACTCGTTTCGCACATGGAATTGATTCCAGAAACGATCGATGAAGCAATCAATGGCAAACAATTACAACCGATTATGCGTAATTATGACATTGTGTGATTCGCTCAGTAATGTGCTAAAATAAAGAAATAAAGAGAATCTTTTGGGGGTTACTACAATGACTAATTCAAACCAATACAATGTAGCAGTTGTTGGCGTTACAGGAGCTGTCGGCCAACGAATTATTGAAATGCTTGAACAGGTTGATTTTCCAGTGAATCAATTGATTCCACTTGCATCAAAACGTTCTGTTGGCAAGACTGTGGATTTTAAAGGTGAATCCATCGAAATTAAAGAAGCACTGCCAGAACAATTTGATGATGTCGATATTGCTTTCTTCTCAGCCGGGGGTTCAGTTTCTAAGCAACTGGCTCCGGAGGCTGTTGAACGAGGAGCGGTTGTCATTGACAATACAAGTGCCTATCGAATGGATGAGCAAGTTCCATTGGTCGTACCAGAAGTCAATGAACAGGATATTTTGAACCATCAGGGTATTATTGCTAACCCAAATTGCTCAACCATTCAAATGGTTGCTGCTTTGGAACCAATCCGTCAAAAATATGGCATGAAACGAATTATTGTTTCGACCTATCAATCTGTTTCTGGTTCAGGAAATCAAGCGATGGATGAATTGACGCATCAATCACAAGCAATGTTGAATAACGAAGAAGTGTTTGCCGAAGTTTTGCCGGTTAAATCGGAGAAAAAACATTATCCGATAGCCTTTAACGCTTTGCCGCAAATTGATACTTTTGATGAAAATCATTACACACTTGAAGAGATGAAAATGGTTAATGAAACGAAAAAAATTATGCATGACGATGAGTTGCAAGTATCCGCTACGTGTGTACGTTTGCCATTTTATTATTCGCACGCGGAAAGTGTTTATGTTGAGATCGATCATGACAATATTTCCATTGATCAATTTCAAGGCGCATTGAAAGGTGCTCCGGGTGTTGTGTTGCAAGATGACGTTCATCATCAAATTTATCCAACTCCACTTTCTGCAGAAGGAAAAACAGATGTCTTTGTAGGAAGAATCCGTAAAGATCTGGATGTTTCCAATGGTTTTCATCTGTGGGTTGTTTCTGATAACCTACTGAAAGGAGCGGCTTGGAATTCTGTCCAAATCGCACAAAGTTACATTAAATTAGCTAAATAATGGATCGCTCGAGGTGGACTATGAAGTTTTTAGTACAGAAATTCGGAGGTACTTCTGTCCGAAATAAGGAAAGTCGAAAACATGCTATTCGACACATTAAGAAAGCAATTGATGAAGGTTATAAAGTTGTAGTCGTCGTATCGGCCATGGGAAGAAAAGGTGAGCCTTATTCAACAGATACATTATTAGAGCTCGTTCATTATCCGAATACCCAATTGACTTCCCGTGAAATTGACTTGCTCATGTCTACAGGTGAACTGATCTCATCGATTGTCATGGCAAATGAGTTAAGAGAAAGTGGTCTCATCGCTTCTGCTTTATCCGGTCCACGAGCCGGAATTTTGACGACTGACGATCACATGAATGCGAGAGTCAATAAAGTGATACCGGATGAGCTACTGAATTATTTCAAAAGTAACGATGTGATCGTTGTTGCGGGCTTTCAAGGGGAAGATGCGAATGGCGATATTACGACGCTAGGGCGTGGAGGATCAGATACATCCGCAGTAGCTCTTGGTGCCGCGCTCGAAGCGGAATTCGTCGATATTTTTACAGACGTAGATGGAATTAAAACGGCCGATCCAGGCATCGTCAAAAATGCCAAGACATTAAAGGTGATGACCTATAATGAAATTGTTCATTTAGCATATGAAGGAAGCAGAGTCATTCACCCGCGAGCTGTTGAGATTGCCATGCAGGAAAAAATTCAAGTGCGTGTTCGTTCAACTTATTTGGAAGATGAAGGCACGCTGGTTACATTCAAGAAAACACCAGGTTTAGATAGGGGATTCAAAGATCAACTTGTCACAGGGATCGCTCATCAAGCCGGAATTACTCAAATAAAGGTACGAACAAATACATCTAATTCCATGGAACTTCACGATCAGTTATTGACTGAGTTAGCAGCAGCTGGAGTTTCCGTTGACTTTTTTAATATTTTCTCAAAAGGTATTACGTTTACCGTTCCGAATGATAAATTGAAGCGAACAACAGAGATTATCGAACGGTTAGCGGTCAATTATGATATAAATGAAAATTGTGCAAAAGTTTCAGCAGTAGGAGCAGGCATTCAAGGAGTTCCTGGTGTGGCAGCAAAAGTGGTTTCAGCTCTTGCGGGACAACAAATTCAAATTCTACAATCTGCAGACAGTCACACAACAATTTGGCTTCTCATTAAAGAAACAGATCTTGAAAAAGCCGTGAACGCACTGCACGACACATTTTTATTAAATACGTAAGAGAGGGTCGATTGATCATGAATTTTGGAAATGTAATAACAGCTATGGTTACTCCTTTCAATGAATCGAATGAGTTAGACTTAGAGAAAACAGAACAGCTTGTAGAATATCTTATTGCAAATGGTTCAGACGGCCTCGTTGTTGGTGGTACAACCGGTGAATGGCCTACATTGACAGAAGAGGAAAAGCTTCAACTTTTTGAGAAAGTCGTAAAAGTTGTAGACGGACGTGCAAAAGTCATTGCTGGAACGGGTACCAACAGTACAGAGAGTTCTATTGCCATCACGAAAGAAGCATCCAAAACGGGTGTCGATGGAATTATGCTTGTGACACCTTATTACAACAAGCCAAGTCAAGAAGGATTGTATCAGCATTTTAAAGCAATCGCTGATGCGACGACATTGCCAATTATGCTTTATAACATTCCAGGACGTTCTGTCGTTGATATGTCGACAGAAACGACAATCAGGCTATCGAAAATTGATAATATCGTTTGTACGAAAGACGCTACTGGTGATTTAGATCGAATGAGTGAAATTATTGAGCAAACGGACAACGATTTCAGTTTATATTGTGGTGACGATGGATTGACGTTACCATCGCTTGCTGTTGGTTCAGCAGGCGTCGTTTCTATGGCAGCGCATGTCCTTGGAAATGAAATGCAAGAAATGGTTTCGGCATTTCAGCAAGGAAATGTGAAGGAAGCAGGCGATCTGCACCGTCAATTGTTACCGAAAATGAAGGCGTGCTTTATGGCCCCTTCGCCGGCACCAGTGAAAGCAGCTTTAAACAAAAAAGGCATAAATGTCGGTTCAGTACGGCTGCCGTTATTACCGTTAACTGACGAAGAAGAACAAACATTAAGTAACAGTCTGGGACTATAAGCTTAAAAATTCTACAGGGTACGATCCTGTAGGATTTTTTACGTAATAGAAGAGCTTTATTTCAAGGAGTATGAATCGAATATTTTCGCACACACTACCGAATAAAGGTGGTGTATATATGAGCGAGCAAGAAAATGAAAAAAATGAAGCGCAACCCGAGCAGCCAGATGGGGATGGTCCCGAAGAATCATTAGTTGATAAGATTAAACAGTTAGGGCAAACCAACGTCCCGTCAGCACCAGATTCCAATATTCATATTTTACCGATTATTGGTCAAATCGAGGGACATCTTCAACTTCCTTCCAAAAATAAAACAACGAAATATGAGCATGTGTTGCCGCAACTTGTTGCCATTGAACAAAATCCGAAAATTGAAGGTGTTATCTTACTGTTAAACACTGTTGGCGGTGATGTGGAAGCAGGTTTGGCATTGTCTGAAATGGTAGCTAGCTTATCTAAACCAACCGTCTCCATTGTATTAGGCGGTGGTCATAGCATTGGGGTGCCAATTGCAACAAGTGCTGACTTTTCATTTATCACTGAAACAGCAACGATGACGATTCATCCCATTCGATTGACCGGTTTAGTGATTGGGGTACCGCAAACATTTGAATACTTAGACAAGATGCAAGACAGAGTCATTCGCTTTGTAACAAACCATTCCAATGTAGACGAAGAAAAATTTAAAGAATTGATGTTTGAAAAAGGGAATTTAACACGCGATATTGGAACAAACGTTATTGGCGAGGATGCAGTGAAGTATGGGTTGATCGATGAAGTTGGCGGTGTGAGTGAAGCCATTAAAAAGCTCAATGAATTGATTGATGAGAAAAATGAAGGTCAGGTGATTCAATGATCCATTATACACCTCTAACCTACGAAGAGATCTTTGAGGAAGAGGAAAATGAACAGATTCAATGGGTATCGATGAAACACGCGATGGTAAAGGTGAGAAAAAAAGCTGACTTTTCAGGATATGAAATCGACCAAATGATTTCAACCGACCCCAATGATTATTTAAATCAACAATTGATGCCTGGATCCAATTTCTATTTGTAACTTTTCAACTACTTTCAACACTTCGAGAGTGTGATATAATGAATTAACGACGAAGCAGCCAAGTATGGCTGCTTTACTGATTTATTTCGAGGTGAAGAAAGTGGCAAAGAAGAAAAAGAGAAATAGACGAAAAAATAATCGAAAGTCAAATCTATATTTTGAACTGATTGGATTGGCATTCATCCTATTTGCCATTTTTTCAAGTGGGATTCCGATGATATCGAACGGAGTGATTCCGCATGTTTTAGTAACGTTACTCCAATGGCTGTTTGGCTTTTGGTATATAGTAATTAGCGGATTCATATTCTTTATAGGTATCTACTTATTGATCAAAAGAAAATGGCCGAATTTTAAATCCATTCGGTGGATCGGTTTTTATCTATTATTTGCTTCAATCTTATTATTTACACACGTACAAACATTCGAAACGATTGTACAAGCGACTACTCAAAATATATTCGGGTTAACGTGGGATTACTATGAAGCCTATCAAAATGGAGAAGTAGATTATTCAGCAATCGGCGCAGGTATGACAGGTGCGATATTATTCGTATCTAGTTTTTATCTATTATCTGGTGTAGGTTCAAAAGTTGTCGCAACATTTGCGATCGTTTTTGGCATGATCATGCTGACAGAGAAATCGATCATTGATGTCATTAAAGGGTTTTTCAGTAACGTACAAGCTCGGTTTACAAAGATGCGAGAAAAACGGGCCGAACGAAAAGAAGCAGCCGAGAAGGCCAAAGAAGAAGAATTAGAAATCGAAAAAACGTACGAAGTGACTGACTCAGAACCAAATCCTGTTATTGAAGATTTCCAATCGGCTGAACCAGAGAAAGCTGAACCAGAACCAATGGAAATCGAGACAAATGAATGGACGGAAAATGTAGAAGAACTTCCCGAAGAGGGAGAAGAAGTGATGGCTTTAACGGAGGTAGAGAATGAGTCATACCGGTTACCATCTCTTCAGCTACTTGCAAGTCCAGTCAGTCATTCACAACAGCAAGAGAAATCTCAAATTCAATCCACAGTAAGAAAGCTGGAACAAACTTTCCAAAGTTTTGGTGTGAAAGCTAGAGTTTCGAAAGTGCATGTAGGACCAGCAGTTACTAAATATGAAGTTAATCCTGATATCGGTGTGAAAGTAAGTAAAATTGTCAATTTACACGACGACTTGGCACTTGCTCTTGCTGCGCGCGATATACGTATTGAAGCGCCGATCCCAGGAAAATCAGCGATTGGAATTGAAGTACCAAACTCAGAAGTTGCTCAAGTATCACTCCGTGAAGTAATGCAACCACAGATGAAACCAGAATCCAAACTGCTCTTTGGCTTAGGTCGAGATATTGCTGGTGAATCCATTGCTTCCGAGTTGAATAAAATGCCTCACTTACTGATTGCAGGTGCAACAGGAAGCGGTAAAAGTGTTTGTGTCAATGGTATTATTACGAGTATATTGCTACGCGCAAAACCACATGAAGTGAAAATGATGATGATTGACCCGAAAAAAGTGGAATTGAATGTGTATAATGGCATTCCACATTTGTTGGCTCCTGTTGTAACAGATCCAAAAAAAGCATCGAAAGCATTGAAAAAAATCGTTTCTGAAATGGAAAGAAGATACGATCTGTTTTCGGATACGGCAACGAGAAATATTGAAGGATATAATGAACACGTGGACAAGGTGAATGAAGAAGAAGGTGAAAACCATCCGCACTTGCCATATATCGTTGTATTAATTGATGAATTGGCAGATCTAATGATGGTTGCCTCAAATGAAGTAGAAGATGCAATCACCCGGTTAGCTCAAATGGCAAGGGCCGCTGGAATTCATTTGATCATCGCAACACAACGTCCATCCGTGGATGTCATTACAGGTGTAATCAAAGCGAATATTCCGTCACGAATCGCGTTTAGTGTCTCTTCAGCTACCGATTCACGGACAATTTTAGATGGGAATGGTGCGGAGAAGCTACTCGGTAAAGGAGATATGCTGTTCCTGCCTGTCGGCGCTTCTAAGCCTACAAGGATTCAAGGTGCTTTTCTATCCGATGAAGAAGTCGAACGTGTTGTAGACCATTGCATTACCCAACAAAAAGCACAGTATCAAGAAGAAATGATTCCTGAAGAGACGTCCAAAGATATGGAAGAAGTAGATGACGACCTTTATGACGATGCCGTCCAGTTAATCATTGAAATGCAAAGCGCCAGTGTTTCCATGCTACAACGGAAATTCAGGGTAGGCTATACGAGAGCTGCGAGGCTGATCGATGCCATGGAAGAAAGAGGGATTGTTGGTCCGTATGAAGGAAGCAAGCCAAGAAAAGTACTGGTTAGTCAGCAACCTGAGGAAACATCTATGCAGTAAAACGTACGAAGCTAGTCAAGAAAATTTCTTGACTAGCTTTCTTTGTGGCTTAAAAATATTTGTTAGGTTAAATAGACAATATAGTTTAGATTTTAGGATTCGATGACGGCCGTTGGTGGCAGGCGACCTTAGAGCTTCAGTGTTAAACAGGCTGTCTTCAGTGTTAATTTGCGGAGCTTCAGGGTTTATCTGCAAGACTTCAGGGTTAATTTGTGAATCTTCAGGGTTAATCCGCTGTGCTTCAGGGTTAATTCGCAAACCTTCAGGGTTAATCCGCAAACCTTCAATATACGCCCATCGTCATCATCATTTCGTCACAGCCTCAATTGACTTAGATACCTCATTTATTGTTTGTCTAACTTCACAGAATAATTATTGACCCTCACGTAACGAGATGCTTTATAGTTATGGATGAAGGGAGAATCTCGAAATGAAAGTGAAAGAAGTTGCTGATTTAGTGGGCATCAGTGTACGTACACTCCATCATTATGATGAAATTGGCTTATTGATCCCTGAGGATATGACGCAAGCGGGTTATCGAATATATTCTGAAAAAAATCTTGAACATCTGCAGCAAATTTTATTTTTTAAAGAGCTTGGTTTTTCTTTAAAGAAAATCAAAGAAATCATGGAAAGTCCAACATTCAATCGGCAAGAAGCTTTAACGAAACAACATCAAATGCTTTTAGAAAAAAGAAAGCGAATTGATCAAATGATCTGGACCATTGAAAAAACCATTCAACATTCGAAAGGAGACATAACGATGACAAATGAGGAAAAGTTCAAAGGCTTTGACTTTAGCCATAATCCATATGAAGAAGAAGCTAGAGAAAAGTGGGGTGACAAAGCAGTCGATCAAGCAAATGAAAAAACAAAAAACATGACTACCTTTGACCAAGAAAGGTTTAATGAAATTTTTCGTCGGTTGGCTGAAGTTCGCCATCTGTCACCCGATTCAGAAGAGGTTCAAGAACGAATCCAAGAATGGTTTCAATATTTGAATAAAATAGGAAACTATTCGCTTGATGCATTTAAGGGCTTAGGCCAAATGTACGTGAATGATGAACGATTTACGAAAAACATTGACCAATTCGGTGAAGGCTTGGCCGAATTCATGTGTACTGCGATGAGCGTTTATGCAGACCGAAATAAAAAATAGATTCGTGTTGATTTTTAATTCGCATACGTCCTATAGGTAAAGTGCTCCGACGATCAACCATATGAAGCCGCCGAATAACTGGGCGAAGCCATCGAAAACGCAAGCGAAGCCGCCGAAAAACGGAGAGAAGCCATCGAAAAACGGAGAGAAGCCATCGAAAAACCAGGTGAAGCCGTCGAAAACCCAAGCAAAGCCGCCGATAAATCGTGGAGAAACTGATCATGAATCATCAACAACGGACTTCAACAAAAAAATAAAATGACCAACAAGCAAAACTATCCGTACCAACAAATTCGTTTCGGCGAAATATACATGACAAATCCTTTGCAAATCGCCCGTGTAGTATGAAACGATTGTTTCATGTAAACTATAGGTTATGAAGGATAAAGGAGGATGTATATGTCGCAGGTAACAGAACAAACCATCAAAAAAGACAATTATTCAATTCATTTAATTGATACGAAAAAATTTAAAACAAATACGATTGCATTAAAATTCACACGTCCACTGAAGCGTGAGAATATTACAGAACGTGCACTTCTTCCGTTTGTTTTACAGAAAGGTACAGAAAAATATCCGACGGAAAGAGCGTTACGACAGCAGCTTGACGAACTGTACGGCGCTAAATTCAGCATTTACGGAGCCAAAAAAGGTGAAAATCACATTGTTACTTTTGTATTGGACATACCAAATGAAAAATTCATTAAAGATGAAGAGACGCTAACCAAGGAAGGGCTTCAATTTTTGAGTGATGTACTTACCAAGCCCAAGGCTAAAGATCAGGCGTTCGATGAAACATTGGTTGAGAAAGAAAAAGACACATTAAAAAATAAAATCCAATCGATCATTGATGAAAAAATGCAGTATGCCAATATGCGTTTAATCGATGAAATGTGTGAAGACGAAGCATTTGGCATTCATTCACATGGCTATTTAGAGGACCTTCCGCAGTTAGATGGAAAAAGCTTATATGAGACTTATCAACAGATGCTCACAGAGGATCGCTTGGATGTTTTCGCAGTAGGTGATTTTAACAACGAACAGATGGAAAAAGATATCGAGGAAAATCTTACGTTTACAAGAAACCCACGATTATCAATTGTTCGTTCAGAACCAATCTTGCCGGAAAAAGTAGATACCATTACAGAAAAACAAAAAATTCAGCAAGCAAAGCTTCATATGGGCTTTCGCACAGGTGTTCATTTTTCTGATGACAATTTTCCTGCTCTTCAAGTTTTCAATGGAATCTTTGGTGGTTATCCTCATTCCAAGTTATTCTTGAACGTTCGAGAAAAACATTCTTTGGCTTATTATGCTGCTTCCCGCTTCGAAAGCAATAAAGGTCTGTTGTTTGTTTTCAGTGGGATTGCCCCTGAAAAATATGAACAAGCGAGAGAGATTATTGAAGCACAGCATCAGGCAATCAGTGAAGGTGAAATTACAGACAAAGAGATCGATCAGACCAAAAAAGCAATCACCAACCAGTTGAAAGAAACATTAGATCGTTCAACAGGAATCATCGAATTGTTTCACCAGCAAGTGATCGGTGGGAAGTCTGAAGATCCACAAGCCATCGCTGAAGCCATTCAATCTGTTACGAAAGAAGATGTTGTTGCCGTTTCAAAACAAATCCAATTAGACACGGTTTACTTTTTGACTGCTGAGAATGGAGGGGAAGAAGTATGAAAGAACTGAATATACCTCGAATCAATGAAACAATCTATCAAGAGACATTGCCGAATGGCTTAACGGTCTTTTATTATCCTAAAGAAGATTTTGAGAAAACGTTCGCTATTTTCTCGACCAATTACGGGTCAATCGATCAAAAATTCACGCCATTAAACAGTGATGAGTTCACT
Organism: Allobacillus sp. SKP2-8; assembly: GCF_007559355.1. Lineage (NCBI taxonomy): Bacteria > Bacillati > Bacillota > Bacilli > Caryophanales > Bacillaceae > Allobacillus > Allobacillus sp. SKP2-8. Next base: position 307,283 of record NZ_VMHF01000001.1, on the reverse strand, counting down.
CAAGTGCCTGATGGGATTGCCCATTTCTTAGAGCATAAGATGTTTGAAAAAGAAGATGGCGATGTATTTCAGCACTTTTCAGAGCGAGGGGCTTCAGCTAACGCATTTACGTCATTTACTCAAACAGCCTATTTATTTTCCAGTACGGAAGATGAGGAACGAAATGTTGAAACCTTGCTCGATTTTGTCCAAGATCCTTACTTCACTGAACAAACGGTGGAAAAAGAAAAAGGAATTATTGAACAAGAAATCCGGATGTATGATGACCAGTCAGATTGGCGTTTATTCTTTGGAACGCTCCAATCCATGTTTGAAAAACATCCGGTACGAATCGATATCGCGGGAACAGTAGACTCAATCTACACGATTACCCATGACGACTTATATTTATGTTATGAAACATTTTATCATCCATCGAACATGTCTCTCTTTGTCATCGGGAACTTTTCTTTACAAGAGATGGCTGAATTAGTCAGAAACAACCAAGCAAAGAAAGAATTTGCACCGATTGAGGAAATAAAACGGGACTACGGTGATGAAAAAGATCCGGTTTTCAAGAAAAAAGAAGTCATCCATATGCCTGTACAAACACCTAAATGTATGGTCGGAATCAAAGATAAAAAAGAACGGCTTCAAACGAATGAGTTACTGAAGAATGAGCTTGTCCGTGAACTTGTGATGGATTTGTATTTCTCTAAAAGCGGAAAGTATTTTGAAGAGCTATACAATGAAGGGTTAGTCATGGAAACCTTACGTCTTGAGTCGTATATGGAAAAATCATTCGGAGTGACAATGATTGGCGGAAGAACACTTAAACCAGAAGAATTCAGTGAACGTGTCATCGACATGTTGTTGAACTTAAAAAATACAACCGTGTCAGAGGAAGAGTTTGCCAGAATGAAAAAAAGAAAATACGGTGAATTAATTCGTGACTTCAATGAATTAGAGGGTACAGCTAACCAAATCATTCACTATCATGATCTTTCTGTCGATTATCGAAATATTTTCGAGACATTGGAGAACTTGACAAGAGACGATATGAAAGAAGTAATTGACGGATGGATTGATGAGGACCAAATGACCGTTTGTATGATCTTACCGGAAGAGGAATAATGATGAGAGAAACTGTTCTTGTTATTGGAGCGAGCAGTGATTTGGCTCAAGAAGCCATTCATAGCTTGGCACACCCTTCAAGACAATTTATCCTGCATTACCATGAAAATAATGAAGCCATCGAGAAAACCATGTCTTTATTGGATGAAGATCAAGTCATTATGAGTGTTCAGGCAAATCTCACGGATGAAACAGAAATTCATCAATTAATCGAATCCATCCCTTTTCAAATACACGGTATATTATTTGCCCAAGGTCGTAGTTATCATGAGCTCTTAACAGAATCGTCAGCTGAAAAGATGGATGAGCAATATAAGATACATGTGAAATCAACGATGTTGATCGCGAAAGCCTTTATACCTCAAATGATTGCTCGTAAAGAAGGTAATATCGTGGTGATCTCCTCAATTTGGGGCGAATTAGGTGCGAGTAATGAATCGGTTTATGCGGCGATGAAAGGCGCCCAAATTGCATGGATGAAGTCCATCGCAAAAGAAGTAGGGCCTTCAAAAATCCGAGTGAATGCCGTGACACCTGGCTTAATTGATACGAAAATGAATAAACTTATTCCAGTGGAAGACCAGGAAGAGTGGACAAATCAAGTGCCTTTACAACGGGCTGGTCAACCAAAAGATGTAGCAAACTTAATCCGCTTCCTTTTTTCGAGTGAAAGCAAGTATGTCCATGGACAAGTCCTTCGATTAAGTGGAGGTTTATAAATAATTTTCATGTATAAGGTTTCATCTTCCGTAGAAAATATAGGTGAAGAATAGTAAAGGAGGATGAACCATGTCCATAATGGATAACTTCGATCAATGGAAGGATTTCTTAGGTGACCGTCTTAATCAAGCGCAGGATAAAGGAATGCAACAAGATACCATCAACAACCTAGCTTACGAAATAGGTGAGCACTTAGCATCTAAAGTTGATGCAAAAAACGATGAAGAAGCAATTCTTCGTGACCTTTGGAATGTTGCTTCCGAAGAAGAAAGACGTACGATGGCTAGCATGATGGTAAAGCTAGTTCAAAATCAATAAACAACCCACTAGCCCGGAAAATGATATCCTAGTCATTTTTCGGGTTTTTTATAAAGAATAGTAAGGGTTAATCATTCTTTTGTAATTTACCTGTACTTGAATCAATTTGATCAATTAGAGTACTCGTTATCTGTGAAGAACACAAACGTTGTTATAAGAGTCTCGATGTCGGGGTTGGAAACGAGAGTCTGAATTCGGTTGAATGGACGACGCCTAATCACCTGGACCAGAAGCGAAGGTCAAATTTCGGTTGAATAGAGAGCATCTAATCACCCGGACCAGAAGCGAGAGTCAAACTTCGGTCGAATAGAGAGCATCTAATCACCCGAATCGGAAGTGAGATTCAAATCCCGGTCGAATAGAGAGCGCCTAATCACCCGGATCAGGAGTGAGAATCAAACTTCGGTTGAATAGAGAGCGCCTAATCACCCGGATCGGAAGTGAGATTCGAATTTCGGTTGAATAGAGAGCAT